>NZ_JAHGUP010000040.1 GCF_001989995.2 Vibrio anguillarum
GATTTGTGTATAAGAGACAGCTCCTAACCTCCCCCTGAAAGGGGGAGGAACAGAACGGTTCAGCTTCCACTCTGGAGCATAATGGGGCAAAAATGAGCCAGCGAAGATCGGCCTGACAAAAGTTTGGACAATTCCGAGTTACCATCCGTAGAGCACCCTGTCTTATCGGATTACTTCTGGTATTGCAACGATTTGGCCATCCTAAATGTGGCTGGCCAAATTCTCTTATCTACAACATTGAGTTATTTACTGATGATTAAAGTCTATGTATCTATAGACTTTCACATAGTTTTATTACTATGCCTTTGATGCTTTGAAATTCAAACTCTTACTATTTCTGGTAAATGTCGTTCCTACAATATAATCATTATTGTCTAACGACTCTTCAATACTCTTGGTTGCAAAAATAATTTGAAACTCAACTTGAGAATCAGAAAGAAGATCATGAATAGCTTTTTGAAAATTTTTAGAACGACTATCTTCCATACCGCCATTCTCAATACCATCAAGAATCAAAAACCTCGGAACACGTAGGTATGTTTTCTCCAATGATGTCATCAATAATGCTAGCCTAAATGAGTTGTATAAATAGACCATACCACTTTCAGAAAAAGATGATTTACCATTTACTGATATACTATTGGAGGCAAAATCAAATTCTATATTTTTAGCAGAAGCAAACTCATCCTCCGAACCAATATCTTTTTTAAGAACTGAGATAAGGTTCTTTGAAATACATTCTCTAACTTCAGGTTCTCTCAATCTATAAACATTTTCTTTTCTAGATATTTTATCTTTAAGATCGTTGACTGCCTTTTGAGTCCTATCTCTTTCGTCAGTAAGCTCCGCTATTGAATTTAATAATTCAGCAATTCTATCTAGGTTCTCAATTTTTTCTTCTAGATAACCAATCTTCTGATAGCAACCAAATATCTTTGATTCATTCTTGTTATTTATAGATGTTATGACAGACGAACTTTCCGAAATACTTTTTCTCAACTGCGTTCTCAAGTCTTTTCTCTTTCCTTCAAGAACGGTAAGTTTTTTATTTTTTCGTTCTATTATTCGATTAGACTCAGCAAGTTGGAGATCTATTTCGCTTGACATACGCAATAAATTTTCGTTTGCTTCACCTTTATCATTAGTTTCTGAACCACATAATCCGCAACTATTCTTTTTCACTGAGTTCAGTTTGGATTGACAACAAGGGCATACTTGGAAAGAGAAGTTTGATATTGATTTGTTAACAACAATTGCGTCTTTAATAGCTAATTTTTTGTCTTTCATTTCTGAGATAAATTGTCCAGAGTCTTCAATATCATACTGAAGTGTTCTTATTTCACTCTCACACTCATAAAGGCTTGTTTTCAGCTTAATGTTGTTAATAGCGATTTTTTCAGATGTAGACTTCTCATCCTTATATTCACCAAAAGACTCTAATTTACTATTAATAACATCCTGATTTAATTCAACGATCTGCTTTAAATAGTCCTTCTTTTCGTCTTCAATGGAGCTATACTCTCTAGAAAATGACGTTTTACCAACAACCGAGTGTATTGCTGTAATCTCTGAGACTAACTTGGTGAGTTTCTTATCTTCTTCAATAAGTGCTATTTTATAGGCATAAAGATCGTTATCGTACAAGCCTAACAGGTAGTTACCTATAGACTCCCTCTTAAATGCAGAGTCAAATGGCTCGATATTAAAAATATTACCTGAAGCGTTAGATTGGTCACCATAAATAAGTCTTAACACTTGGTGTATAGTAACATTATTGTTATTTGCATCCGCCTTGGCTTCAGGAATATTAAGAATGTCAAACAACTTTTGAGAAAAGCTAATACTATCGTATTGAGATGAATATGAGTGTTTTTTCCAGTTTTCAATCCCAGTATTTAGAGCATCGGCTATTGGCATAAAACAAAACCACATTGGTTGTTTTTCTTTACCATTGATATCTCTTTTTATCGTAATATCAATGCCATTTACCTTAAGCCCAACATATACGGAATCGCATGCACCAGCTTCATCTTTCCAGTTAGTTACTTCATACCCCATCCCAAAAACTAACAGTTGGATAATTGAGGTCTTTCCTCCACCATTACATCCGCTAAGAATATTTATTCCATGGTGAAAGTCTTCGTCATACATATAACTACTATTTTTTGTAGCGATAAGCCTCGAGACTCTTAATGATGGATTATATAGCATCATATTTACATCCCATTAAGTTACTTGCAGACTTCAAACCATTATCACCTACTAAGTCCATATCTATAAGGTGCTTTTTTATAAAAGACACTGCTTGTGATGATATACTATTTAGTTCTTTAGAAATAATATCTTTTATCTCTGGAGATACTTTATCATAATTAAATGCTAATCTATTCGTCTCTTTTACAAAGCTAATAACACCTAGAGTTTCTAAGTAACAAATAGCCATATCTTGAACAGGTTTCATAATCTCAAATAGGTTATTATCACTGTAGTTTTGATAGTTATTAGTAAACGACTTAAACACATTCCTTTCTTTGACCATATCTCGACCAAGTTTCATTTTAGATATATGAACAGGGTGTGCCAAAATAAAATCAAGAATTCTCAGCCTATCCTTTTCCACTTCTTTTCCATCTAACTCCATCGATAAAGCAGATAACCTTAAGACTGTATGATTTACGTCTATAGACTTGTTATAAACTAACATTCATCCCACTCCAGATGACAGTTACCAGTCAAATAAAATACCATCCCATTAATCTGCCTATGGTATATCTCTAAAACATTTTCCCCTAACTTTTCAGAGATCTCTATTTCAACACATGTTCTTAAGAGAACTTTCACTTCAGATACTGAAATACTAGGGTGTAGCTTCGGTTTAATCTCTGTATTAAAAATAGACTCAACATCTGCAAGAAGATAAGTGATTATTTTTTGTGCTGAGTTGTAATGTTGATACTTTAAAATGAGTTTAGTAATTAGCTCTTTTAGCTCTTCTGCATCTTCAATAAACTCTGAAAGACCTACATCAGACAGTTTCTGTGCTAGGTCTCTACGCTTCTTTTTTTTGGTCTTATAGTGTTGCAACTCATCAATAAACTCAAAGGTCAGCTGCTCGCCAGTGACCTCATCTTTATAAGCTTTTGATAGGTGGTCAAGTTGAGTTGGCTTAGGAAGGACATTCTTTACCATGTCCCTCCCTGCATAATCACCTTTAATTAGAACGTTTCTTAGCTGATTGAACAAAGTCATTTATCACTTCTTATCACGACCAACAAAGTCGCCACCGATGTCTACATCTTTCAAACTATTCTTAACGCTTTTGCCAGATTTAAACTTCAATACAACACGGATCCCTAAACCTAGAACAGCTACTATAGCAACACCAATCAAGCCCATTGTCACAAGATCATTCATCAAAATACCTAAAATTCATAAGGTTATACCAAGTGGTTGGGAAATGTATGATAATTCCTAGAGATACATTACCTTCATATGAGTATGATTGTACTACAAAGTAAGTAGCTGAAAGAAATGGAATTTGTGACCGCTACCAAGGAATCGTGACTTAACCTAAAGTAGTAATATACCCTGTAGATCCATTCAACTCCTACTAGGGAGTTGAAACCAAAGATAACCAATTACTTAACGTAAAATTTAAACGAAGTTAGTAGATATGCTTGATTAAGCATTAGTGTCGGTACTAAGAGCTAAATGTATGCCATTAGTATACATGCTGAGTAACTGTTTTAATGAGGCTTAAAAGATACTACCGCCAGCCCACCAAACGTTTAGAAAGGGCAACGGGTCAGGTCTTGCGTTTTGCCACGCATTACTTTTTGGGCTCTTCTCCGCTTAAATGAGCTTGATTTCTGGGTAAATGGTAGAGTGAGTTTCTAGGATTGAGGTTTGTCTAATCTTCAATTTAAAGTAATCAGTATCCCTGACTCCTCGGGCTCTCCGTCTAAGAAGGCCTATCGATACATTCCCAGCTTCCACTCGGGCATTCGTCAGCTTATATTTTGCATAATTGCAGATCCCAACTCTTCTCTCCCAAAGCGCGTCTGCAAAGTTGATGAGAGACAAGATCCTCGTCTTTTTAGCAAGCTGGCACCACGCATCAAGCGCTGCGATCATCAAGTCAAAATGACGTTCATCCCATAAGGCTTGAAGCTGCTCTTTGAGCATATAAATCGTACAAAGAGT
This sequence comes from Vibrio anguillarum, assembly GCF_001989995.2. Classification (GTDB taxonomy): domain Bacteria; phylum Pseudomonadota; class Gammaproteobacteria; order Enterobacterales; family Vibrionaceae; genus Vibrio; species Vibrio anguillarum. The sequence continues at coordinate 4,204 of NZ_JAHGUP010000040.1, forward strand.
CTTATTGCTTTCAAGTAAATCATCTAGCCTATCTGACTGATTATCGCTTAATTTCGGCGCATTTTTGAGGAGTAAAAATAGCGTCCCCTTAAGCATTTTCTTCTCGTCATGTGTTCCTTTCCTAAACGCTTTATTACGCTCTTTCCTTATCAGAAGAGAGTAATTCTGCATAACATGAAACCGGTCAAAAACGATGTCTGCCTTCGGAAGAGCGTTTCTCACTGCTGATTGGTAAGATTGCCCCATATCCATTGATACCGCTTGGATGCCGTCTCTCGTTTGCGGTGATAATTGTTCAAAAAAGTTGATGAGTACGTTTGAAGTTCGCCCATGGTCAACCCAAATAAGTTGTCCTGAAACTAGATCATAAACGACGGTCATATAGTCATGGCCTTTAGCCCTGGCGACTTCATCAACGCCAATATGAACAAGGTTGGTCAAATTCTTAGGCTCTAAAGCGGGCAAGGTAGATAACAGAAATGCTTTATCGATATTTTTCACGGTTTCCCAGCGTATGTCTAAATGCTTAGACACTGCGTGGATGCTCATATAGCGACATAGTCCACTAATAAAGTGACAGAATCTCTTGGTATAACGACTCCCCTTATCAACAAAATCAGTCGCTTCAATCAACCTTCGGCCGAGCCTATCTCTTGTCTGAGCCAATTCAATTTCTATAACGCAAGGGCGACCACTGACAGGTAAATCCGACAGGCGACGGTGAACATAGTGGTCGACTGTGCGCGGTGCTCCAGTCTCAGGGTCAACAACTTTACAGCGTCTATCTCGCTTGCATTTGACGAGTACTGAATGAGAGCTTTCTTCGAGCGTTACAGACTGTACGGATTGGCCTTTAAAGTTAAATAGAGCGGAAGATAATAACGACAAACTACAACACTGAGATATAAGACGGTAAGTGATTATAAATCAATGCATTACTGATTATATTGTTAATTTATAGACTCATCTAAGCGGAGAAGAGCCCTTTTTGTATACCAAAACTGGCTAACTATGCATGGTGTGTTTAAAAGCGTAAGAAGCTTCGGGGCAAAAACATTCCAACAACCTATATCGCTCATCATAAATAGCATACCCAATACTCACGAAATTAATTCCCTCCCCCTAAAAGGGGGGAGGAACAACGCCGTCATAAGCTTCTACTCTAAAGCATAATGAGCGTGTTTAAGTTGTTTATATAACTTCTGCCAAGTGTTTTGACAGAGGAAAACTGACAAGTTTTGTTGTAAATGATCAGGTTTGATTGGAAGTGATCATACTATATAAATTATCTTCCTATACCTGTCGGCCCCTAGTATTCACGGTAAGGTGTTTATTTTTCTCTGATACTCCTCTTTATGGCTACCTCTTTAGGGTAGTTTGAGTTTGTAATTGATTTACATCAGTAATTCATTTTCTTTCATAATTAAAAATCTCGCTCAATGAAACGTTACCATAATTAGGAACCCATATGAGCAGGATGAAGCTGGTTGTTATCGGTAATGGCATGGTTGGCCATCGCTATATCGAAGATTTGGTCGAAAAAATGGAGGCATCGGCTGTTGATGTCACGGTTTTTTGTGAGGAACCGCGTGTTGCCTACGATCGCGTCCATCTTTCTTCCTACTTTTCGCACCATACTGCTGAAGAGCTTTCGCTCGTTAAGCCGGGTTTCTATCAAAAGCATGCGATTAATGTCTTGATGGGCGAGCGGGCGGTTAACATTAATCGCGAAAAGCGCGTGGTCTATTCAAATACTGGCCGTGAAGTGAGCTATGACAAATTAGTCTTGGCGACTGGCTCTTATCCCTTTGTACCGCCAATCAAAGGCAATGAAAGTAAAGACTGCTTTGTCTACCGCACCATTGAAGATCTAAAGGCCATCGAAACGTGCGCGAAAAAGAGCAAAAGTGGCGTAGTGATAGGCGGTGGTTTACTTGGCCTTGAAGCGGCTGGCGCGCTGAAAGCGTTGGGCGTACAAACCCATGTGATTGAGTTTGCTCCGGTATTAATGGCTGAGCAACTTGACTTGCAAGGCGGTTTACAACTGCGTAATAAAATTGAGCGGATGGGGGTGCAAGTTCACACTAGCAAAAATACGCTAGAGATCGTTGCTCAAGGCGAGACCGCTCGTAATACCATGAAGTTTGCCGACGGTTCGGATTTGGAAGTTGACTTCATCGTATTTTCCGCAGGGATACGTCCTCAGGACAAATTAGCTCGTGATATGGGCCTAGACATCGCGCCGCGTGGTGGCGTTGCCATTAACGATCACTGCCAAACATCCGATCCTGATATTTACGCGATTGGCGAATGTGCTTCTTGGAATCAAACCTTCTTCGGTCTGGTCGCTCCTGGTTACAAAATGGCAACGGTTGCGGTTGATCATCTTGTGGGCAATGAGAGCCAATTTAGTGGTGCAGACATGAGCGCCAAGCTCAAACTGCTGGGCGTGAAGGTGGGATCGATTGGTGATGCCAATGGACGAACTCCGGGTTGTAAAAGCTACGTCTATCAAAATGAAGAAGATGAAGTTTATAAGCGCATTATCGTTTCTGAAGATGGTAAAAAACTGCTTGGTGCAGTTTTAGTTGGCGACACGTCAGATTACGGCGATTTACTGCAACTCAAACTCAATGATATTGAGCTGCCCAAACACCCAGACACCTTGATTCTACCCGCGCATGCTGGCGCTGAAAAACCGGCATTAGGCGCGGATGCACTACCTGATACTGCGGTGATCTGCTCTTGTTTTGATGTGACTAAAGCGAAAATTGCCCAAGCCGTGGCCGATGGTCATCATACGCTCGGCGCGATTAAAGCGGTGACAGGGGCAGGAACCGGTTGTGGTGGTTGCGTGCCTTTAGTGACGTCGGTTCTGAATGCGGAATTGGCTAAATCGGGTGTGGAAGTCAAAAACGACATTTGTGAGCACTTTGCATATTCACGCCAAGAGCTGTTCCATTTGATCCGCATTAACGGTATCAAACGTTTTGATGAGATGTTGGCAAAACATGGACGCGGTTATGGGTGCGAAGTCTGTAAGCCAACAATTGGTTCGATTCTGGCCTCGTGTTGGGGGGATCATGTGCTCTCGCCATCGCTGGTCAGTTTGCAAGACACCAATGATAACTTCTTGGGTAACATGCAAAAAGACGGTACTTATTCGGTGATCCCACGCATGGCGGGTGGTGAAGTCACACCACAAGCGCTTGCGGTGCTGGCGAATGTCGCTCAAGAATACAAACTTTACACCAAAGTGACGGGCGCGCAGCGCATTGGTCTATTTGGTGCTCAAAAAGACGATTTACCAGAGATTTGGCGCAAACTGATTGATGCTGGATACGAGACAGGTCAAGCGTATGCGAAAGCTCTGCGCATGGCAAAAACGTGTGTCGGTAGTACGTGGTGTCGTTTTGGTGTGCAAGATAGCGTCGGTTTGGGTGTGCTGATTGAAAACCGCTACAAAGGTATCCGTACACCACACAAGATGAAGTTTGGTGTCTCAGGCTGTACCCGCGAATGTGCCGAAGCGCAAGGGAAAGATTTAGGCCTGATCGCGACCGATGCGGGTTGGAATATGTATGTCTGCGGTAATGGTGGTATGAAGCCTCGACATGCGGATCTGCTGGCCTCTGATTTAGATGAAGCAACACTACTGAAATACATCGACCGTTTCATGATGTTCTACATTCGCACAGCCGATAAATTACAACGCACCTCAGTGTGGCTAGACAACCTAGAAGGTGGTGTTGATTACCTGCGTGAAGTGATTGTGGACGATAAGTTGGGCATTAACGATCAACTCGAAGCGGATGTGGCGAAGCTTATTGCTGATTATCGCTGTGAATGGACAGAAACGCTTAATCATCCTGAGCAATTAACTCGTTTTACTCACTTCATTAATTCTGATTTACGCGATGAGAACGTCGTGTTCGTCAGCGCTCGTGAGCAGCACCGTCCTGCGACTTATAGCGAAAAACACCCAGAAGCCAAAGGCGATATATTCCACATTGCGCTTGCTGATTCGGCAATCTCTACCCCTGTTTTGGAGAAATAACCATGGCCAATAACACAGTATTTCAAGCCATCTGTGACATTAATGACATTGTTCCCGGAACGGGTGTGTGTGCACTGGTTAATGGTGAACAAGTGGCTCTCTTCCGTCCGACTGAAGCGCAAGAAGTGATGGCGATAAGCAATATGGATCCCTTTGCTCGAGCCAATGTGTTGTCACGCGGTTTTATTTGCCAACATCAAGAGCAGTTCTGGGTAGCAAGCCCGCTTAAAAAGCAGCGTTTCAATCTCATAACAGGCCAATGTATGGAAGATGAACGCGTTAGCGTGAAAGCTTATGCCGCGCGAGTCACCGACGGTGTGGTCGAAGTCGCGGCTTAACAGCCGCTTTTGAGACGATGAGATTCAATAGCAAAAAGGTTCCTTGTTCATCGAGTTCTCTTGGTGATGCATTGATGGTTGGGAGCCTTTATCTATTCAATTTCCCTTTTTAATTTTAACTTTGGTGACAATAAGGACCATTATGTCTTATGTAAAACCTGCCGATTTTGTGCAAACAATGATTGACGCTGGCGAAAGCAAAATCTTCATGTCAACGCGCGATACCCTGATTCGCGGCATTATGGCGGGGGCGATTCTTGCTATCGCAGTCGCTGTGGCCATTACTGCGGCTGTGCAAACCGGAGTGCCTATTGTTGGCGCTCTGGTCTTCCCTGTGGGATTTTGTATTTTGAACCTAATGGGTTTTGATTTATTAACGGGTGTTTTTGCTTTAGCACCTTTAGCTTTGTTTGAAAAACGCGCCGGAGTAACCAAAGCGGGCGTTCTACGGAATTGGGGCTTGGTTGGGCTAGGTAACTTAATCGGTGCCGTTGCCGTCGCCTTTTTAGTGGCGCTAACCTTCACCATGAATTTCAGTATCGAGCCGAGCGCGGTTGGGCAAGCGTTTATCAAAGCGTCTACTGCTCGCACTCTTGGCTTTGCCGAACACGGTATTAATGGCTGGATCACCGTGTTTGTGAAAGGCATCTTGTGTAACTGGATGGTGTGTCTAGGTGTTGTCGGTGCTATGACATCAACTACTGTGAGCGGCAAAGTGGTTGCAATGTGGTTACCTATTTTTATCTTCTTCGGTTTGGTTTTTGAACACGCCGTAGTGAACATGTATCTGTTCCCACTTGGTATGATGCTCGGGGCTGAATTTACCATTGGTGATTGGTTGGTGTGGAACCAAATTCCGGCCACATTGGGTAACTTAGTGGGCGGCTTGTTATTTACCGGGTTAAGCCTTTACATGACTCACGGTAAAACCTTGCCACAACGCAACCTTGGCTAACCATTGTTAAGTGAGGTTTAACCTCGCTTAATGACGATATCCTTTTGTCGATAAGGTAGAGAGTAATCATGGTAAGCAGTGTAACGAGTCGCGGTTTTGTCTCTTTAGTCGGCGCAGGGCCAGGCGATCCCGATCTACTGACGGTTAAGGGGCTACGCGTGATCAGCCAAGCGCAAGTGGTGGTGTATGATCGTTTAGTTTCGCAAGCGATTTTAGATCTGGCGCCAAGCAGCGCGGAGATGATCTACGTTGGCAAACAGTTGGATTTTCATTGTGTGCCGCAAGATCAGATCAACCAAATTCTGGTCGATAAAGCCAAAGAAGGTAAAAAAGTTGTCCGTTTGAAAGGCGGTGATTCCTTTATTTTTGGCCGAGGTGGTGAAGAGCTCGAAACGCTGGCTGAACATCATATCGCTTATGAAGTGGTTCCGGGGATCACGGCAGCAGCAGGCTGCACGGCTTACGCGGGGATTCCGCTGACGCACCGTGATCACGCGCAAAGTGTGCAGTTCATTACGGGTCACTTACAAAAAGAAGGTAAAGCGATCAATTGGCGATGTTTAGCGCAAGATAATCAAACCTTGGTTTTTTATATGGGGTTAAAGCAGTGCCCGAATATCACACGAAACTTGTTGGATGCTGGCCTGAGCGCAGAAACGCCTTGCGCGATTATCGAACGCGGCACTACAGATAAACAGAGAGTATTGACGGGCTCGCTTGACGATTTACCCCTTTTAGCGCAACAAGCACAAAGCCCAGCCTTGATTGTGGTCGGCAGTGTGACTCGCTTGCACGACAAATTGAAGTGGTTTGGCGTATACTAAGCGCAATTTGCAAAGCAGCGGCGAACAAGCCGCTGTTTTTGTTTCTATTTGAGAAGAGAGCTCATGGAAAAAGTTGCCATTCTTGTCGACGTTCAAAACGTCTATTACACCTGTAAAGAGAAGTACCGCCAGCATTTTGATTACAACCAATTTTGGTATGTAGCCACTCAAGGGCGAGAGGTGATCAAAGCCAATGCCTATGCGATTGCTAGCCAAGATCCTAAGCAGCGCCAGTTCCACCATATTTTGCGCGGTATTGGTTTTGAGGTTCAGCTTAAGCCCTTCATTCAGCGTCGTGATGGCAGTGCAAAAGGGGATTGGGATGTCGGTATTACTCTCGATGCGATTGAGCTGGCAGAGCAAGCGGATGTGATTGTTCTGGTATCAGGAGATGGTGATTTCGAGCTATTGGTCGAACGGATTAAACAGCGTTTTAACAAAAAAGTAGAAGTGTACGGAGTACCAAGGCTGACGGCTCAAAGCCTTATTGATGTCGCCAGCCAGTTTGTTCCAATCGAGCAAGACTTACTGTTGTAGCTCACCTTCAGCAGGCACAATCTCACTATGTTGGGTATCTACCGTGCTGGTTGAAGCGGCTTGCTCTGCGTCTAATTTTTCACGTTCAGCTTTTGAAATATAACGAGGCTTATTGCTGCCGTGCAGCTTGGCATGCTTCTTTTTAAGATGCTTTTGCAGTGTTTGGTTAATTTTCTTTTTGCGGTTCATAGTCGTCTGCTCTTTGACACAAAGTCTTGGGTACATGAGGAACAAGGTGGCGCAGGATACTTGTTTTTATCTGCGATCTCAATGGGAGTTATTGGCAATGGAAAAAATGCATAGCGATCTTTTAACGGGAGAGCTACTCAGTGAGTTTCGCACCGTAGAGGCGATGGTGAACATTTATTGTCAGCGCCATCATCGCTGTCAATCTGGCCTCTGTACGTGTTGCAAAACCTTGTTGGAATATGCGCAAGTACGCTTAGATCGCTGTCCTTATGGCCAACATAAACCCACCTGCAACCGTTGCCCAATTCATTGCTATAAGCCTGAGCCGAAAGAACAAATGAGATTGGTGATGCGTTACGCAGGGCCAAGAATGTTGCTCTCTCACCCTATATTGGCGATCCGCCATCTACTGCATGAAAAACGTGCACTACCAGAAAAACCAAAGGCGCATGCATCAAATCGCCATCAACGATTGAACCGTGCGCCTTGCGATAAAATATGATCGGCTTTGCTGCGACTTATTTCCCCGCCACCCACTGGCGTTTGGTTTTGAGGCTTGAAGCCAACATATAAATACAAGTCGCCAGTAAAGCAATAAAGAGATAACCCATTAAGCCTTGCGATCTTTGCATAAACCAATCAGCGATCACGGGGCCAACCACAGAGCCGATACTGTAGCTAAACAGCATAACTTGTGTCGCCGAGACAATGTAATTGGCATCGAGCTTATCACAACCTAAGTTGATGGCGATTGGGTACAGGGCAAACGTCGCCATGCCTAAAAAAAACAAGCTGGCAGCTAATATCATCATCGTTGAATCGAACAAGGTTATGGTAATCGCCGCAGAGCCAATCAAGCAAAACAGTGCCATTAATAGTGTTCGGCCCAAAAACTTTGATAGCCAAGGCACCATAGGTTGCACCGCCATGCCACCCAAAACTACAAGCGCCATTAAGCTGCCAATATCGGTATGGCTGATACCGCGTTGTTCCAATTCAACAGGCATTAGACCGTAGATAGCTCCCAAAGTGAGCCCTGAAACTCCGCAACCGAGCAAGGCGGCATGGTTTAGTTTGAGTACCTGTTTCAGTGATAGGCTGACGGCATGCTGAGTTGACGGTTGGTCAGATTCGCCATAAATCAGCACCACACTGGCGATTAATAGCAAGGTAATGATGGCAATGAAAGGCACGCCGCCTGATACGCCTAAATAACCAATCCCTAATTGGCCCAATGCCGTGCCGCCGTAAAGCGCCGCCATATAAATACCAAGGCGTTTTGCTCGGCCTTTTTCATCACCATGTAATAGCCAAGACTCGACAACGACAAAGACACCAGCCACCGCAATACCAGCAACAAAACGTGCCACTAACCAAGCACTGGCATAGTGCAGAGCAGGTAAGGCAAAAATGGTTAACATGAGCAGCGCTAAGCACCATACAAAAGCGTTTCGGTGGCCAACGCGGTTGACAACAGGTTCAACGACTAATGCGCCGATCAATAAGCCAGCGTAAAAGACACTGGCAAGCCAGCTTGCCAATGAGCTCTCAAGCCCGTAGTGCGGCAACATCAATGGGATCAGGCTCATTAAATAGCCTGAGGCAATCGCATAAAGCGATAGCGCAATGACCGGAACGGAAATGCGAGGTGAAGACGCGTTCACAGTAATGTTGTCCATTGACTTTGCCTCAAAACCAGAATTGATGGGATATTTTGCGGCGAATATGGAGCTGATATTGAGAAATGTAAAACGAAAAATTATGTTCTTAACGATTAATTTTATTAATCGAAAATAAAGCAAGAGAAATGAGCAGTAAAGTTGGCATAAATCGATAAAAAATGCCAACTTTATTATTGGTTATAATGATAGATTATTTCAATATGGCTTGGTTTAACCATTGATCAAATTGACTTTTTGGTAAAGCGCCATTGATCATATCGACTCGTTGACCATTTTTAAACACCATAATGGTTGGAATGCTGCGAATTTGAAATTTTGTGGCGAGGCTTTGTTCACTTTCAGTATCAATTTTTATAAAGCGAATGTTTCCTTTTCGTTCTGTCGCAGCATCACTGAATACCGGAGCAAAACCCACACACGGATTACACCAAGGTGCCCAGAAATCGACGACAACGGGTTGGCGACTATTAAGCAGTGCTTCGAAATTGGCTTCCGTTCCTTCAATGGGCGCTCCATCAAACAGGGGAGCTTGGCATTTACCGCAGTTTGGGCTTTCTGTCACTCGTTCTATCGGAACTCGGTTCATTGCGTGACACGAAGGACAACGAGTATTAAATGTTGACATGGTTTCCTCTCTTTATTTTTGTGTTTTGCTCCAGTCGCATTTAACGCACTAGACTTAACGTCAGAGCAAAAGCGCGTATACTGACTGACATCAAAAAGACCTTTTGAGTCTCATTTCTCTTTCATACAATGAGTTTTTAATTTTAGGTCTTTGGATTGCATTAGAAAATACAACAAAAACAGGTTAACAATGACAAAATTCTATGCCGAAATTACAGGTTGGGGTAAATGCCTACCACCTGCAACGCTCTCAAACCATGATCTTAGCACCTTTATTGAAACTTCCGATGAGTGGATTAAAACTCGCACCGGGATTGAACAGCGCCGCATTAGCCATGTGAATACCTCGGATTTAGCTACGGTGGCCGCCCAACACGCCATCGCTTGTGCTGGGATTGATGCAACTGAGATTGATCTCATCATCATCGCAACCTGTTCGCCAGATTCTCTTATCCCGAATATTGCCTCGAAAGTGCAACAGAATCTTGGGATTAAAAATGCAGCCGCTTTTGACTTAAATGCAGCCTGTACCGGTTTTGTTTATGGATTAGAAACAGCGACGCGTTTAATGCAAGCAAGCCATTACCGCCATGCGTTAGTGGTGGGTGCTGAGCGTCTCTCTTTTTACATTGATTGGACCAAACGTGATACCGCCGTGTTGTTTGGTGACGGTGCTGGTGCTGTTGTCTTGAGTAAAACCGATAAAGTAGTGGGTTTGCAAGATGCACAAATCGGTTGTGATGCAGAAGGGCGTGATATTTTGGCGGTGCCTAAATTTGGCTCATCGATGGATCGTTTTGCCGCTGACAATGGGTATTGGGATTTTGATTTTGTTGGGAAAGAGATTTTTAAACGCGCGGTTCGAGGCATGGGCGCAGCGGCGCAAACTGTGTTGGCGCGTTCCGGTCTTTCAACCGAACAAGTCGATGTGGTGATCCCGCATCAAGCGAATATTCGCATCATTCAAACCTTATGTGACTTATCAGGTATTAGCCAAGATAAAGCATTCGTTAACATTCAACACTATGGTAATACGTCTGCCGCGACCGTACCTATTGCATTGTGTGAAGCGGTAGAACAAGGGAAAATCAAACCGAATGATAACCTGCTGGTGGCTGCTTTCGGGGCGGGCTTAACTTGGGGGGCTGGGCACATCAAATGGGGCGAGCGTGTTACCGCGATTAGCCGTAGCCAAGCGCAGTTACCAGAGTCTCAGTCCAGTGCGTTAGAATTATTGGCCAATGCAATTGAGCACTGCCAGCAGCGCCCGCTATCTAAATAACGCTTAGAAAACGAATGTTCACACAGTACAAGCAGTATGAGAACAGGCCACAATGTGGCCTGTTTTACTCTCAATGCTAGGTGTATAAACTAGGCAATCGCCATGGCGAGCAGGCTAATTGGATGAATGGTTTCTAACGCGGTATTTTCTTCAATTTGCCATTTACAGGTTTCACAATCGGTAATCGCATAGTCAGCTTGCGATGTTTTGATTGCATCAAACAGGTGCGCGCCAATTTTCATTGAAACGTCATAGTTCTCTTCTTTAAAACCGTAGGTTCCCGCTAAGCCGCAGCATTCGCTGTCTAAGACCACTAACTCCAATCCTGGGATCATTTTTAATAATTCAATGGTAAAAATGACATTACCGCTGCGTTCAAGGTGGCAAGGGGTGTGGTAAACCACTTTCAAGTTAACGGGTTTCATTTTAGGCGCATTACCGCTCATGAACTCTTTGAGTAGAAAGCGCGTGACGTACTCGATTTGTTTGACCACCTTACTATTATCAACCCCTAAAACATGAGGGTATTCTTGTTGTAAGGTAAACGAACACGTTGATGAGGTGGAGAGGAGCGTCGTTTGACGATCAACTACCGCGGCTTCGATATTTTTCACATTCAATAGCGCATTTTTACGTGCTTTATCGTGAAAACCATTGGCAATCAGTGGTACACCACAGCATTTCTCGTTATCCAGTAACCGTACGCCGATATTCATCGCATTCATCACAGAGACAAAATCTTTACCTAACTGCGGGTGGTTATAGTTAACGTAGCAGCCGTGGAAATAGGTCACTTGCCGGTTATACAGGGGTTGGCGTGTGCAGTTCTGCTTAAACCAACGACGAAACGTGCCGTGTGAATATTTGGGAAGTGATTTATGATCGTGCACACCAATGGTCTTGTGCATCAGTCTTTTTACCATCGGCATAGCCGTAGCAGCGTTCACTATCGGTGCAAATGGTGTGGCGATCGTGCCAAAAAGATCGGTATGGCTCAGCACGTAATCACGCACCAGCTTTGGACTCAGCGTTTTTTTACCATGTTTGCCACGCGCCACAGCAATGATATCGCCAATTTTTACTCCGGAAGGACAGGCGGTTTCACAACGTTTGCAGTTGGTGCAGAGCTTGAGTAGGTCGTCATAATACTCTGCGCTTTTAATCCTCAAGCGTTCGCCATCCGGTCCGCACTGTTTTGGCCCCGGATAGAGTGGGTTTGCTTTAGCAACCGGGCAATAAACGGTACAAACAGTGCATTTGATGCATTGATCAAAAGAGGTATTTTTGGGTGCGGCTTCAACAAAAGAGGTGCTCATGCTAATACCTCCTGAATGGCTGGTCGAGATTGAGTTTGAGCCATAATTTGAGAGGTAGCGTGGTAAGCGCTGGCAATAGCAACGCCTCCACCGCTGCCTTCAAAGACAGGATCATAACCCGCGAGCATCGAACCACAGCAGTATAAATTGGTAATGATATTACCTTGATGAGTTGGGTTCAGTGACGTGTTGGTCAGCACACCAAAGGTCATGAAAGGGTGAGAGTTTGCTGAGAAAAAGGCATGGTTTCGCCATAGAGCGCGATCATGACAGCTCTCCGTCTCTAATTGGAACACGGGTTCGCTAATACCGTGATGAGAAGCCTGTAAACCTTGGCTGAAATAGCTCCCTGTAGCCATCACGAAATGGTCAGCTTGAATCGGCATATCATTGAGATTTTGAGTATGAATGGCGGTCAAACGGTTACCATCAAATTCACCACTGATGACTTTATCGCCTTTTAAATGGGTACCACCCATGGTTAAAAAAGCTCGGCTGAGTGTCTCTTCAATGCGGATGCCCATTAATGATGGCGGCATGGTTGGGACTTCATGCAACTGCAAGTTGGTTTCCAATTTGAGTTTGTTCAGTAAGGTTAACCCATCACCATTGCCCATGATGGCAGGTAGGATCACTAGATCTTGCACAGTGGCATGACGGATCAGTTGATCACAAAAACTGCGCCATGCATGTGGTTGTTTGAGCAAACGAGCAATATCGATGGATCGCAGTTCGTTGGGATTATGGCGAAGTGCTTCGAAACCCGGAATCGTGATATTGATGATCTCACTTGGGATAGCCGAAAATGCAGGTAGAGCGCGTAAGTTATCTTGCAGCATGTGTGGTTGAAAATCTCGGTAACCATCGATGGCGAGCAGCACAATACGCTTGAAATCAGCATTTGCTTTATGTTGATAAACATAAGGTTGTGATAACCAAGTGGCTTTCAATGTCCCCATCGGAGTAATGCGATAGTGGTTACTGTTGTCCGCTTGGTGTGTCAGCGGCATGCCGCGCTGCTGCAGCGTTTTTTGAAACCACATTAACCCTTGCGAAATAGTGTCAGCGCCAATTTTACTGTAAGGGTGATTCGGGGCTTGTTGACGTAATGCTTCAATGGCGAGCAAAGGGGATTCAACCGCTTCGCCGCTAGGCAGTTTACCCAGAACATCGATGGAACCGGATGAAAAATGCAGAGCACTTTGGCCTTGACTGATCAGTGCAGTTTTTAGACCCGCTTGTAAGCAGCGAAGACCAGCACTGTAACCTGCAATTCCACCACCGATAATTGTGACGTCGTATTTCATCATAACGTCTCCTCACTTTCATTTTGCTTGTGTTGCGTTGGAATGTCATTGGCTCCGAACAAGCCTTCATAAATCCAGTAACTGAATTCAGCTTCGCGCAGTGCATCTCCCCAGAAAATCGGTTTAATGCCTTTCCAGCGCTCTTCTAAAAACTCAACCAACAGTTGGCTCGATTGGTTTCCCGAAACGTGACCATATTCTTGAAATAAGCTGGCGGCGCGATAGCTGCAAAGCTCTCCTTGGCATGGCCCCATACCTAAACGAGTGCGGCGACGTAAATCGACCAAGTTATTTACATCGAGTTGTTTAATTGCGTATTCAATTTCGCCCGCGGTCACCATTTCACATTCACAAATAACCGCTTGGCTCTTTGCATCATCAGATAAGAAATTTTGTGCGCGCTCACCATGGCGATAAAGAACCGATTCATAGACGGGTTTGGCAATGCTGGCGGTTTTTTTGACCTGTTTTGGGGTTTCGTTGGAGCCGGGTAGGGCGCGAGTATGAGTTTCGCAAGGAGTATTGTTGCCCAGTTTTTTAGCGACTAAATCGGTCGCCCATTCTGCCATTAGGCGGTAAGTCATTAATTTACCGCCTGTAATCGTGGTGAGGCCTTTCAATCCATCGCGTTGTTCGTGGTCAAGTAATACGATGCCGCGACTGATGTTTCGGCCGCTGCCATCATCATTAATAGAGACCAATGGACGCACACCCGCATAAGCGCGTAATACACGAGTATTCGCCATGATGGGGGCCAGTTTCGCGCCTTCGGCCAGGAGTATATCAACCTCTTTTTCAGTCACGTGCAGGTTGTCAATTTGGTCGTAGTCAATGTGTTCAGAGGTAGTACCGATCAGTGAAATGGTATCACCAGGGACAAGAATATCGGCATCAGAAGGCTTGCGACAGCGGTTGATCACAAGGTTGTTGATACGATAATCAAGGATCAACAATGAGCCTTTCGCGGGGAACATTTTGATGTTGAGATCGGCGTATTCACAGATGTTTTGTCCCCATATTCCAGCTGCGTTAATCACTTCTTTGGCGAAAATCTCATATTGTTGATGAGTGTTGAGCTGTAAACAGCGCACGCCTAATACTGTGTCACCTTGGCGGATCAGCGACGTCACAATGGTTTTGTTCATGATCCGCGCACCATGCTCTTTGGCGTCTAGCACATTGGAAGCGCATAAACGAAAAGGATCGAGTGTGCCATCGGGTACTTTGATCGCGCCAACAAGGTTTGGATTAACGTGAGGTTCTAAACGCAGTGCTTCTTTGGCAGAAAGCGGCTCGGTTGTAATCCCAGCTTGAGCGCACGCGTCGATAAACGTGCTCTGAAAAGCAAGATCGTCTTCAGGCAGAGTAATGAACAGGCCGTCGGTTTTCTCTACACAATGTCTAGCGATATTTTTTAAAATTTGATTCTCTTGGATGCACTCTTTGGCCGATTCAGGATCGGTAACTGCGTAACGTGCCCCTGAGTGTAATAAACCGTGATTTCGCCCGGTGGTACCAGAAGCAATATCATCCTTTTCTAGCAAAATACACGCAATGCCGCGCAGTGCGCAGTCGCGCATGATCCCAGTACCGGTTGCTCCGCCACCAATGATAACAACATCGGTTTCAAATCGTGTGGTTGTGGTCATGGTGAAACCTTATTCGATGAAAAACTTATATTTAGTGTGGCATTTTCAATAGAAAATGTTCGATATATTGCTCACAAAAGCGCGAATGAGCGAAATTGTGTTTCATTTTGGCGGTAATTTCATCTTTGTATGTTATTTCATATCAAAATGATGAACGATTTAACAATTTAGGTTGGGTTAATTTAACAACTGAAGTGGATTTTAGAGAACAAATGCGCTTACGAGCTGATCCGATGACTTCGTCATCATGCCTCTCTTAGCAGTATGAAATCATATCTCTATCCGTTATTGCACTTGATTATGTCGTTGTTTATAGAGACACCCTTAGTTTCCTATCATTTGTTAAGCTCTGCGTTAATGAGCAGAAGATCAAAATAATGAGTTAATTAACAAAAAACGATATTGCAAGTAACAAAATTGTGTTCGAACGCTCATAAATGCTGTTTTTTAATTTTCGTGGGAAGAAAAATGTGCAAAATTTGCCACACACAAACATTGTGTACACAAAAAATAAACAAGGACACTTACTATGACTCGAACAAAACAACATACTCTTCTCGGAGAGTGTATCGCGGAGTTTATCGGCACCGGATTGCTGATTTTTTTCGGTGTAGGCTGTGTTGCTGCCTTAGTTCTTACTGGCGCACAATTTGGTCAGTGGGAAATCAGCATCATGTGGGGCTTAGGTGTGGCAATTGCCATCTATTGCACTGCGGGTGTTTCTGGCGCTCACATTAATCCAGCTGTGACCATTGCACTGGCCGCCTTTCATGGCTTTAATAAAGCGAAAGTGCTTCCCTATATTGCGGCGCAAATGCTCGGTGCATTCTGCTCTGCTGCTCTGGTTTACGGCTTGTACAGCAACCTTTTTACTGATTATGAAATCGCACACAATTTTGTACGTAGCAGTCAAGAAGCGTTAGCCACAGCGGGTATTTTTTCTACCTACCCTAATGCTTCATTATCATTTGTTGGTGCATTGGCGGTCGAATTTGTCATCACAGCAGTATTAATGTTCGCTATTTTGGCACTAGGTGATGAAAATAACGGCGCACATCGCAATGCAATGAACCCATTGCTGATTGGTATTCTGATTGCGGTTATCGGTGGTTCACTTGGCCCATTGACTGGCTTTGCAATGAACCCTGCGCGTGATTTTGGCCCTAAATTGTTTGCCTACTTAGCTGGCTGGGACTACGCACTAACAGGTGCAAAAGATATCCCATACTTCATCGTACCTATCATTGCTCCTATTGCTGGTGCCTGTTTTGGGGCATGGGCTTACCCTAAATTTATTGGCGCGTACTTACCTACTGTCGGCGTAGGCTGCACCATTCCAAACCAGTGTGATGACGTAGAAGAAAGTGAGCAAGCTCACGTCTAAAATAACGACAACACTTTATAAAACGATTAACGTGAAAGATAAGGAAAAGACCATGACTGAGCAGAAATATATTGTTGCCCTTGACCAAGGAACAACAAGCTCACGTGCTGTAGTGTTAGATCATGATGCTAACATTGTCAGTGTTTCTCAGCGTGAATTTACCCAGATCTACCCTCAAGCTGGCTGGGTTGAACATGATCCACTGGAAATTTATGCGACGCAAAGTTCGACGCTAGTAGAAGCACTTGGCAAAGCTGGTATTCGTAGTGATGAAATTGCGGCGATTGGTATTACCAACCAACGTGAAACTACGGTGGTGTGGAACAAAGAAACGGGTAAACCAGTCTACAATGCGATTGTATGGCAATGTCGACGTACCGCATCCATTTGTGAAGAATTGAAAGCCCGCCCAGGGTTAGAAGAGTACATTCGTGAGAATACAGGCCTAGTGCTTGACCCTTACTTCTCTGGCACCAAAATCAAATGGATTTTGGATAATGTCGAAGGGGCTCGTGAAGACGCCGAGGCTGGAAAACTACTGTTTGGTACAATTGACTCGTGGCTCGTTTGGAACATGACACAAGGCCGTGTTCACGTTACGGATTATACCAATGCATCTCGCACTATGCTTTTCAATATCAACAACTTGCATTGGGATGAGAAAATCCTAAAAGAGTTTGATATTCCTTTGTCTATGATGCCTGAAGTGAAGAAATCTTCCGAAGTTTACGGCCAAACCAACATTGGTGGTAAAGGCGGGACACGTATTCCTATTGCTGGAATTGCGGGTGACCAGCAAGCTGCGCTTTATGGGCAGATGTGTGTTGAGGCGGGCCAAGCAAAAAATACTTACGGCACTGGCTGTTTCTTATTGATGAACACAGGTAAAGAGAAAGTCACCTCACATAATGGCTTGCTAACAACTCTAGCTTGTGGCCCTGCTGGTGAACCTCACTACGCGCTTGAAGGTGCAGTCTTTATGGGCGGTGCATCGATTCAATGGTTGCGTGATGAATTGAAACTGATTTCAGATGCGCATGACTCAGAATATTTCGCTACGAAAGTTGATACGGCCAACGGCGTTTATGTTGTGCCAGCGTTTACTGGTTTAGGCGCGCCGTATTGGGATGCTTATGCCCGTGGTACGATTGTTGGTTTAACGCGTGGCGTGAATTCGAACCATATTATTCGTGCGACCTTGGAAAGTGTCGCTTACCAAACACGTGATGTACTTGATGCAATGCAAGCTGATTCTGGCATCAAACTGTCAGCATTACGCGTAGACGGTGGCGCGGTAGCCAATAATTTCTTAATGCAATTCCAATCAGATGTGCTTGATACCGAAGTACACCGTCCTAAAGTGACGGAAGTGACCGCGCTAGGAGCAGCCTATTTAGCTGGTCTTGCGGTTGGCTTTTGGGGAAGCTTGGATGAGCTTGTTGATAAAGCCGTGATCGATAAAACATTCGTTCCTCATCAAGATGAAGAGAAGCGCGATCGTCGCTATAAAGGTTGGAAACGTGCGGTGAAATGTGCTCAAGCTTGGGCAACTATGCACGATGACGAAGAGTAATACTTAGCCTTATGGCCTCTATGTATCCCCCTGCTAGAGGCTTTTTGCTTGGCTATTTATGCTTTTGCTCTCTGATTTATCGATAAAAAATGCTCTGTCATCGTGGCAGAGCATTTTTTTACACGTCAATTTTTATTATTTTGGGTTTATCATGCAGCGCTTTTGGCGTCAGCCGTTTTTTTTTCTCGTTGCATCTTGGCTAAAAAGTAGATGTTTACGCAGGCGATAAAACCGTTGGTGAGCACTACAGGCCATGAATCAATCATGAGTCCGTAAGCGGTAAACAGTGCACAACCAACAAAATTAAGAATACGCAGTTTAACGATATCTTTCATTGTCAGCGAGATTGCCACCATGATCGAAGCTGCATAGCCCAAAATTTCAACCACATTCATTTCCATAATTTGACCCTCTTAATATATGCCGAACGATGTCGGTACCAATCTTCTCGCCGTGAGATAAGTGAGGAAGCTCCGTGCCTCGAATGGTCATAATTGATTTACTGTGTATAAATATAACAATAGCTAATATGTGATAAAAGACTCAAAACTAGGTTCGGTGAAGGTTAGCGATTACGCAAACGTTTAATGTCTATCACATAAAATTTATCGCACTTTTTGTTGATAGAAATATTGATTTGTTTTGTGAATGTTTTGGCCATAAAAAAACCCGTCTTAAGACGGGTTTCGAAGATGGTCGGCATCAATTTTACTTTTTGCCTTGAGTCATTTGTTTATCTTTATCGGTCAGCTCGCTGATACGACGGCTAATATCACGGCGCTCTTTTGAAATTTCTGCGCTTTTGATGATGTGATCATCGACGCGATCTTCATAATCGGCTTTCATGTTATTGATGATCGCCATGACTTCTTCGTGGGTCATATCCGGTTTCATGTAATCGAGTAAGTTTTCAAGCAATTCAACTCTTTTACGGTTATCACGAACTTTTTTCTCGTTATCTAGCAGTTCACGTTTCAGTTTATTTTTACGGCGAGCTTGGTTAACAATTTCAAATACGATACTCATAGGTTCCTTTTCCCAACTTGAATGTCAATGTCATTGATTAAATCATATCGAGCTGATTCATAACAGCCTTTAGATCAATCCTGACTCACTCTTGATTAAGAAATAATCACTCTAGTCATGAGTGATTGTATTGGTACGGATAGGCGCTATATCATGTACCTTTCAAATCGCTATCTTATGGTATTTAGAGATGCAACTTTCAGAAATTTTAGTACCTAAAAGAAAAGATGTACCTGCAAACGCTGAACTGCATCACAGTGTTAAATTGCGTGAAGCTTATATTAGCGAGCGTGAGAAGCTGGAGATGACCGAGTTAGAGTTAAGCCGTGCAAAGATTGTGATGATTGATAGCAATGGGAAAATCATCCGAATTTCACTGTTGTTAGAACACTAATGCAACATCAATTGTGGCCTCGATTAGGAAACTCCGCTTAGAAAAAAGGAAATTATAATGAACATTGAGCTCTCTCCCCTAGAAGCACGAATTATTGGCTGCTTAATTGAAAAAGAAGTGACCACGCCTGATTACTATCCATTAACGCTCAACAGCTTGACCACCGCATGTAACCAAAAAAGTAACCGTGAGCCAGTGCTGTCATTAACCGAAGCTGAGGTTCAAGATGCCGCTGAGGGCTTGATCGCTCGTCACCTGATGAGTGATGAAAGTGGTTTTAATAGCCGAGTGAGCAAATATCAGCACCGTTTCTGCAATACCGAATTTGGCGATTTAAAGCTGTCAAATCAAGAGCTTGGTTTGGTGTGCTGCATGCTGCTGCGTGGGCCACAAACGCCGGGAGAGTTGCGCACTCGTACTAACCGATTATGCAGTTTTACCGATGTAAAAGAAGTCGAAACTATTTTAGACGCTTTAGCCAACCGTGAATCAGGCCCGCTGGTGGTGAAGCTACCGCGTGAACCGGGTAAGCGAGAGTCGCGTTATCAACATCTCTTTTCTGGAGAGGTTGACGTTGAAAGTTTAGAGCAAACCTTTGCTCATGCTCCGGAAGGTGGGGCGACTGCTCGTATTGATCAGCTTGAACATGAGGTTCACGCATTAAAAAATGAAGTCGCCGAGTTACGCGCTTTGGTGGAAAGCTTACTGTAAGTGAATAAGGTTTCCCACAAAGATAGCCCGGACTGGTGGGTTTATTTGGTTCGAACCCGCCATCAAGCACTGTATTGCGGTATTACAACGGATGTTGAACGACGCTTTGTACAACACCAAACAGGGAAGGGTGCAAAAGCGTTACGAGGTAAAGGGCCGTTATTATTGGTTTGGTCTCAACGTGTAGAAGGCGGTAAAAGCCTCGCTTTAAAAACTGAGCTAGCGATTAAAAAACTGACCAAATTGCAAAAAGAACAGTTGGTGGCAGGGCAAGAGAATGTTCATTTCTCTGTTAGTGGCATGGATGATTTTGGTGACGATTAGGTTTGGTCAGCGGCATTATTCGCCAATTTCATGTGCAATGTAAAAAATTGTATTAACCTTGTTTAGGGAATAATAACAACAGGGTTGGTTGCAATATGAACAGTTACAACAAATGGTCAGTGGTCTCGTTGCTCTTGTTGGCTTGTGCTTCTGCGCAAGCGGCGAACACGATAGCTGACGCACGTGGTAATGGAATGGGGAATACTGGCGTAACAACGGCCGATTATCTGCTAGCCCCATTCTATAATCCTACTTTGGTGGCCGTGTATCGGAATAATGACACGTTTGGCGTGCTTTTCCCTGCGGTAGGTGGTGCGGCTAGAGACCCAGACAAAAGCCTAAAATCCATTGATGACCTGCAAGATAGCATCAAAGCGTTTGAAAATTCCGGTACACCCAATCAAAGTGATATTGATAAACTCAATCAGTATTTAGACCAGCTTGCCGATGACAAGCCTCTTGCTGCATCGGCGGGCATTGGTATGGCGATAGCAATTCCTCTCGATCTAGTTTCACTTAATATTTTTGCGCGTGGTCACGCGGAGGTGATTGCGCGTTCTGATATTGCGGCAAATACAGGCAGTAGCGGCACCGACGTTGAGAATCGTTATAAAAATTCAACTGTTGATCTGATTGCATTTGGTTACTCAGAATTTGGCCTAGCACTGGCCAAAATATACAACATTCGTGGCCAACAATTTTCATTTGGCATTACGCCAAAAATTCAACAATTAAGAACCTATAAGCAAAATGTTTCGGTAAAAGAATTTGATCTTGCTGATTATGACAAAAGCGAAACGAACGATAATGCCTTCAATCTTGATTTAGGGGCTGTGTGGTTAATTAACGATTTTCGAGTGGGTGTTGCGGTAAAGGATCTTTTTGCTCAAGAATTAAAAACCATTGATGGTTTAAGCTCGTATGATTTGGATACGCAAGTCACAATCTCGGGTGGATATGTCACTGAGTTTTTCACTGCTGCAATCGATTTAGATGCAACAAAGCAGAGTCGTTTCCAAGACCAAAAAGATGATACACAATACCTACGCTTTGGCTTAGAAGGTAATGCTTGGGGATGGGCACAGCTTCGTGCGGGTTATGAAATCGATTTAGAAGATACTTTGGACAACGCCGTGACGTTTGGCATTGGCATCAACCCCGGAGATCTTGTCAGTTTCGATCTTGCAGGAAACTATGCTGGAGATAATCAATTTGGCATTTCTGGAAATTTAGCTTTCACCTTTTAAGTATAGGAAAGCATTCTGATGCTTTTGTTTAGTAAATGAGCGGTTATGAGTGCAAGTCAGCTTTTTTAGTGGTTTGCACTATCATTTATAAGGAACATACTTAATAATCAAGATGATATACGGGCTACTTGTTTGATCCTTCATTGGGTAGTCCGAGAATATGATGAGTGCGAAATCAGCCATTGTGTGTCATTAAATCCAGAAGTTAGTGTAATGAGAATGCCATGAGAAAAATCCTGCTCCTTTCATTTGTGTTCAGTGTCAGTTTGGCAGCCTCCACTCAGGCTGCAGCGCAAGTTTTAAATGGTTATTGGCGATATCAAGAGTTTTTAGATCTTCATCCTGCGCAACAGGCTCTTACCGACCAGATGATACAGGCAGTGCGTCAACCTCCCGCTGTACTCTCAATAGAGCAAGATAAACCTATTCATATTTCTGTTGTTTATCCAGGTCAACAAGTTTCCGATTATTGGGCGCGCAATATCAAAGCCTTTGAGATGCGTTTAGACGAACTTGGGATTAGATACCAAATTAACCAAGTCTTCACTCGTCCGAATGTCGATATTCGCCAACAAAGTTTATCGTTGATGGAAGCGATCAGAAACAAATCCGATTACTTGGTGTTTACGCTTGATACCATCCGCCACCGTAAATTTATCGAGCAGTTGTTAAGTTCAAATCAAACCAAAATTATTCTGCAAAATATCACTACGCCGGTAAAAAGTTGGGGAGATCGCCAGCCTTTTATGTACGTGGGGTTTGATCATGAAATTGGCACAATGAAACTGGTGGATTACTACAAAAAGTCGGCGCCAAAGAATAGTGCTTATTCCGTACTCTATTATTCTGAAGGCTATGTTAGCGATGCTCGCGGTGATAGTTTTATCCAAGAAATGAGTCGAGACAGCAAATATCACTTGGCCTCTTCGTTTTATACAAAAGCGACACGAGATAGTGCATTTGATGCAACTTTGCGTATTCTTAAACAAACACCAGATATTAATTTTATTTACGCATGCTCTACTGATGTTGCACTCGGTGCCATGGATGCGTTGCAGCAGCAAAATAGAGAAGATATTACGTTAAACGGCTGGGGCGGTGGTGAGGCTGAATTGGACGCGCTGCAAAATAGCACACTTGATGTGACTATCATGCGTGTCAATGATGATGCCGGTGTTGCTATGGCGGAAGCCATTAAGTGGGATCTTGAAGGAAAGCCGGTACCTACGGTTTACTCTGGTGATTTTGAGTTGGTAACCAAAGAGGTCTCTTCAGCGTATATTGAAAAGCTCAAAAAACGAGCATTTCGTTACTCTGACCATTGATATATCGAGTCATTAATGAGTTTAAGGTCAAGCACCGTCAAGAAAAAACAAAAGATAGCTACCGTGATCACCAAATCAATGATTGCGGTGATTGGCGCATTGACGCTCAGCGTTTTATTTCAAAGTTATCAGATCAGTAGCAAAATCATTGCTCAAGAAGTGCAACGTACGGCTTCTCAAACCTCTAGTCTCATCCAGAACCTCTTTAACTTCCGCCTTTCATTACTGCAGATAAACCAAGATAGCAGCGCAAAAAATGCAGGTTTAGTTAAAGCAATTCGTAAGGGCGATAATGACAGTATTGATCAGTTCTTTTTTGGAGTTGACCAGCTAGAAGTAGCCAACACGCCTGACATTCGTTTCATTTCTGATTCTGACAGCCTGATGTGGGAAGATGGCAATGCTCAGTTTTATGGTATTGAACAAAACGAGCTGGTAAACATGTCTCGTAAAGTCGCGTTAAGTAATAACTGGCATATGATCAAATCTCCCTCTCAATTGGGCTATGCCTACCTAATGGTCAGACGTACTCCCGTTATTGACTCGCAGTCCGGAGAGGTGATTGGTTTTTTGCATCTTGCTACCGTACTTAACAACAATTACGTGCTGGCAGAAACATTACGTGAAGGGAGTAACTCAGAAAATCTCGTGATGACGACGGGTGAAAAGGTCTTAGCCTCAACAATTAATGGTGATGAGACCTACACGGAACGTGATGTTTTAGAAGATAATTTTGACGCCTATAGTTTTGCCGATTACATGGTAAGCCGTACCGCGTTAACCATAGAAGGCGTACCAATTTATATTAACGTCCTCAGTGTGCAGAGCAATGAGAACGTATTGCAATTACGTGAAAATTATTTTTTTTGGATGATTTTTGCCCTTTTTGCGATGGTGATAGTCTCTATTTTGACACGTTGGTGGTTACAGCAGCGTGTCAAAAATGAAATCAGTAGCTTGATGAATTACACCCACAAAGCTGCAGAAGCTGGGAGTTATGAGCTTTTTTCTGGTTCTAAAATCTATGAATTTGATCACTTCGGCAGAACGCTAGAACACACATTTCAACGTTTATCTGAGCAAGAAAAACAATTTGAAGATCTGTTCAATTTTTCACTTTCGCCCATCATAGTATGGAGTATCGACGGTGATATCATCAAAATGAACCCATCAGCAAAGAAATATTTCATGCGTCGCAATGATCAACAGCAATGCATTCTTGATGCATTAAAGCAAGAACTGCAGCCAAAGATACGCCTTGCGGTTGAACAGGAAACGTTCCGAGAGATAAACGTTGAAGTTGGCAATAAGGTTTTTCGCTGGAATTTATCGCCCATTATTTTTGAGCAGAGAATTGAGTCAATCATCACTCAAGGACAAGATATTACGACAATCGCTGAGGCGGAGGCGGCCAAACAGAGCCGACTAGCAAGGCAGGAAGCGGAAGAGTCGGCGCGTATTCGTGCTGAATTTCTTGCAAAAATGAGCCATGAGCCATGAGCTGAGAACACCATTGAATGGAATTTTAGGTGTTTCTCAATTACTTAAGCGTGAAATCAGTGACCATGAGCAACTTGAACAAGTGAATGTGTTATGCAGTAGTGGTGAACATTTATTGGCGGTGCTGAATGATATCCTTGATTTTTCAAAGATAGAGCAGGGACAGTTTAGAATTCAAGAGTCTGACTTTAAGCTGGTTGAGGTCATCTCTGCCGTGGAAAGTATCTATCGGCCATTATGTGCCGAAAAAGAGATTGAGTTCAGCCTAAAGAGCAATATTCCGCCTGATATGATGATCCATAGCGATCAAGTCCGCCTGAACCAAATTCTGTTTAATTTATTAAATAATGCGACTAAGTTTACCCATAATGGGTTGATTAGCATTGAGTTCCAGCAAAAGAATAACCACCAATTGTTTATTTCGATTAGTGATACAGGTATCGGCATCAGAGAGCAAGATCTCGCGCTTATTTTTGAGCCTTTTACTCAAGTAGAATCAAACACCACACGAGAATACGGCGGTAGTGGTTTGGGGCTTGCGATTGTCAAAAGCTTAATTGAGATGCTTGGTGGTGCCGTAAACGTGAAAAGCCAATTTGGACTAGGTACTACATTTTCTGTTGAACTCCCGTTGGTTGTCGTCAGTGACTGCGGGAAGGATATACCATCTTATGAGCGCGCGCCGCCACATGAAATGTTTGAAAAACCAATCAAAGTGTTGCTAGTCGAAGATAATCATACCAACGCTTTTATTGCTCAAGCATTTTGCAAAAAATACGGTATGGAAGTGACAAGAGTAGAGGATGGTCTACAGGCGATTGATTATGTGAAAGATCATCCAGTGGATCTTATATTAATGGATAACCAACTGCCTTACTTAGGTGGGGTTGAAACAACACATTTGATCAAACATGAGTTGATGATGGATGTACCTATTTATGCGTGTACAGCTGATGGTATGCAATCGACTAACGAAGCATTTATGGCCGCAGGTGCAGAGTATGTGATAGTTAAACCTATCAAAGAGAAAGCATTGCATGAGGCTTTTTGTCACTTCCAAAAACGGCAGAAATAAAGCACCGCGCAACATTCTTATACGCTACCAGCCATAAAAGCGCGTTCTAATATTTCTTTTTTCAATGCAGCGGTCATTGCAATTGATTCAAGAAATTTAACGCCTACTAACATTCCTTTACCTTGTTGACGCACACTGACGATTTGGCAAGCGAGATCTTGTGGTAGAAGTGGGGAGAGTGTGGACTTTATCTCAATAAACATATCTTTTTCTAAATGGTGCAAGCCAGGAATAAATAGCGCGCAGCCAGAAATAGAAAAGTCGATCAATTTCCCTTTAAATTGATGCTCTCCTTCATGCATAACGGCAGGCAAAGAGAGTTTATAGCGCTCGTGCTCACGGATTGGTTTGGTCACAAAGTGCTTAGGAAACTTGATAAACAGTAATCCGAACGGTTTAGAGATACTACGAATAATCGAGGTTTTGAACGCGAGTATATGACCTAATTCAGTGTCACAAATCCCACGCAAAATGATTTGGATATTAACTATTTTTCGCATCACCAAGTCTTCACGAGCTTTTACGGGCATATCGATCAGTACATATCTTTCACGTTTACATCCGACAATTGTCGTTGAAAAGCTGTAAGAATCCTCAGGTCCGAATTCAATAGTGACGAGGATTTTCATGCATGGCTTAAGGAGTTTGATGAGATCGTCGCTGTTAGTATTCGGAATTGGCATTGAGTGGCATCGTCGTTACGGAAATATAGCTTTACTATACCCCGTGATTTTTACGTCACCTACTAAGAAAAAGTAAAAAACTCTCAGAAGATCATGTTTCTAAGAGCTTTTCTCAATTTTAATTCTAGTGGCTACACCTTGTGTTAAGCACTGATGCGTTGACATTCACAAGTTGATGATTGGCCGATATAATCATTTAACTGATCAATTTGTTCAGTGTTAAATGTTAAGCCGAGTTTACTTCTGCGCCATAGGATATCTTCACATGAAGAAGCAAATTCATAATGTAAGAGATAATCGACTTCGCATTGATAGAGCCCAACCGCAAAATGTTTACCCAGATCAGCACTACTTTGCACATTATCGAGCATCACCGAAGCTCGGCTACCATAATTAGTGATCCAGCGGTTAATGGTCGCTTTATCAAGATCTGGAAAGCGCTGCTCAAGCTGCTGTTTGAGCTGTGCTGGGTAAAAGGCTTCTCCACCAGGCAGTGGTTTGTTTGCGGTCCAACTGTCAGACATTTGATTAAAAAATGGTTTTAATTGACCCATAGCAGATTCAGCTAACTTGCGATAAGTGGTTAACTTTCCACCAAAAATAGAAAGTAATGGCGCATTATCAGCTTGTTGATCCAATGAGAGTGTATAGTCCCGAGTAATGGCTTGTGGTGAGTCAGACTCGTCATCACAAAGCGGGCGTACACCGCTGAAGTCAGCCACAATATCATCCAGTGTGACCTGATGGATAAAGTGCTTATTCACAACATCCAATAAGTACTGTTTTTCTTCGACGCTAATTTTCACTTGACGAGGATCACCTCGGTATTCGACATCGGTGGTGCCTATCATTGAATAGTGATCAAGATAGGGGATCACAAAGACGATCCGCTTATCTTCGTTTTGTAAAATATACGCCTGCTCTTCATCGTGAATTTTCGGCACGATAATATGTGATCCTTTGATAAGCCGGATACCGTAGGGAGAAGTAATTTCAATCTGCTCATCAATGAACTGTTTAACCCAAGGACCTGTTGCGTTGACAAGCGCGTGACTGCGGCGAGTAAAACGAGTTTGTGTTTTTTCATCAAACAAAGTCACATGCCATAACTCGTCAACACGACGAGCTGATTCAACGCGGCAATAGTTTTTTACTTCGGAACCGAGTTCACGTGCTTGCATCGCATTCAGTATCACTAAACGAGCATCATCGACCCAGCAGTCTGAGTATTCGAAACCCATTTTCATCTCATTTTTAGTCACCACACCCGCGTTAAGGGCTATTTTTTTGCTGGCAGGTAGTGAGGTTCGTTTGCCTAAATGGTCATAAAGAAAAAGTCCGGCACGAATCATCCAAGCAGGTCTTAGAAAAGGGCGGTGTGGTAGACGAAATCGCATCGGTTTTGCAATGTGAGGCGCTTTGCGCAACAGTACTTCGCGTTCAGCCAATGACTCACCGACTAAACGAAATTCATAATGTTCTAGGTATCTCAACCCACCATGAATTAATTTTGAGCTCGCAGAAGAGGTAGCGCTAGCAAAGTCTTTTGCTTCATACAGGCCAACTTTCAGCCCGCGGCCAGCAGCATCTACGGCGATGCCTGCCCCATTGATACCGCCACCGACAACAATAATGTCGAGCACATTGTTTTCGGCTTCAATCGAGTTGCAAACAGAATGGTTGTTCATTGAGCGTACCTATTTCGTTTTTGTTCTGTAATGTTCGTATGAAACCATTTTTCAGTCGAAATAGTTAGTTTTTTGTTTTTTTATTTTGATCTCGATCATTATTTTCTAATGCATATGCTCACTTAACCAATAAAAAAGGCGCTACGTCTTCACGTAACGCCTTTTCGGTTGTGAAAAGTAATACCTCAACGAGCGAGTTTACGATGAGCGCGTGAAAAATGGCCAGCGCAGAACGCACCGACAATAGAAAGTTCACCAGCCAGACAGAGTGATGCTGCCACTTCGGCTAACGCTTGCGAATGACCAGTACCGTGCAGACTGAGAATATCCAAACATGCTTTTTGACTCGGTAACCCTGTACCGCCACCAACGGTCCCTAACATTAAATTGGGTAAGGTTACACTGGCGTACAAACCACCATTTTTGTCCACTTCCATGCGTGTCATACCAATTGCCGATTCAGCAACGCAAGCGGCGTCTTGCCCACAGGCAATATACAAAGCAGCGAGTGCATTAGCGTAATGCGCGTTAATGCCTATCGCGCCGCTTAATGCCCCACCAACAGTCGTCATTTGGCCAAATTGCATCATAGACTGTGGCGTCGTATGCAGATGTTTATGGATGAGTTCGGCAGATAAATGCACCTCGGCAGTCACTTTTTTTCCTCTCACACTACGCAGTGTTTGGCTAGTGGCTTTTTTATCACCCGATAGGTTGCCATCAAGGAATGCGTATTCAGGCTGCACAGGAGTATTCGCCAGAATGGTTTGGAACACGGCATTGGTGGCAATAGTGACCATGTTTTGCCCTGATGCATCGCCGGTTAAAAACTCAAACACGAGGTAGACATGGTTCCCTTCAATATTGACATTAATGTCTGACAGTTTTCCGTGTGCTGTCGTGTTTTCTGCAACTTGTTTAAAGTGGTCATATTGAGTCACTATCCACGCCACAAACTGCCCAGCTTCGATTAAGTTATAAAATGCAAAGCCTGGCGTGCGAGTAACGCCTTCATTTAACAACATGGCGCTTGCACCTCCTGCCGCAGTGAGCAGTTTTGCCCCACGATGATAAGAGGCAACCAAAGCGGCTTCGGTTGTCGCTAACGGGACGAGATAATCACCTTTGGCAAACAGTCCGTTGACTCGTAATGGCCCTGCGATCCCAACTGGAACTTTGACTGTGCCAATAAAATGCTCAATATTTTTGTGGTAGCTGAGCATATCTTGCTCTGTTAAGTCATCTAAAAGCGCACTTTTGTTCGTTCGCGTGTTAAGTACTTGCCAACGGCGTTCTACATTTTTTGCGGTTAAATACGGACTTGGTGTTAATTTGAGCGTTGGAGAAGTGAGTTTGGGTTGGAGTATTTGCTCTAGCTGCTGGGCTGATATATCACCACCCAAAATAGAAACATAATCTCTTCGATGCAGGTTTAGCTTAGGCATAGCGAATCATGGTAAAGAATTTGCGGGCATTGTACTAACCATGCACATAAACACAATATTTGCTTGTGTTGCAAGTTGTGTGAAGAGTTAGGCTTGGATATCCAATATTGAACCCAGCATGTCTTGATCTCGTTGGATAATATTGGTGCCAATGCGGTTGTATTGTGTAGCTTGGTTCAATTTTAGTAGGCTATCAATTGCTTCAGGTTTTTCTTCAGCTTTAGCAACAACTTTATCAAACTCAACTTTATTAAAAGCAAGCGCTTTGTCCGTTTTATCAATAGGAGAGATGTCTTTTTCCATATTGAGCTCACGAGCCGCATCCTCAGCCATTTTATTTGACTGATTGATCAGTTGATAGCCAGAATGAACACCAGATATAGACATAAGCTTACCCTCGTCGATGTCTAAAGTTTAGGCTCCGTTTACTTTTTGCACAAGAAGAAATTCGTGACTAGGAAAAGAGGCTCGAAAGCACATTCAGCTCATCATCAGTGAGTAAGTTATTCGATTCATTTTCCAAAGAGTGCTTTATCTCGCCTTGTAATAAACGCAGTTGTTGAGGTGTTAAATGCTGTAATTGTGATTTTAAAGACTCAAATTGATTATGCGTCATCGACTCATGCCTCAGTAAAAAATGCGCTGCCTTCTCACCGCGGTAAGTTTGATGTCCTTTCATGGCCTTACACCTGTAAGAAAATACTTAATCTGAGATTATTCTCGATGTGGCGATTTTTTGTCCGAAAAATGTCAAGTTATAACAAGAGAAAGGTGAGAGCCGCCCGAAATTGAGCCGCTCTCATTATTACGACAATTGCTAGTTTACACGGACGGCAAACTTACTGGCGAGAGAGTGAAGCTCAGGTAGCATGCGATAAATAAGGTGCAGCTGTTGTAAGACCATTCTTACCGAGCTTTCATCTTCTTCACGCCATTCGGCTAAGCGTTTCTCTAAGCCTGCGTCGTCAATGTCGCTGGTATCGCATTCATCACAATGTTCATAAAGTTGTTTGTGCAACACCTCTAGGTGTTGGTGGATCACTCGGTGAGTTTCAAGTACCAGTTGGTGCGTTGCTTCATCTTCGATGCGTGTCCGATGGGCTCCAAGAGCAGAGATATAGCTGAGCAGTGCATGGTTCAGTGTCAGAAAACGGAAACTTTCATCGATTGCCGCGCGATATTTACCCGGTTCTGCCAGCATATTACTGATCGCTGCGGTTAAATTTGCGTCTTGGTTGTGGGCATTGCGCCGTGAGATGCGATAGCTCAAGTTGTCTTTTTTACCGATGCGGTACTGACCAATAATCTGTCCCAAATAGGCTTTGTTGGCATCGATCGCATCCGCCATGACTTTATGTAATCGTTTTGATTGCCAGTCAGGGAGGATCAGCACTACCGCTGCGACGGCCAATGCGCAGCCAATCAGAGTATCGGCAAGCCGAGGCAGTACCACGGCGTAACCTTCACCCAATTGATTAAAGCAAAACAGCACTAAAAGAGTAATAAAGCCAGTCGCATAGCCGTAGTTGTTTAGTCTAAAGGCGAAAAACATCACACCTGATAGTACGATAAAGACCAATTGGCTTTCTGGCGATGGGAACAAGGTTAAGAGCAGCACGCCTAAAAACAGCCCCGATAACGTGCCAATGATTCGGGCCGTCAGTTTTTGCCGAGTGGCTGAGTAGTTTGGCTGACAAACAAACAGTGTCGTGAGTAAAATCCAATAGCCTCGTTCAATACCAAAACCTTGGATGATTCCGTAACCGATAGTGAGTGCGATAGACATACGCAGCGCATGACGAAATAGCATGGAATCTTTATGCAGATTTGCCTTCACCCGTAACCACATGGCTTTAAGAGTGTGGGCTTCTGTATCATACAACATGCCCTCTTCGAGCTTGTTAGCATCAGGGTTGTTAACGTTATTGAGCTGCTTTTCTACTGTTGCTAAGTTATTGAAAAGATAACCTAATTGCGCTAGTGACACCCGCCAGTCAGGGCGTTGTTGTTCTTGTAGGTAGTTTAATGAGCTTTGCAATTCATCCAAAGCCATAATTGACTCTGAATGGTGCTGATAACTTCGCCCTAACTGAATCGATTGGGCTATTTCACGGCAGGCTTTAGCCTGTGTTTCTAATAAATGTTTAAAGCGAAACAGCACATCTGAGCGGCCAAAGTGTTCGGCAAGCTCTTGATAGCGATAATGACTTGAATTGACACGTTCATGGATATCTTGTGCCATAAAATAGATGTTGAGAAATCGGTCACTGGCACCATCAATATGGCCTCTTTTTGAACGACTCAACAAAGTGGCTTTACATTGATTGAGTGCGGTAACCGTTGCCGCGTTTAAATTGGCTTCAGCAATTCGATATGGCTGAGGAACTAAGTTCGATACGGGATGGAAGAGATGGCTTTTGGACTCAAGATAATTGGCCAATTGCAAAAAAACATTCGCTAAGCTTTGCTGTACTGGTTGCATTGGCCAAAACATATGCCAAATCATCGACATGAAGTAATACCAAGCGGCACCCGTCAGGAGCAAAACGGGTTGAAACCACAAATTCACGCTTTGGTGTGCACCCAACATGGTGTAGATGGCGATAAGTAAGGAGCCAAAGGCGATGCTGGCATAGCGTGGGCCAATTGCGCCAAGAATGATAAAACCAAACGAGGAGATGAATAACCCAATCGCAAACAGTGGCGGGGTATGGAAAAGCAGTTCGATAGAAAATGCAGCGATAGCAAAGCAGATAAATGTCAGAGTGAGGGATTTTAACCGTCCACTGAAACTATCATCACTTTCAGCCAGTGCTGCGGCAATCACGCCAAGGATCAGTGGCGTAATCCAAGTATTGAGGTTGTAGTGCCACGCAGGAATGACTACACCTAATAGAGTGATCAAAATGAGAATGCTGTAATTGACAGTTTTATTCGCCCAATAAAGACGAATTTTGCTAGAGAGCGGCACGATACTTCAACATCCAAAAAGAAAACCATAGTGTAGCAGAAGCGTTGATTAACACTCTGATCAAGATAAAGAAAAACGTCTACTTGATTACAAAATCAACAACAGTAA
This sequence comes from Vibrio anguillarum, assembly GCF_001989995.2. Lineage (GTDB taxonomy): Bacteria > Pseudomonadota > Gammaproteobacteria > Enterobacterales > Vibrionaceae > Vibrio > Vibrio anguillarum. Next base: position 36,418 of record NZ_JAHGUP010000040.1, read on the forward strand.
TCTTGACATTAATTTTTCAATGCCCACTGTGATTGGTATATCATATTCACATTCTTATAAAAGAGCATAAAACCATGCAGCTGAGCGCAAATAAGCCTGCACAATTTCTCATTCAAGACGAATATAACCAAGTTGAACTTGACCAACAGCGTTTGATTATCTCCTCGGCTGTCAGCGAAGAGCGGATCCCGTTCACGGTTTGGAACGGTAAAGTCCGTGTTAAGCGTGGTTTGTTTTGGGGAGCATTGCAGTTTTTTGCGCATGAAGATGAAGGTGTTCAACAATCATGGTTGGTGCAAGGTTTGCCTTGGCCCGAGTGCCGACAGTTTGCCCATACGGCGGTAGCGGCTTATCAACAATGGCACAATCGTCAATGTGTGCAGTTGAGTCAGTATCTGCCTCGCTGGGAGCAAGAGCTCAATCGCTTGAAGCGTTTACCCTCTTTTTTGCCGCACTCCTTATTGGATGTTTGGGCTTTGCAAGTGGAAGCTGATTTTTCGACGATGGACATGAAATTAGCCGAAGCACGTCAACGGCTACCTGATGCTATTGCTCAGCTCTCGCCTTGGCTTACGGATCGCTCGGCGTCCCTTGCCCAGCGAAATCAACACTGGCTTGAATTGGAACGTCAAAACTGGGAAGTCTTATTCTCTCAAGTCGAAAGTTCTCCCCTTAATCTATCGCAGCAACACGCAGTGCTACTCAATGATGATCACAACCTCATCCTTGCGGGTGCAGGTTCGGGCAAAACCAGCGTTTTGACGGCGCGTGTTGCGTATCTACTCCAAAGTCACCTTGCACAGGCCCACGAAATTCTACTGGTGGCTTTTGGTCGCGATGCGTCGAAAGAGATGGAACAGCGATTAGATAGCAAAATCGGCATGGCGGCGGAACACGTTCGCGTTAATACCTTCCATCAGTTAGGGCTGAAAATTTTAAACGAGGTTGAAGGGCGAGAAGCGATCATTTCGCCAGTGGCTCTAGACAGTAACTTAAAGTTGGCATGGTGTATTGATTGGTTGAAGAAACATTGGATGACGCCGACCAATTTTAAGCGTTGGCAGAAGCATTTATCTAAATGGCCAATTGCTTATTTAGCTGGTGATGATGAACTGGGCAGCCATGTTGAAAACCCAAAGCTGATTGCATGGTTGGAAAAGCAGCTTGAGCAACTGGCTATGCTTGGTCTTGGGAAAAAGGAGCTGCAACAACGTTTGATTGACCATCCAGACTATTCACGGCTGAACAGTGAGCTCTCTTTGTGCTGGCCATGTTACCAAGCTTGGTTACAAATGCTCAAAGAGCAAAATCAAATCGATTTTAATATGATGATCAGCCGCGCAACGGAATACGTTGAAAAGGGTAAATTTAAATCGAATTGGAAATTCATCATGATCGATGAATACCAAGATATTTCACCACAGCGATTGGCGTTGATCCAATCTTTATGTGAGCAGCAGCCAGGAGCGTGTAACTTGTTTGCCGTGGGTGATGATTGGCAGTCAATCTATCAATTTGCTGGTTCTGACGTGGATCTTACGACTGGGTTTAGTGAACGCTTCCCACACTCGACGGTTCATTATCTGGATACGACTTATCGTTTTAATGATCAGTTGGGTGCGGTAGCTAACCAGTTTATTCAAGCTAATCCGAATCAGTTACCAAAAACACTTAACAGCTTCAAGCAGCAAAAACAAAAATCAGTTTTTATTGCACCAAGCAACAACATTGAAAAGATCTTGGATCAACTCAATCGCCAAGCGAATAGTACGCAATCTGTGCTATTGCTTGGACGAAACCATTATCATAAACCAGAGCTGCTTAACGACTGGAAAAAGCATTACCGCTCACTCAATATAGAATTTATGACTTGTCACGCCAGTAAAGGTAAAGAAGCCGATTTTGTGATTGTGCTCGGTGTTGATGAGGGGCAGTTTCCGGCTCGAGTGAAAGCGCTGCATATCGATAGTGCATTGAGCCAATCGAATGATGATTTCCCCTACGCCGAAGAGCGCCGTTTATTCTACGTTGCAATGACCCGCGCTAAAGAGAAAGTGTGGATCACGCACTCGGGCAGTGGCTCGGTTTTTGTTCGCGAATTGCTATCAGGGGATTACCCAGTGGTGAAGCAGAAATAACGCATCCTTTGAAAGGGGATGCGTTCACGCAGGCGATCAAGTTGTCTTATGTGGTGATTTGGATTTTGACTGTGTGTCTCTGTGCGTATGTAAAGGTTATAGGTTACATGCGTTCAGCTAGATAAGCTTGGTAATCAGGGATCTCGATATCGACCTCTTGCTCTATCAACTGTGAAGAGAACAAAAATTTAGCACTGGCGCGGTTTGTGGCAACTGGAATGTTCCAAACGCTGGCAATTCGTAGCAGAGCTTTTACATCGGGATCATGCGGTACGGCATTGAGTGGGTCCCAGAAGAAGATCAACACATCAATTTTGCCTTCAGAAATCAACGCGCCAATTTGTTGGTCACCACCCATCGGACCGCTGATCATGCTTTTTATAGCAAGGCCAGTCTCTTTGCTGAGCATATTGCCAGTGGTTCCTGTCGCGTATAAAAAATGGCGCTGTAGTTTTTCTTTATTTTCTTTTACCCAGCGAAGTAGTTCCGGTTTGCAGTTGTCGTGAGCGACGAGAGCGACATGCTTATGCGCAGGCATAGTCCGAGTCGTTGTTTGCATTGAAGAGTCCCTATGATTCAAATCAGTATGTTAAATAGCGAAATCGCCACTTTTATTCAATCTCTTTTACGCTAAAAGTCGGCCTATATTCAGATGGAGATAACGAATCTGCAATTATCTGCGGATTGAGTGACATAGGCGTTAAGGATTCGATAATCGGTGCAGCTTTTTTTTCATAAGGCTGCTGATTGAAAAAAGCCGCAGCTTGTTGAATGGAAAGCCTGCCTTGCTCGACCATTTTATCCGTTGGCGCAAATTCGACTCGGCCACGCAGCAGCCCGCGGTAGACGCCATGACTTAAATAGGTTGCCACCAAACCGATGTGGTTTGTCATCCCTGAGGTTCTCAATTCGCTGATCGCCGCTTCAATCGCGACGGCGCTGCCCACAATATAGCGAAGGTCAGTTCGCTCCAGCGCTTGTTGTACTAAATTACGCTGCAGTTCTTTATCATTATCTGCCCATAGGCTTTCCACTACGTTGATATCGCTGTCTTGTATTGCGCGATAAAAACCTTGACTAACGGGTTGAGTACCACCACTGGTTTTCGGGCCAAGTAGCAAAGCTATATTGGTTTTTCCACTGCCTTGTGGGTGCTTATCAGCAAGATATTTTCCCGCGTAGTATCCCATCCAATACCAATCGACACCCACTTGACCTTGTAGCCGCGCAGCCTGCTGCTGATTGAGAATGAGCTGATTAACCGTTGCAAACACAGGCGTAGAAGCGACGTATGTGCTTAAGTCCGTTGTGTAAAGATCCGGCGCAACAGTACCGAGAATGATCGCATCAGCGCCCCAACGAACGCACAATGAAAGCTGTTCTTTTTGTCGTTCATGATTAGGATAACCCCCCGATTCTAACACGCGTAAATTCAACTTCTGTTTTCTCGCCTCGTCAACCATTCCATAGTTGACTGATAACCAATAGGAATCTTTGAGGTGAGGGTATAAAGCGCAGACTTTCTTATGGGGTTCGGCGAATGTTGTGCTGCTAACCAAGCTTAAAATTAGCAGTAAAAGCGTTGGGGAAATAAGGTTTAAGATCAATTGCATTCGCTATTCGTTGGCATAACGTGAGTAAACACTGCAAAATATAGCCCATTCCGTGTTGCTTAAGAAGTAATGTTTGAGGTTGGGTGCCATGTTGTTAGCCAAAGCCAGTATTGGCCGAAAATTAATGTTGTCCTTTTCGGCAATGGCCCTGCTCGTTTTGTTATCGGCGTTGATCGGTGTGTTTGGTTTTTCGCTGGTGGCTAAAACCGAACGTAATGTGGTGAATTCTGCCATTCCTTCGATGCTGGAAGCGCGTCAAGTGTCGGAGTTAAGCACACGAATCATTACGTCTGTGCAAATGTTAACCAACTCAAAAACAGAGCAAGAGCGCCAGCAGTATGGCAAAGCGCTTTTCGATCAGCTTCAATCTTTGCTTAATCACATCAAGCAGTTGGGTGCCGATTCTTTTGATTCAGAACTGCTGACGCGCCTAGAAAATGATGTTCAAAGCGTTATCGATACATTGGCTCAGCTTGGTATTACGGTTGAGCGTAAGTTGTATCTGGCACATGACTTAAGTGTTCGAGTGGAAGAGATGCGACAACTGGCGCTGCAATTGGAAGAGCTGACGCGCACTCAAGTGCTCAATACCAGTACCATCGCAGTGGCGAATGTGACGCACATTTATGACTTGCTGCAAGCCGATAAAACATCACAAGCGTACAAAGCGTTAGACGCTTTAGTGGAAGTGGACCTCGATCTTTCAGAACGCTTGCATGAGCTTCATTTGCTGGCGTTCAAAATGCTCAGCCATATCGAAGAGACACGCACGGTTACCGATGTTGAGCGTATCCAACAGATCCAAACCGAGTTTTTGCATAATCTCACCATCATGCAGCGCAGAGTACGCGCGGTAGAAGACCCGACTCGTTCGAAGCAAATGACAGAGCTGCTTAATGAGTTAGAAAAGCGCAAAGTGGTTTTTAGTGTTTTACAGCAACGTTATGATAACGAACAGGTCGCGAAATCGCTCACACAAAATACCTTACTACAGTTTTCAGATCTCAATACCACCGTCAGCCGATTAGTGGATGACTCCAATCGTACAACGACCCGCGCTGTTGAGCAGCTCTCTACAACCTTGAACGTGGCCCAGTATACATTGACCTTACTAACCTTGGTTGGCCTTCTCATTGCAGCTTTCATTATGTGGAAGGTCGTCTATCTGTCGGTGGTAAAACGTTTAGCTGAATATTCATCGGCACTGTTATCCATCGCAAAAGGGCAACTGCAGGTGGAAGTGGTAGTCCAAGGAGAGGATGAACTGGCGCAAATGGGGCAGGCGATCATCACGGCTCGCAATACCGCGCAGTCTCTTAAAGTGGTAGCGGAAAGCGAGGCGCAGGCGAGAGAGGCGTTACAAGAACATAAAGAGCACTTAGAGGAAGTGGTTACCGAGCGAACAGAGCAATTACAACACACCAATAAGAAACTCAATATGGAAGTGTTGAATCATGCTAAAGCTCGCAACTTAGCCGAACAAGCCAACCGCGCTAAATCGGCATTTTTGGCCACCATGAGCCATGAAATCCGCACACCAATGAATGGCGTATTGGGCACGGCTCGTTTATTACAAGAGATGCCATTAACGGTTCAACAGCGCCAGTATGTGGACGTGATTAACCGCAGCGGCCACACCTTGCTGTCCATTTTGAATGATGTACTGGATTATTCAAAAATTGAGGCCGGACACTTAGAAATTCGCAATGCCAACTTTAATTTGCACCAAATGGTGGACGATGTTTACCAACTGATGAAAGGACGTGCTGAAGAAAAGTCGCTTGAATTTACCAAGCAGATTGAACTGGATGTTGCTCCTTTTTGGGTGGGTGATATGACTCGCTTAGGTCAAGTGCTGACGAACCTTGTGGGTAATGCCATCAAATTTACCGATCAAGGTTATGTGGATATTTATGTCAGTCTTGATGCTGAAATGCCTAATCAAGTGACATTTGAAGTGTCGGATTCCGGTGTTGGAGTCAGTGAACAGGATCAAATCAGGCTGTTTGATGCGTTTACTCAAGCTTCCAGTGAGCAAAGTTACAAAGGCGGTACTGGGCTTGGTTTGGCTATCAGCAAACGGCTTGTTGAAGCCATGGGCGGCGAGCTTAAGCTTGAATCAGATTTAGGCAAAGGAAGCCGTTTTGAGTTAACTGTTCCTTTACAGCGAGGAGAGGCAGTGAATGACGTGGTTAAAAGGCCGATAGCCGCGACGCGAGAGGCCAGCATCTTGCTGGTGGAGGATAACCCTGTCAACTGCATGGTTGCTGAAGGGTTTTTGACCAGTCTCGGTCATAATGTGCTCACCGCGAAAACAGGCGCTGAAGCTCGGGTTCTGTTTAGTGAAGACAGGTTTGATATCGCACTGCTCGATATTAATCTACCTGACGTTAATGGTGTTGAGCTGTTGGCACAGCTCAAAATTATCGAACGTGAACAGTATTCGCATCTACGCCCCACACCGATGGTTGCTATTTCGGCGCATGTGTTTAATGAAGAGGTGGAAAGCTATTTAGCGGCTGGTTTTGATGGCTATTTGCCCAAACCTTTAGTCAAAGAAGATCTTGCACAACTTGTCCAGCAACGTATTGAACACAATACCTTACCCGTTGAGTTGATTGTGCCTATGCACGTAACCTCGGATAGCCAAAAATCCGCTCGTCCGATTATGGACGAGCGGATCCTACTCGCGGATATTGAAGTGCTAGGGCGTGACAAGATGAATGAAATCATTGAGTTGTTCGCCGATTGCACGCATGAATACCTACACGAGTTTCGTCAATCCAGAGAACAGGCTCAGGTCGTTAAGTCGTTAGCACACAAATTGAAAGGTTCAGCTGGCAGCTTAGGTTTGCATGCCTTGTTTGAGCTGTGTTTAGTCATTGAGAAAAGTGCTGACTCTGCGCAAACTTATCAAGAGCTACAAGCGGAATTAGAAGCCTTAGCCGCTCAATCCATTCATTCACTCAGGTTACTGTTTGTATAAATAATTGGCTGTTGGCATCATTAAAAAGGGCCTGCGACAAGCGCAGGCCAAGTTCCCTGTGGAGCAAGTTTTTTTAGGGGGAGGTGTTGAGATCACTGAATAATTTTAATGATCTCATGATTAGCGGCGCAGAACCCTACATTCTACGCGGCTAATTCTTTTACTACTGGCAACGTCAATAAACGACAGACGTTAATATTACCCACGCCTTCGATCGATTCTAATTGTGTCATTAAAATGGATGAAATATGGCGGTTAGCCGCGTCTTGTGCCAGAGCGTTAAGCACTTGCTGAGACAGCAAATCTGCTTGCGTCGCTAATGATGGAATATAGGTTGGTGTAACGCCGCGCAAAATGGTTAATTTACGCAGCAGTTCAGGCCTGTCGGAGAGTGCCCAAATGGTAGCTTGGCTTTGACAGCGAGACATCAACAGGGGTGTTTCTCCCTGTTGAGTTAAAATGGCGACCCCAAGATCTCTATGAACCTTAGTCGCCGATATCATGGAGGAAAGCGCGAAGCTTTTGCCCGCATCGCTGCACAAATGATGCAGTTTATCCCATGAATTTTGCGCACAGCCTAACTCTTGTTCTGCACCGTGAGCGATACGCACCATCGCTTCCACTGCTTCAATGGGATAGCTTCCCGCCGCTGATTCTGCTGACAGCATAATAGCGTCAGTGCCATCAATAATCGCGTTCGCTACATCAAGCACTTCTGCGCGTGTTGGCAGCGGGCTGTCAATCATCGACTCCAGCATCTGTGTTGCGGTGATAACGGGTTTGCCTAAATAGTTTGAGCGCGCAATCAACGCTTTTTGTACGCCGGGTAGGCGAGCATCACCGATTTCAACGCCTAAATCACCACGAGCAACCATCACAACGTCGGATGCATTGATGACCGCGTCCATATTTTTTTGATCGCTCACCACTTCGGCTCGCTCTACTTTGGCGACAATGTGTGCATGACATCCGGCTTGTACCGCTAACCGGCGCGCTTCATGTAAATCCTGGGCATTACGTGGAAATGAGACGGCTAGAAAATCGGCTTGGAGTTTCGCGGCAGTGATGATGTCTCGTTTGTCTTTGTCCGTCAGTGCCGGCGCGGAGAGGCCACCACCGAGCAAATTAATGCCTTTGCGATTAGACAGCTTACCGTTGTTTATGACGCGAGTTTTTACCCACTGCTGTGGTTTGTTGAGTTCTTCGACCCGGAGTTGTACTCGGCCATCATCAAGCAGTAAAGTATCACCCAACTTCAAGTCTTGAATCAGCTGCGGGTAATCTAAGCCCACACGTTCTTGGTTACCAGCCATTGTGGGGTGAAGCCCATCGAGAATAAGTGAGTCACCCGCTTTTAGAGTGATCGCACCGTCTTCAAAACAGGAAATACGGATCTTAGGTCCTTGTAAATCGACTAATATGCCGACACTGACACCAAGCTTTTGTGAAATGTCACGTACTAGCATCGCGCGTTCAATATGCTCGTCAGCGGTGCCGTGAGAAAAGTTTAAACGTACAACGTTAACACCAGCATTAATGAGCTTGGTGATCATCTCACGGCTTTGGCTTGCAGGGCCAAGCGTTGCAACGATTTTTGTTTTACACATAGTGGTATCCTATAACGACACTCGCTATAGCCATTTTACTTGAAGTTATGGTGGTGCAAATTGCACTTGTCCATTGCTCTCGGCCGACATTTGGTCGATTTTTCAAGTGATTTGGATATAGAAAATAAGAATGAAAATAAGAAAATAACAGGGAGGATTATCCCCCCTGTATCAAGGGTGTTATAGATTAGAGAATTGGTTTCGTTTCCAGTATCTGGCCCGTAGGAGCATCAATATCCGTTACTTTCTTGGCATTCCATACCGTAGTCGCAAGCAGTAAAGAAATCACGCCAGCGGCCAACCAGAAATATTGTGCTTGAGTAAAGTCATATTTGGTTACGCCATCTACTTCCGTCATTTTAATCAATGATGAAGACACCAGTTCTTGAGCCGAAGCGGCTAAGTAAGAGAACAAACCAATAAAGCCCTTTACGGCACCGACGGCATTTTTAGGCATTAAGTCACAAGCCGTTAGGCCAGCAAGAAATACGACAAGCCCACCAATCGCAAAACCAATTAAGCCTAGAGCAACAGCATCTACCATACGGTTATCGGGGCCGAAGAACATCAAGCACATACCTGCAATGTTGGCAAATCCGTAAAGTAGCGTTGGGATATGACGGTTAGCGTTGAATACTTTATCTGAAATGATACCAGACAAAATAGCGCCCGCGAGGCCTGCAATAGGGTAAGTGGACATTGCAAAACCAGCATCAATCAGTGAATAGCCTTTGGTTTCTTGTAGGTATAACACCGCCCAAGAAGACATCGCATAGCGAGAGATATACATCGCGGCACAAGCAGCGGCAATCAGCCAGACAGTCGGCTGCTTCAAAATGAACAGTTGAGCGCGACGTGTTTCCTTTGGATCGTTGGCTTTTTTGAACTCGGGCTCTTCACCAAATGCTGTTGCAACATCAGGTAAACCATAGGTTTTCGGACGATCTTTCAGTACAAAGAACATAATCAATGCAGCGATGATGGCAGCAATGCCCGCACCGATGAAACCTGCTTGCCAGCCTAAATAACTCACTAGCGTTGCTGTTAGAATCCAAGTGATGCCTTCGCCGATATTTCGAGATCCTCCCCAAATTGAATAACGGCTTCCGCGTTGTTTAGGTGAGAACCATTGGAAAAGCGAGACGCAAGAAGGCGCAGAACCCACCGATTGGAACCAACCATTGACGGCCCAAAGTAACACAAAGAAGAATGCCGTGGTGTTCAACCCCATGAATATGGCAGTGGCACCAGAAAGCAGTAGTGAGAACGACATAAATCGGCCGATGTTGGCGTAGTCAGAAAGGAAACCGTTCGAAAACTTACCAAATGCGTAGGTGAAGAAGAAGGCTGATCCCATGATCCCGAGTTCTTCTATCGATACGATGCCCGCATCAAGCATCGGTTTTTTAACGACGCCTAAACTCATACGAACCACATAGAACATGGCGTATCCAAAGACTAAGCCTAAGAATACTTGCCATTGAAAACTTTTGAAACGCGATTGCATTGCGCCCTCAGAGCTATCCGATAGCGGTAGATCTGGGCGAGTTTTAAAAAAGTTAAGCATGGAGCTCTCCATTCATCAAATACTAAATAGGGTTATTACTAAATAGGGTTGTTTCGTTGTCGGAATGCATCTTCAAACAAATGGGTATGGGGCTCAAAAGTGCCAATTTGAGGCAGAAATGACTCAAATTGAGAGTGTGAATGGGTCAAAAATGGGAATTCAGCGAAGGGTAAATTATGTTTTGCTGATAAAATTGAAATTGTAATACGCTGTTTTGCGTCATAACTGACACAAATGTTTAATAATTTATTTTTAGCTAAACGGTAGAGTTTTGAGTGAACGCACAATTTTTAGGGTTTTGTGATTTAAAAGCGGTTTTCCGTTCTTGTACCTTATTACGCTGGTGCAAATGGATGGTGCTACTAGGATCGATAGCGGCGGCTATCAATACCGCTTATGCAAAAGAGAATGAGTTAGTCATACTGACCACATTTTCACGTGAACCCTTGCTACCTCTTATTGAAGAGTTCAGCAAACAGTATCAAGGGGTTGATGTGCAAGTTGTCCACCGTAGAGCACAATCGAGTATTCAACTGCTTAATAAAAGCTATATCCAGAATATTGATGTAGTGCTGAGCTCATCGCCTTTTTTAATGCAGCATTTAGCAAATAGCAATAAGCTCGCAACCTTACCTGCCCATTTGCAACCACCAGAATGGTTAAAACCCTACATGTTACCGCCAACTGATAAAGTCGTGACGATAGGCTATTCTGGCGCTGGTTTGGTATGGAATCGTGACTATCTCAGCTTACATCATTTACCGACGCCTACGTCGTTCACCGATCTGGCTAATTTTATCTATTTTGACCACATCACGATGAGTACGCCAACACGTTCGGGTACTACTCAGTTAATGGTCGAGAGCATTCTTGCTAAATATGGTTGGCAACAAGGGTGGCGGATTTTACTGAACGTGGGGGCAAATTTAGGGACAATTTCCTCACGCAGTTTTGGTGTGAGTGATTATGTAGCCAAAGGGCAATTTGGGATAGGCCCAACGATTGATAGCTATGCCAGCATATTAGAACGAAAATTTGAGCACGTTCAATTTCGCTACGATGAAAGTTTTACCCTAATGCCCACATACGTCTCCCAAGTGAGCCTGCGTGAAAATGATCAATATGCGAAGGCATTCATCGATTTATTGATGTCAAAAGCGGTACAAACGAATATGGATAGCAATGATTTTTCTAAACATGCGATAAACGATAAATCCCTGTTTAATGAGGCATATACACAGTTGTCCATGGCATCCATTACACATCGTGAGGAGTTAGTTAACTTATTGTTTGAAATTGCGATTACCAAACGCTTACCTCAGTTAAAAGACACTTGGCTCGCAATCAATCATGCTAAAACCAAGTACGCACACAATGAACCCGCTCTGAAGCTCATTGAAAATATTGAAACTCGAGTGTTCTCTTTACCTGTGACCGAAACAGAGTTAGCCGTAGTATATCAGTCATGGCAAAAAATCAGTGTTGATGAGGCGCAGTATGAGACACACTCTGCCGCCATTTCTATGCAAGTAGCGGAACTGACGCATCGTTGGAAGATGCAGTTGGCATTAACCTTAGAAGAAGCTTTGTCCGATCTAAAAAACTTGGACCGGGTCGATACGCCATGATTTTTCCGAAATACAACACGATTGGCGCGAGACTGGTTTTGGCCTTTGCTTGTAGTACCTTGCTGTTGACGATTGTCAGCATCGTCGCATGGGGAACATGGAATAGTTTAGATAATCAAGTGAGCGAGCTGCTTGATAAAAGTGTTCCTAAATATAATGCCAGTTATCTGCTCGAAAGCAGTAGTTCGGAAATTAAAAGACGGATCGAAATCATCTCAAATACGCGTAACAAAGTTGAGTTGGATGAGCAACGGCAACGTTTGGATAACAATTTAACGACGATCAGCAAAATATTAAGCGAGATTGAATTGAACAGCGAGCAGCAACGGCTGCTTGCTGGGTATCAACGGCTACGTAATCTTAGTGAGCAATTTGGTCTTCTGGTCGGGCAACGGATTGATCAAAGTCGTCAAATTGAGTTACTTCAAGAGCAGATCCAATGGCTACATCAAGATATTGGTTCTGAGTTGACTCCGCTGCGCCAAGAAATACAGTGGCAGCTAGAGCGAAAAATGAAAGGTAATGAAAGCGACATGCTGTTTGCGAGTTTAGGGGCTGTCCAGTCTATCCTAGATGGTGAGGCTCAAACGTTTATGTTCGCAAAAGAGCTCATCCAATCTAAGCATATTAGCCAAGTGAATAATGGCATGAAAGTACTACAGTTCCGCCTTGAAGAACTGTACGCACAGAGTGCGCCGATTTTTTCACAACCTGCAACCATCGCCTATCAACAATTACTCAGTGAGCTAATGGATGTATTGAGTTTGAATGGCTCTTTCCATCAAAACTTACGTTCTATGGTGCGTTTAAATGCCCAGCTTGATGATATTCGAGCTGAAGTTCAGCAACAGCTTCTCCACCAACATACTGATATTGCGATGTTGGTCGCCAACGCCGATGAGTCGTTTGTTCAAGCGAAAAAAGAGACCACGGAACTGGTTTCTCATGGTAACCGTATTCTGTTTGTCTGCTTTAGCTTATCGATCATTATCAGTTTGTTTTTGACTTACTATTTCATCAATCGTCGGATTGTGGGCCGACTTAACCGCCTTAGCGACAGTTTAGATGCCATCATTCATAATGATCTTTCACACCCTATTGTGGTAGACGGCAGAGATGAAATTGGCCGGATCAGTGAAAAATTGGTTCAGTATGGTAAAAAAGTGGAGGAAATGGACCGAACCAACGCACTGAGTTTGATTAACAATACGCAAGCGAGTTTAATCACTTGTGATTTGGATGGTTATATTGAATCGGCTAACTTAAGCGCTCGTGTTCGCTTGAATATAGACCAGAATGAGGACCCGAAAGCCTTTTGGCTCTGTTTTTCAACGTCAACTCAATCGCAGTTGCAAGCACTGTTTAACCCAGAGGCTAAGTTGATCGAAAATGGTGCAGATGTCATTACGTTATCGTTAGGCGATGTAAATAAACCTTATTACTTGCGCTTGTATTTACGTAAGTATACCCACGGTTTAAGCGATAAAGTTATCATCACGATTACGGATGTTACCGATCAAGAGCACGCTAATCGATTATTAGAAGAGCGAGTTCGAGCAAAAACTCATTCATTACGTGAAAAAAATCATCAGTTACTCGCTGAAATTGAGCAGCACCACCGGACCGAAAACCATCTTAAAAAAACACAAAGTGAGTTAGTACAAGCCGCTAAAATGGCGGTGGTCGGGCAAACGATGACCAGTTTAGCGCACGAATTGAATCAACCATTAAGCGCGATGTCGACTTATCTCTATAGCGTAAACCTTGCTTTAGAGCAGAAGAAAACAGAGCAAATCAGACATTCCATCGATCATATTGAACATTTAACAGAGCGAATGGGCAAAATCATCAATGGGTTACGTCATTTTTCTCGTAAAAGTAGCAGTGATGAAACCCTTACCCCTGTCTTGATTACTGACGTTATCGGTCAGGCTATGTTGTTGGTTGAAACGAAAGCGAAACGTCAACAGATAGTATTGCAAAGCCATATTCATCAACCAATTCAAGTCATTGCAGATCAAATCGGCTTGGAACAGGTATTGATTAATTTGTTGGTAAATGGCTGTGAAGCGGTTGTGGGATGTGAGCACAAAAAAGTTGACGTGATATTGCTGTCGAGTACGCCAACGCATCACGTTGTTGCAGTATGCGATTCAGGGGCTGGATTTGCTCATGATGTCGTTGAAAAACTCTTTACGCCCTTTACCACGACCAAAGAAGTAGGGTTGGCTTAGGGCTGAATATTTGCCGCTCGCTCATAGGAAAAATAAAGGGTCAAATTTATCTTGCCTCGACAGTCAGTCGAGGTGCAATGGTCGTGCTGGAGTTGCCTTATGAATCATAATTATTCTGTTTTATTGATTGATGATGACCAAGATGTCCTTGACTCATATTCGCATCTTATGTCGATAGCTAATTTGCCGTCAAAAGCACTTCTTAACCCCACCAAAGCGTGTGAGTTTATCCATTCTGATTGGGCTGGAGTGATATTGCTTGATGTCTATATGCCACAAATGAACGGCATTGAATTGCTTAAAGCGATTAAATCGATTGATGAGCATATTCCTGTGATTGTCATTACTGGCCACGGAGACATTCCTATGGCGGTAGAGGCGGTCAAAATAGGGGCATGCGATTTTCTTGAAAAGCCAATCAATCCTGCGGAGTTATTGAGCTTAGTGAAGAAAAATCTCGATATTCGTCGTCATTTTGTACAACAAAAAACGGCTATGGCCAACTCAATCAAATGCGAACTCATCGGAAAATCCGCTCAAATGGGGCAAATTCGTCACCATGTTGCTCAGTATTCAATGCTCAACAGTCATGTTGTTATTTGTGGAGAATCGGGTGTTGGACGGCATACTATTGCATATCTCATCCACCAACTGACACAGGGTAATCATGCTTCATCTCTGGTGGAATTAACCGTTTCATCAGCGACCACGCTCGCACAGATTGAACAAAAATTAGATGCAAGTGAAAACGGTACATTGCTAATAGACCACATCGAATTACTTTCTGAAGAATTGCAGCGTTATTTGACTCAGAGGATGCTTAACCAAGAACGCCTAAGCAAAGCTCGAACGCGCGTGATTGCTATTTTAGGTACGGAACCTGAAGCCTTGATTACGGCTAATCGGTTGCAGCCAGAGCTCTATTATTTGCTAAACCAAGGCGTGATAGAGGTGCCTGTACTTCGACATCGTCCCGATGATATCGCTACTTTGTTCCATTATTTTCTCAAGCAGAGCTGTAATAAATTGGCGAAACCTTTGCCAGCGGTAGAACTGAGTTATTTGTCGTTACTGCGTGCACATCAATGGCCGGGAAATGTACGAGAGCTGAGAAATGTAGCTGAATTATATGCGATAGGTATTGTAAAACTGACGGGAAAAGAGCGTTTGTACAATCAGTCTGATCTTTTATCACCGCTTGATGAATTGGTGGATGATTACGAAAAGCAAATTATTGAAGATGCATTATTTCTCCATTCTGGTCGCGTCGCTGATGCCGCAAATTATTTGCAAGTACCGCGTAAAAAGCTCTACTTACGAATGAAAAAACATGGTTTAGAAAAGGATGACTTTAAAAGTCGTTATTAGTTTTTCAATTTTAGGTGGTGGATCAGTTTGATAATGCTGGCATGGTAATGAAAGGCCGCTACATAAAGTATCCAATACAAAAAAAGTACAAAAAAAGCAGCGCCCAATTGCGCTGCTTGATGTAGCTGAATCTATGCTATTGGAATGTGGAAATCACTATTCACTCGTCTAAAAAATGAGGCTAAATGATAGCTTGTTCCAAAATTTCCCGTGATTTTTCAAGCGTGATGGCTTGCTGTTCACCCAAAACAAGCATTCCATGTGCGTTCAGTTGAGCGATAACTGCGTCTATGGCCGCTTGCTTACTGCTATTATGATCCGCAAACTGAGTTGGAACATTCAAGCTGTGGTAGAAGGCTTCAATCGCATCGATTGTGCGTAAGGCAAGATCGCTAGTTTGATTGAGTCCAAAGACATTTTTGCCCATTTGCTCAAGTTTAGCGCGTTTGTTCTCAAGTTGATTGCGCAGTAGGGAAGGCTGCACAATCGCTAGCGAACGGGCGTGATCAACATGCCATAATGCGGTGAACTCGTGACCAATCATATGAGTCGCCCAATCTTGTGGAACGCCAGTACCGATCAGGCCATTTAGTGCTTGGTTCGCTGTCCACATCAGGTTTGCTCGCCATCCATCATTATCACGCTGGTCATATTGTTGACCCAATACCAGCAAGTTTTTAAGTAAAGTTTCGGCATAGCCGTCTTGAACCATTGCATTGGTTGGCAAGGTTAAATATTGCTCACAGACGTGTACCCAAGCATCAACAATACCGTTGATCAACTGGCGCTCAGGCAGTGATTTCATTACATCTGGATCAAGCACTGCGAACTTAGGCTGTACCGCTGGAGCCATAAAGGCCAGTTTGTCTTGTGTTTGTGCTTTGGTAATGACCGCGCCCATGTTGGATTCAGAACCGGTTGCTGGCAGAGTCAGAATTGCACCGATAGGCGTAGCTTCAGTAACTTGATGTTTACCCACCATGATGTCCCAGCCATCCCCATCATACTTAGCCGCCGCGGCAACGTATTTTGAACCATCGATAACCGAACCACCACCCACGGCAAGAATAAAGTCGATGTCCTGTTCTTTGACGATAGCAACCGCTTT
This sequence comes from Vibrio anguillarum, assembly GCF_001989995.2. GTDB lineage: Bacteria > Pseudomonadota > Gammaproteobacteria > Enterobacterales > Vibrionaceae > Vibrio > Vibrio anguillarum. The sequence continues at coordinate 52,667 of NZ_JAHGUP010000040.1, forward strand.
ATCTAAGGTTTCTTTGGTTGGGTTTGCTTCTACACCTGAAAACTCGACCCATTGGTGGTCAGTGAGTGCACTCACGACTTGGTCATAAACACCATTTTTTTTGATCGAACCGCCACCGTAGATCACCAGCACTTTTTGGTCAGTTGGAATCGCCTGACTGATCGCAGAGATTTGGCCTTGGCCGAAGTGAATTAGAGTAGGGTTAACATAAGTAAATTTCATTATTCTCACCTTTGCTTATAGAAAAGGAGGCGGCGCCTCCAAGGCAGTGTTTTACGATGTGCATATTAGTATTAATTATCCAGTCAATATAGACCAATTTCTCGAAATTAATTGCCTAATTCTCTAATTGTCGTATTCTTCCTTCAATTTTGATAAGGGGGCATTATGAGTAAACTGGCGCAACTGATGCAGCAATACATTGAAAAACAATCTTTAGATCATTTGGAAGGTATTCACCAAACGGCAGTGCCGGGCGTATTGTTTTATCGCAGCAGCCGCGGTAATGGTAGACAGCCCCTTGTGTATCAATCCGGTATCATATTGTTGGGGCAAGGACATAAACGCATTCATATTGGTAGCCAACCCGTAAATTATGGCCCCAATGATTACTTGGTTGTTGGGGTACCTTTACCACTTGAGTGCGAAGCTTTTGCGTCAGAAAGTGAACCGTTATTGGGCTTGACTATTAATATCGATCACTCACTTCTCCTTAAACAGGTTGATCGACTTGAGGCTTCTGGTTTTTTATCTGATTGCATAGACAAATCAAAATGCGGGCTGAAATCAGTAGAAATGGGCGCAAAGATGCAAGCAAGTGCGATTCGTTTGATGTCTGCATTGGTTGATGATCTTGAAGCTAAAGTGCTTGGCGAAAGCTTAGTCGAGGAGATTGTGTTTCGGGCATTAACCAGCGAGCACGGTTATGTGCTTTTTGATCTCGCTCATCAAGAAGGACACTACGCCCGGATAGCCAAAGCGTTGAGTAAAGTACATCAAGAATATGATCAGTCCATTACCGTTCAGTTACTCGCCGAAGAAGCCAATATGAGTGTTTCGGCGTTTCACCACGCCTTTAGGCTGGTGACGTTAGAATCTCCTTTACAATATTTAAAAAAAGTCAGGCTTAACAGAGCGAAAGAGCTGATTCGTGTGGAAGGCAAGCGTGTGAACGATGCCGCTCGTTTAGTTGGTTATGCCAGCGCATCTCAGTTTAGTCGAGAATATAAGCGACATTTTAATGAAACCCCAAGAGGAGTACAGCGTTAGAAATAGCGCATAAAGTTAAACTCTACATTTTTGTAACAATTAGTGTTGTTGCATGTTTTTTGCTCTTTTTGATGGTGTGTAAGTTAAATAACCGGCAGGCAGTCCGTATATTGTTCTGATTTCGGCGCTTTTTTTAGAATCGGAAAATTAACCAATAATTAGTTGTTGATGCAAAATAACGATGTCTCTTTTGCAGAAATAGTGCAACTTGTTGCGAGTGATTTTTGATATTTGAACAAATTGAGGTGCTTATTTATCGCTCTGTCCTACAGTTGTTTCACGTGAGAATTAAAGTCTGGTTTCTTCTTGATACGAGGCTTTTTATAGTGAAACAATAACTTAAGGAATGAGCAGCTATGCATTTAAACAACAGGACAGTGGCAAAGGGTGTTTTTACACTGAGCACTTTAACGGCCTCTTGCTTGATGGCTTTTAACAGCTATGCAGCCGTTGATTGCACGACACTAAGCCCTTGGGAATCGTCAAAAGTTTATACTGGCGGTAACAAGGTTCAGCACAGTGGTACCGCCTACCAAGCCAACTATTGGACTCAAGGTAACGATCCAGCCAACTTTTCTGGTGATTATGCCCAGTGGAAAGTGTTGGATGTTTGCGCCACTTCCGGTGGTGAGAACCAGCTACCGACCGCGAATCTCTCTTCACCTTCCGCAGTAGATGTGATTGCTGTCGGTGATACCGTAATATTAAGTGCGAACGCAACCGATAGTGACGGCAGCGTTGCTCGAGTCGAGTTTTCTGTCGATGGTGCAATTGTGGGTATAGTCACCACGGCACCTTATAAAGCCACGTGGGTCGCAACCGCTGGTCAGCATGAATTCAGTGTTGTAGCCATCGATGATAAAGGTGATGCCAGCGTGAAAAGTGCAACGACCTTAACGGTGAAAGAGGCACAGCAACCAGGCAATCAGGCTCCAACCGTTGATATTACGCTCTCTGCGGTTTCCGTTGACGTGGGGGCTTTAGTCACCTTAACCGCAAACGCTGCTGATACTGATGGAAGCGTCGATAAAGTTGATTTCTTCGTTGCGGGAACGCTGGTTGGAACGGCTGTTAGTGCTCCGTATACCTTAGAATACACTGCGACAAAAGCGGGTAACTTGGCGGTGTTTGCACGCGCCACTGATAACCTTGGTGCGACGACAGATTCCACGTTAGCGACTTTAACAGTCAGTGGCGCGCCAATAGCTAATAATTGTCGTCCTGATGGTTTATATCAAACCGAAGGTGTGAATGTACCTTATTGCACCGTTTATGATGCGGAAGGTCGTGAGATCATGGGGGCGGATCATCCACGTCGTGTGATCGGTTATTTCACCAGTTGGCGTGCGGGTGATGATCCGCAATCGGCTTACCTTGTAAAAGACATCCCGTGGGAGCAGCTCACGCACATTAACTATGCCTTCGTCAGCATAGGTTCCGATGGCAAAGTGAATGTGGGCGATGTGAACGATCCCAATAATGCGGCAGTGGGCAAAGAGTGGCCAGGGGTTGAGATTGATCCTGCATTAGGCTTTAAAGGTCATTTTGGTGCGTTGGCAACAGCGAAGAAAAAATTTGATGTTAAGACCTTAATTTCTATCGGAGGCTGGGCTGAAACTGGCGGGCACTTTGATACGGCAGGCAACCGTGTCGCCGATGGTGGTTTTTATACGATGACAACCAACGCTGATGGCTCTATTAACCACGTTGGTATTGAAAAATTTGCAACATCGGCTGTTGAAATGATTCGTAAATATCAATTCGATGGTGTCGATATCGACTATGAATATCCAACCTCAATGGCGGGCGCAGGTAATCCAGATGATAAAGCGATTATGGAACCTCGCCGTGCTTATTTATGGGCGTCGTACCAAGAGTTAATGAAGGTACTACGTCAGAAGCTTGATCAAGCATCGGCACAAGATGGTCACCATTACATGCTGACGATTGCAGCACCGTCTTCTGGTTATCTATTGCGTGGTATGGAGACGTTTGATGTCACTCAGTATCTTGATTATGTGAACATCATGTCTTATGACTTACACGGCGCATGGAATGATCACGTGGGTCACAACGCGGCTTTGTATGACACTGGTAAAGATTCAGAGTTAGCACAGTGGAACGTATATGGTACGGCTCAATACGGTGGTATTGGTTATCTCAACACTGACTGGGCTTATCATTATTTCCGTGGTTCTATGCCCGCAGGGCGTATCAACATCGGCGTTCCTTACTACACGCGCGGCTGGCAAGGTGTCACGGGTGGAGAGAATGGTTTATGGGGGCGAGCGGCATTACCTAACCAAGCTGAATGTGCTCCGGGCACTGGTGAGGGTGAGAAAAACAACTGTGGTCACGGCGCGGTGGGTATTGACAACATGTGGCACGACACCGATCCGAAAGGAAACGAGATGGGCGCAGGTTCAAACCCAATGTGGCATGCCAAAAACCTAGAGAAGGGGATTTGGGGCTCTTACGCCCAAGCTTATAACCTTGATCCAGTGAATGAGCCTGCCGATCAACTTGTCGGTCTTTACCAACGTCACTACGACAGCGTTGCCGTCGCGCCTTGGCTGTGGAATGCCCATAAATGGGTGTTCTTATCAACCGAAGATAAAGAGTCTATCAACACCAAAGCCGATTATGTCATCGATAAAGAGATCGGCGGCATCATGTTTTGGGAGTTAGCAGGCGATTATAACTGTTATGTATTGGACGCTAATGGTCAACGCACTCAAGTAGATTCAACAGAGCAAGCTTGTGCAAGCGGAAATGGCGAATACCACATGGGTAATACCATGACGAAAGCAATTTATGACAAGTTTAAGTCGGCAACGCCTTATGGTAACACGCTTGCAACAGGAACGATTGCCAGTGAAACTGTAGACATCGCGGTCTCCGTTGGTGGATTTAAGGTGGGTGATCAAAACTACCCAATCAATCCGAAAATCAGCTTTACTAACAACACAGGTCAAGAGATCCCAGGTGGTACTGAGTTCCAGTTTGATATCCCCGTATCTGCACCTGATAATGCTAAAGACCAATCTGGTGGTGGTTTGAAGGTGATTGCTTCTGGCCATACTCGCGCCAACAACGTCGGTGGCTTAGACGGTGTCATGCACCGCGTAGCGTTTAGTTTGCCGAACTGGAAAGCTCTGCCCGCAGGCGGCGTGTATGAGTTGGATATGGTTTACTATCTGCCTATTTCTGGGCCTGCAAATTACAGCGTAAACATTAATGGTGTCGATTACGCCTTCAAGTTTGAACAACCGGATCTTCCACTTGCTGACCTATCTTCTGGTGGCAGTGACGGTGGAGATACTGGCGGTGGCGATACCGGTGGTACCACGAATCCTAGCAATGTCATTACTTGGGTTCCCGGATCCACACAGGTGAAAACTGGCGATGTTGTGATTTACAACGGGAAATGTTTTATTGCCAAAAACAACCCCGGCGTTTGGGAGTCACCGACTCAGTCAAATTGGTTTTGGGATGCAACAACGTGCCCATAACCGAGCGTGATTAATCGGTATGTTTTGAACTCAGTGTAAAGTAAGAAGCCTTAGCGTGTGCTAAGGCTTCATTTTAATGAGGGATAAATTGAGTGGGCAAAAAAATCTAGGTTTAGAATTGATAACTTTCGGGTACCACAACAATGCCATTTTCTGAAATACGGAAACGCTGGGCATCTTCAACTGGGTTTAAGCCAATTTGAGTATGTGGAGGGATTTTTACATGTTTATCAATAATACATCTCATGAGCTGACACCCTGCGCCGACTTCAACATCATCAAATAAAATGCTATCGACCACTGTTGCACCATCATCAATTCTGACGTTTGAAGAAATAATGGAGTGTTGTACAGAACCTCCAGAGTTAATCACACCGTTTGAAATGATCGAATTAATGAATATACCTTCGTTACCTGTTGCAGAAGAAACCGTGCGCGCAGGTGGGTATTGCGCTTCGTAGGTACGAATGGCCCAGTTTTTTTGGTATAAGTTCATTGGTGGAACGGGTTCGAGTAAATCCATGTTAGCGTTATAAAAAGAATCAAGTGTACCGACATCACGCCAGTAACAATCTTTAGCGACTCGCCCCCGGTCACCGCAAAACTCATACGCATAAACAGCATGGCTTTCAATCAATTTGGGAATGATGTCATTGCCAAAATCGTGACTCGAGTTTTCCCGTTCTGCATCGTGAACCAAAGCACTTTTTAATACTTCCATATCAAAAATGTAGATCCCCATAGAAACTAAGCTGCGATGAGGATTATTGGGCATGGAGGGTGGGTCACTTGGTTTTTCGATGAATGAGGTGATCTTGAAGTCATTATCTACATTCATCACGCCAAAGGCAGAAGCTTGTTCTCTTGGGACATCCATGCAGGCGATAGTCAGTGCAGCATTTTTTTGCTTATGAGCTTCGAGCATAGACGCATAGTCCATCCGGTAGATATGATCACCAGATAAAACAACGACGTGTTTGGCATCACTGCGTGAAAGTAGCCACATATTGTGGTAGATAGCGTCCGCCGTTCCTTCGTACCATTTTCCGCCTTTTCTCATCTGCGGGGGGATCACAGAAATGAATTCGCCGAGTTCTGGATTGAAAATAGACCAGCCATCACGTAAATGTTTTTGTAATGAATGAGATTTATATTGAGTCAGGACCAAAATCTTTCGCAGCCCTGAGTGTAGGCAGTTGGTGAGTGTAAAATCAATGATTCGATATTTTCCACCAAAGGGTACAGCCGGTTTTGCTCTGTCATCAGTTAGCGGAGATAGCCGCGAACCGACGCCACCTGCTAACACAACGGTTAGTGTTTCTTGCATCTTATTTCTCCCTAAATATGTGCAATCTATTTACCATATTAGAGAGTAGTACAAGTTTTAAGCCAAAAGTAAAAATGATAGCGAACAATACGTTACAAACTAAGTTTGCGATAATTGCACGAAAATAAACCCATTTTATTTCTCGATGCACTTAAATGGTGCTAATTGTTAAGCAAATTCTTCCATCTCGACACTGGTCAATACCGAGACAAGATTACGCCCCGAAGCTTTTGACTCATACAATGCAATATCGGCCCGTTTATACACTTCTTCTGGTTTTTCTGTAATGTCAGTGATGCCACCGCTGATCGACACTTCTAAACGATGATTTAAGTGAACGGCTACTCGTAAACGGTGCATGACCAACTCAGCTTCTGCCAGTGGTGTATGAGGCATAATGATGGCAAACTCTTCGCCTCCGATGCGAGCTAAAAAGTCCGTTTCTCTTAGGTGCTCACTTAATTGTGTTGCGACAGAACGAATGATCTTATCGCCTTCTGCATGGCCTAATTTATCATTAATACGTTTAAAATGGTCGATATCAATAATCGCTAAGCACGACTGCACTTGAGCTTGGTAACGTTTTACGCGTAAGCATTCTGAACGCATTTCTTGATCAAATTTCCTGCGGTTCCAAATGTTGGTGAGCGCATCTTTCTCGCTGAGCTCACGCAGGCGATTTTCTAGCTCTTTGCGATGACTAATATCAACAAAGGAGGCCACATAAAACTGAATAATTCCGTCTGAATCACGGATGGTTTGAATACGTAAGATCTCGGTTTGCATTGAGCCATCTTTACGCTTATTAATGACTTCACCTTCCCATAGCCCTTCGTCTTGCAGCACTTTCCACATATTCATGTAAAAAGCTTGATTGTGCTTACCGGAGGAAAAAACGGAAGGTTGTTTACCTCTTACCTCGGCTAAGGTGTAGCCGCTGATCCGGGTAAACTCATTGTTTACTTTGATAATGCGGTTATTACGATCGGTAATCACCATAGCGGACATACCATTCATCGCCGCTCTAGCCAGTTTGCTCTCAATACTGTTTTTATCGTGGTTTGCGTTCCAACGAATAAAACCGGCGGCAATCGTCATTACCAATAGCGCGATGCCAACCGCTTGAAAGCTAATTTTTAGCTCTGTGGCAGAAAGCAATTTATTGAGCGCATCACCATTTAATGACTGAATTAGGTAAATTGGCTCCATTTCAGGGAATATGGATTGCAAAGGAACCTGAGTAAAACTATACCAGCGGTTGTTATCCCATACCGTGCCAGAAGCTTGCTCTTGCATACTTTTCCAGAGTATAGGGGCGACACTGTTCACATTCATCAGGTGGTATTTCGACGGGTTTTCTTGTTGAGATAAGATCTCATTTTCATGATGAATATACTGCCCCTTGAAACTGATGATGTCTGGGCGACTCAGTGAATTTAACCTCTGGTTAAATTTTTTGTACAACTGGGTTAAATTAAGATTTGCTACAAAATAGCCTTGCCTTTTTCCATCAAAATCTATTGGTGCAATAATCCTAAATACTGCGGTTATCTGGGAAGTAGTACCATAATTTTCTTCTTCTCTTTCACTATCAACACCGAAGATCCCAATTTGGTTTGGGGAAAGGTTTTGCGCATACTGAAAATAGTCTCGGTGCAATTTGTTTTTTAGTTGTGATCTTGGTACTGCTTCTGTTGATCCATTACTCTGATTCACGCGAATTAATTCGTTACCCGCTATATCAAAAAGCCTGAGCCGAGAATAAAGGGTTTGAATACGAGCTGCTAATAACCAAAACGCCTGTACCGCTTCGATATTTTCGGTGGAGGGAAGACGTAATGCGCTGTACAACATGGTGTTGTTTGACAATATTTGAGTGGAATTGTAAACGTCATTAAACGCAGTAAGCAGTTCGTGCTTATTGTATTCGAGTTGAGAATGGCTTTTTTGTTCGATCATTTGCACAGTTTGTTCGTGAGCTTTGTCGAATTCTTTGACGAAATAAAGAAAGGGCACAACCCCAAGCACGACACTAACAAATAGCCATTGAGCTAAGTATTTATAGAAAGAGCGAAACATATAAGTTATTGAGTGCATAGTATATCGCTGATATATGAGAAGTCGCTTCCAAATATCTGATATCGTGGAGTACATCAAATTTGTGGGGTAATTCTGTTGATACAAAGAGTAAAAAGAAGCGCACAAGTAGCGAAGAAGCATCATGCGCTTAAGCCTGAAGGCCGCTTTACGTTTTTAGAACTGAAAACGAACATTCATGACGATCTGTGGGCCGTAAACGCCGTTGTTTTTGGTTTCAGCTCCTAACGATAATTGTTCGGTAGAGTGAAAACGTAATCCAGCGCAAAATACCGAGTGTTCATCGTTCTTACCCAGTTTAATATTGGCTTCAATTTGGCTCGATAACCAGATCCGGCTGCCAATATTAAACTCCAACTGGGTTTCGCTTTTGCCACCCTGTTCATCGGTAGGTCTAATGTGGTGAACAAGCATTTGTCCGTAGACATCAGCAAATTGGTTTATTGGACCGTTAAAGCCAATTCCGCCAGCGGCATCCCAATCTCCGTCAAATCTCGAATCGTAACGAGCGACCAGGTGTGTGTTATCGGTTAAATAAGTACTAAATTCTGCACCTGAGGATTCAGGGCTGATAGCGGTTCTGACTTCAAAGAAGTTATAATTAAAATTGTTAGCTTGCGCAGAGAAAGAAAGAACGCATGACAAACCGACTAGGCCTAGTGAGTACGCTTTTTTATACATGTACGCTTCGTCCTGAAAAGATGAAAATTAAGCTGAATAAGATACAGCAATGGCCTGCAAATTACAGGCCATTTTCACAAAAAAATCCATCTTATTTTTTGTGTTTTACCATCAAGAGAGCAATAAACAGTAATGATTATAGAACTTGGATCTGATCCACTTCGATTTCAGGTGTCAGTCCTCCTTCATATTCGCCATAAAGGCGAACCTTAGTCTCGGCATTGAGTGGTGCTGTGAAGTGGATATCATCATCCAGTTCTACTTGAATCTCACCGTTGCCATCACTGAATACGAATGTGTCTTTTCTGATTTGACGAATCAACTTTCCTTCAACCACAACATGCTTTTCTGTAAACATATTGGTGTCTTTTAGCAACGATTCCACAGACGTAAGTTCGATAGGACCATTGTAATTGATGGTATTACTGTTTTGGTTATGGTTACCTGCAAAAGCGAAAACAGGAGCAATAATCATCGAAGCTGCTAGGGCTAGTGTTGTACGTTTCATTTTTAATTCCTCTATGGGTTTGTTGTTTTGATGAAGCGATTTAAACACTAAGATGTTGAACACACTCTGAGCGGAACATTAATATTCCATTCATTTTATTGAGTGAGTAGCAGCTGTGACGGTATGATTACCAGCAAACGCCTATCGTAGAGTTAATATGGAATCAACATTAAGGTCATTGATGGTGCAGGGCACCACTTCCGACGCTGGAAAAAGTGTGCTAGTTGCAGGCTTATGCCGAGTGTTAGCACGTCGAGGAATAAAAGTAGCCCCTTTTAAGCCGCAAAACATGGCGCTCAATAGTGCGGTGACGGCCGATGGTGGCGAAATCGGGAGAGCGCAAGCTGTTCAGGCTCAAGCGTGTGGCGTTGAGCCATCGGTACACATGAACCCTGTATTACTCAAGCCAAATTCAGACACGGGTGCGCAGGTTATCCTGCAAGGCAGAGCGCTCTCTAATATGGAAGCAACGGGTTATCACGATTATAAGAAAGTCGCGATGAATACTGTGCTTGATTCCTACGCTCGGTTACAAGCCGAGTATCAAAGTGTCATGATTGAAGGGGCGGGAAGCCCGGCTGAAATCAACCTACGCGAAAACGACATTGCTAACATGGGGTTTGCTGAAGCGGCCGATGTACCTGTGATTATCATTGCCGATATTGATAGAGGCGGTGTATTTGCTCATCTGTATGGCACGTTAGCACTGCTTTCTGAATCGGAACAGCTGCGTGTAAAAGGGTTTGTGATTAACCGCTTTCGAGGTGATATTGCGTTACTGCAATCTGGCCTTGATTGGTTAGAAGCAAAAACGGGTAAACCCGTCATTGGTGTGCTGCCTTATTTACATGGCTTTGATTTAGAAGCTGAAGATGCGATCACTCAAGCGCAAACCCTCAGCAGCAACAGTAAATTGAATATTGTGGTGCCAGTGTTGACTCGCATTAGTAACCATACTGATTTTGATGCGTTGCGTTTAAATCCTGATGTTGACTTACGTTATGTGGGAAAGGGTGAACGGATCGAAAATGCGGATCTGATTCTGCTTCCGGGCAGTAAATCTGTAAGGGACGATCTTGCGTATCTTCGCTCGCAAGATTGGGATCAGGATATCAAACGTCACTTGCGTTTCGGAGGCAAAGTGATGGGCATTTGTGGTGGTTACCAAATGTTAGGTCGGGTAATTCGCGATCCACTCGGCGTTGAAGGTGAAGCGGGCGAAAGTGAAGGACTGGGGTTGTTGAACGTCAGTACAGAACTCACTGCTGAAAAAACGCTCAGGAATGTTCAAGGCGAGCTTATTTTACCGCAAGGTAAAGCGAAGGTCTCAGGCTACGAGATCCACGTTGGACGCACAACGCTCGATGATGCATCATCCTCAGCAATCATCACGTTAGACAATGGCAACCGTGACGGTTTATTAAGTGATTGCCAGCAAGTGTTGGGGACTTACATGCACGGAATTTTTGATAGTTTTCCTGCAACTGAGCTTATCTGTCGCTGGGCTGGTGCCGCTGATATAAGTTATTACGATCATGTGGCGCAAAAAGAACAAGCCATTAACCGCATTGCGGATGCGATTGAAGAGCATTTGAACTTGGCCTTATTATGGCCAGAATTAACGGAGCGTTAACATGAGAAAAATACTGCTCTCTATCGTCGCCATGCTGTGCTGTACGGCGGTTTATGCACAAGAGAAAATCACTGTTTATGCAGCGTCATCCATGACGAATGCGGTTAATGAATTGATTGCGGCTTACCAGCCGAAACAACCGTTAGATATTGTGCCCGTTTATGCGGGTTCATCCGCGCTTGCTCGTCAAATTGAGCAAGGTGCACCAGCGGATATTTTTATTTCAGCCAATGATAACTGGGTTACTCACTTGCTTAACAAGAACATTGTGACGAGCGATAAGGTCACATTGTTGGCTGGAAATCAGCTGGTGCTTATCGCCCCTCAATCGTCGAAGCTCAATTCGCTGGTAGTAAATGATGTTGCGGCATGGCTTGACGCCTTGAACGGTTCACGTTTAGCGATAGGTAACACAATGGCGGTGCCTGTGGGAATGTATGCCAAAGAGGCACTAGAAAAGTTAAAAGTGTGGTCGGCGCTCGCCCCTATGCTGGCTCAAACCAATAACGTACGTTTAGCGCTTGCGCTAGTGGAACGTCAAGAAGCCGCACTTGGTATTGTATATAAGACGGATGCATTGATGAGCAATAAGGTCAAAGTGGTACACGAATTTGATTCAAGCCTACACAGCGCCATCCATTATCCTTTAGTGCAGCTAACTGAGCGTGATACGGTGAATCAATTCATGCTTTTTTTACGCAGCGATCAAGCAAAAAGTATCTTACAGAACTACGGTTTTAGCGTGATGACAGGAACGGATTCCTTTGCTTTCTGAGTACGAATGGGTTGCACTGCAACTGAGCTTAAAAGTCGCGATTTATACCGTGCTTTGGCTTTTACCGCTGGGAATGTTTTTTGCGTGGCTACTCGCCAGAAAGCAGTTTTGGGGTAAAAGTATATTGGATAGCCTAGTGCATTTGCCGCTCGTTTTACCGCCAGTGGTCGTAGGGTATCTTCTGTTGATCACCATGGGTAAACAAGGTGTAATTGGGCAGTGGCTTGATAATATGTTTGGCTTGCGTTTCAGCTTCAGTTGGCGTGGAGCCGTGTTGGCGTGTGTCATCATCGCACTGCCCTTGATGGTTCGTGCGATTCGTTTAAGCCTTGAAAGCGTCGATCCTAAGTTAGAGCAAGCGGCTCGAACCTTAGGCGCTTCACCACTCAAAGTTTTTTTGACCATTACATTACCCTTAACGATACCCGGGCTGATCACTGGCGCGATGCTCTCTTTTGCTCGCAGCCTAGGTGAGTTTGGAGCCACCATTAGCTTTGTGTCCAATATTCCCGGTGAAACACAAACGCTTCCTCTTGCGATGTATAACTTTTTAGAAACGCCAGGAGCCGAAATGGAAGCGATGCGTTTGTGTATTATCTCGATCGCGATTGCCTTGGCTTCGTTATTCATTTCTGAAGTGATTAGCCGCCGAATGACTCGGCGCTTAGGGACTCAATGATGAGTGGGTTAAAGATTCAATTTGGAAAACAGTTAGGTGATATCAAGCTTAATGCGGATTTGGTTTTACCAAGCCGTGGTATTTGTGCTGTTTTCGGGCGTTCAGGGGCGGGGAAAACCTCCTTCATCAATATTATTAGTGGATTGGTGAAGCCTGAACTTGGTGAAATCGAGATCAATGGCCGCATCCTATTTAGCCAACGAAAAAAGATTAACTTGCCTGTTGAAAAGCGCAATGTTGGTTACGTTTTTCAAGATGCTCGATTGTTTCCACATTACACCGTTCATGGCAATTTAAACTATGGTGTCAAAAAAAAGGATGCCGACCACTTCGCCGCTATCGTAAAATTATTGGCTTTAGCGCCATTACTTACACGTTATCCGCATGATTTATCGGGTGGGGAGAAACAGCGAGTAGCGATTGGCCGAGCCTTACTATCCAAGCCAGATATTTTATTGATGGATGAGCCGTTGGCATCGCTCGATATGCCGCGCAAACGTGAAGTGATGCCTTTTTTGGAAGAGCTGGCTCATAGCGTACATATTCCAATTCTCTATGTGACGCACAGCATGAATGAAATTTTGCGTCTGGCTAATTATTTAGTTGTGTTAGAACAGGGCGCTGTGCTGATAAGCGGTGAGCTAGAGCAAGTGTGGTCTTCAAATTATATGCGTCCTTGGCAATCATTTGCCGACCAAAGTAGTCTGTTTTCTGCCCACATCTGCCAGCACAACAAAGATTATGCGCTCACACAGGTCTCGCTTGCAGATGATGTCAAACTTTGGGTGCAATATGTGGAAGGCGAGGTAGGCTCTGCACTGCGATTACAGATCCGTGCAAATGATGTTTCGGTGGCGCTTGATAAGCCAAACCGGACGTCAATTCGTAATATTCTGCCTGCGCAGATTTGCCAGCTTGAAAAGCAGCCTCTAGGTACTGATAAACAGAGTGTGGGGATAAAACTCAAGTTAGGCGAAGGGTGTTACCTGTGGGCTGCGGTAACCAAATGGGCGGCCGATGAGCTACAACTGAATGTTGGTGATTCGCTGTATGTGCAAATTAAAGGCGTGAGCGTGTCGCAGCGTGATATTGTCTTAACGCATTAATGTTTTTCATTATTAATGTATTGATTCGATAACCTAAGCCTCTCTTATCCCGAGTTCAGGCTCAATAGAAAAAGCCGTCATATAAAATTGACGGCTTTATGCTCAATGGTGTGCGTTTTATTTTGCAAACACGTCTTTAAAGTCGCGTTTTAGAATCGGGTCGCGGCGTGCTTTTTTGATCTGTTTAACCATATCTTTCACACAGTTATGCAGCACTTGATCAAGAAGCTCTGCTCGGTACTCTTCTTTATCTTGGTCTGTCATCTCTTTCGGTAAATTCAATGTTGGGAACTCCTCCATGACATTGACACCAGCAAAAGCTTGGCTGACAGAGATCAACGCATGAAACTGTTCAAAATTATCCAACACATTTTGCGCACTGGCTGGTAGAGAGTTCCAAGACTCGCGTACCGCTTCTTCAGAGACTTCATGTATAGACACGACCATGTAGTACATCTCTTGTGGCACTTGATCAAATTCAATTACTTGGCGCAATTCTGGCGAGATGGCGTCTAAGTCCACTACAGGTTGTTCGGTTTGCTTTACTTCAGACATGAAGATATCTCTTTAGGGGAAAAGCTACATGCTAAAAATTTATAGCGAAAAGTCAATGTTGTGCGCAAAATTAAACAAAGAAAGTGAATAAATCTATGTTATACGTAAGCATATGATTGAAATTTAAAGGGGTTACAGATGGTAAGTTCGGGCTCTTCTATGAGGATCTTGCTGGTCGATGACGTACAACTGGATCGAATGCAACTCACCATTCGTCTTAAACAGCTCGGTCATCACGTGGAGGCGGTTGCCAGTGGGCAAGCGGCATTGGATAGCTATTGCCAATTTGATCCAGAACTGATTCTGATGGATATTTCGATGCCCGGCATGAATGGTTTTGAATTATCGAAAAAAATACGTCAGCAATACCATGAATGGGTGCCGATTATCTTTTTAAGTGGGCATGATGAACCGTCGATGATCGCGCAAGCGATAGAGGCAGGCGGTGATGATTACTTAACCAAGCCAGTCGATAAACTGGTACTCAACTCCAAATTATTAGCCATGCAGCGTATTGCAAGTATGCGTCGAGAGCTTAAACGCGCAACGGTTAAACTTGAAGAGCTAAATCGTGTTTTGCAGCAGCAAGCAAATGAAGATGGCTTAACACAAGTCTTTAATCGTCGATTTATAGATGACAAACTTAAAGAGATGATCAGTTGGCATGGGCGGCACAAATTTCCAATGAGCCTCATTTTAATCGATGTGGACTATTTCAAACGGTTTAACGATAACTACGGCCATATAGAAGGAGATAACTGCTTGATTAGCATTGCGCAAACGGTGAATCAGTTATTTGTGCGCACTGGTGAGTATGTAGGGCGATATGGCGGTGAAGAGTTTTTAGTGCTGCTGGGTAATGCCAATTATGAACAAGCACTGATCGCCGCTGAGCGAATCCAACAATCAATGATCAAGGCACACTATCCTCATCAATACAGCGAAATTGCTGATCATGTCACCTTATCTCAAGGTGTCATCTCGTTAACGCCGAATGGTACTGAGTCTATCGCTAATATTTACAATCTGGCCGACGAAGCCTTGTACCAAGCAAAGCATCAAGGTAGAAATTGCTTTATTTCTTACGATGTTACCAATGCAGTATTAAGCTAATACATACACTTCACTCGCTCTTTTTTGTTAGCACTTAAGCAATATGGTCTACACTAGTACTAACGCTTTGGATTAGAAGTCAGGATGCATATATCAACTTTTTTGGCTTATGGGTGCACTTTATGGACGGATTGCAGTATTTTTCACCAGAGAGGGTGGCGGATATGGTTGGTGAAGAGAATGTGAATGAGATGCTGTGCGGCTATCGAAAAAGCCTGTTGGAAGCTTTGAACAAACTTAGCAGTGCGCTTTGTTGCAACCAAGTTGAGGTGATTCACCACATTTCACACACCATGAAATCGTCATCTCGGTTTGTCGGAGCGGATGTATTAGCGTCTGAATTCCAGAAACTTGAAGTCGCAACTGATAATCTAACCAATGTTACTCAAGACACCGAGTTTTCAATCAGTTCGATCAATGATCAAAGTAAGCTGTTGTTGGACGAAATCAACCAATATATGAATAAATAAAACAATGAAGCTAAGTGAGAATCAAATGGAAAAAGTACATTTGAAAGTCATGTGCATAGATGATGATGTTTTTATGCTTAAAGCCATTGCTCGTTTGATCAGGCGTATTCGTCCAGAATGGGAAATTATACTCGTTTCAGAGCCACTAGATTGGTTGTCAGAATGGAATAAGCATAATTGCCAACCGCCAGCCATTATCATTTCAGATTTACTCATGCCGCATAAATGTGGCGATGAGCTTTTAAAAGAGGTAAAGCAGTCTTACCCGCAAGTAGTGAGAGCTCTTTTAACTGGGAATACGCAGGAGAATTTGCCTCAAAAAGCGCATGCGTATTCCCACTTCGTTCTGCCTAAGCCATTCACACAAGAGGACTTTGAACGCTTATTTGAATGTACCGAACGTCTTTATCAAATGCCGTTTAACAGTGAGTGTCGAACTAAACTCGGAAGCTTGAAAGATCTTCCGGTGTTACCCAATTCGATACACCGTTTACAACAAACTATTGCCTCTCCTACTTGTGATCTTCAATCGATAGCAGACACCATTAGCCATGAGCCTGTATTAGTTGCACGAGTGTTTCAAATTGCCAATTCTTCTTACTTGGGTTTTCGTCGAACCACAGATTCATTATCGGAAGCTGTTGGACGTTTAGGCGCAACTTTAGTGGAGAGTATCGCCATATCGTTATTGAGCCATCACGCTAACAGCTTAGTTTCAAAAAAGGCTCACCAAGATATTTCAGAACAGGCGCTGAGGGTGAGCTATATATCCCGTTTACTGGCTAAAAACTTGGGGTACTCCCTACAAGATAAAGATCGGGTGTTTGTCTCAAGCTTGCTTACCGCAATCGGAAAATTGATTTTGATGGAGGAAGGCGCTGATATCCATAATGTTGATTCTTTCTTGGAGCTTCAACAAGAATATGCTGATTACTACATAGTAACGGCATATATGCTGATGATATGGGGATACGGTTCAGAGATTGGAGAGATCGTTCTTAATCAAAGTAAGAGTGATTTTTTTTCAGATGACAAATCTGTTGTACTTGGCAGTATTGTGGGGCTTGCAAATCGTATAGAAGCATGTAAGGAAAATGAGAGCTACCAAACACTGATTGACGGTGTACCAAGTTCCATTGCAAGCGTATTAGTTGAGCTAAAACCCATATTTATTGAGTAATTATATAATTACTTTTTTTGGTTAGAGGGAGCGAGCATGGCAATTAAAATTACAATAGCAGACGATTCAAAGATGTCGAGAAAAGCGGTAATGAGGGCGATTCCTGAAGAGTGGGATGTGGAAATCAACGAAGCCCAAAATGGCAAAGAAGCCCTAGTCAATTACCAAAATGGGTGCGCTGAAGTGATGTTTTTAGATTTGACCATGCCAGAAATGGATGGCTTCCAAGTCCTTGAATATTTGCATAGCATTGATGCTAAAAGTATTGTCATTGTCATTAGTGCCGATATTCAACCTTTTGCTCAGCAGCGCGTAAGAGAACTCGGTGCAGTCACCTTTTTGCAAAAACCACTTGACCCAGCACAGCTAAAACAAACATTGCACGAGGTAGGACTATTATGACAATGGCACTTTCAGAAGACCATAAAGACGCCCTGCAAGAATTTATGAATATCTCAATGGGCAGAGCAGCAAATAAACTGGCTACCTTACTTAATTTACACGTCACTATATCTGTACCCAGTATTGGAGTGGCAACGGATGAGGATTTAGCGCAACTGCAATCTTATGAAACCGATTATTACTACACTCGGCAGTCTTTTTTTGGTGGCATGGATGGTGAGTTAGTGACCTTAATGAGCAGAAAAGGCTGTGAACAGATAGTGAGCGATCTAAAACAATCAACAGGTGATGCTCAAGATGTCGTGAGCCTAGAAGAGAGCATTTTAGATATCTCGAATATTTTATCTGGTGCAAGTCTAAAGGGTCTATGTCAGCAAATAGACATAAAAACTAAAATTCAGTCTCCAGTGCTGTTTTATCCGTCAACACAGCCGCTCCCCATTTCTCAGTGGAAGCTATCTTTAATTATGGAAATCTCTTTTTTAGTCGAAAAAGCGTCATTCTCTGCTAAAACCATCATCTGTTTTGCAGACAACGAATTAGATAAGGTACTCATTCACCTCGATGAGTTGATGTAGGAGTTTGGAATGGGAAAAAGCCGCTTACTGCTTTCTGATCTGCTGGATCAACTCTCTTTTGCGTTGTGCATAGTACGGCAGGATTACATTATCGTGAAAGCGAATGACTATTTCCAATCCCGAGTCATTTTTGATGGTGATGTGATGCAAGGAAAGAACATACTTGAACTATTTCCCCATTCCGCAGACTACCTTAAACGAAAAATTGATACGGCATTGGTGATTGAAACTTCAAGCTTTAGTAGCTGGGAGCAAAAGCCTCATCTACTGCCCTTTAAAAGCTCCCGCCCTGTATCGGGCGAAGAAGATCAGATGTATCAAGATTTGGAGATCATCCCTATTCATAGTGAAGATGGGACCATCGAGCATGTTTGTATATGCGTCTATGATGTAACGATACAAGCTAGCCAGCAGCAGGAACTTAAACGCATTTCTTATCAATTAGAGCAAGAACATCAAGCGCAAAAAGTGTTGATTAAAAAACTCGAAGATGCTCAAGGACAACTACTGCAATCAGAGAAAATGGCCTCTATTGGGCAGCTTTCGGCAGGCATTGCTCATGAGATCAATAATCCAGTGGGTTTTATCACATCCAATATTCAAACACTGAGTGACTATTTTCAAACGCTAGCCGCCGTTTTAGAAGGGATAAAACAACAGGTTTCACAAGCAAATAATACCGTTTTAGCGGCAAAGTGTGAGTCATTACTACAAGAGAAACAGATTGATTTTATTTTAGAAGATACGGCTGATTTGATTTCAGAATCACTAGAAGGTTCATCTCGAGTAATGGCCATTGTGAAAAATTTAAAAGAGTTTTCACACGTTGATGGTTCTGAATGGAGCTACGCAAATTTGGAAAACTGTATCGAATCAACGCTGAAAATCATCAATAACGAAATCAAATACAACATTACTTTAGAGAAAATATATCAAGAAAACGTGCCTGAAGTGTATTGCCAGCCAATGCAGATTAACCAAGTCCTTCTTAATATTCTTGTCAATGCAAGTCAGGCGATTGTCGGAGAAGGCACCATCACCATCTCATTAGCCAAGTTAAATGAGAAACAGGTTGAAATTCGCATTAAAGATACGGGAAGCGGTATTCCTGATGCGATTAAAGATCGCATCTTTGAACCCTTCTTTACCACCAAAGCGGTTGGGTCCGGCACAGGATTAGGTTTATCAGTTTCGTACGGGATCATCAAAGGTCATAAAGGCACCATTGCAGTTCATAGCGAAGTTAATAAAGGTACTGAATTCATCATTACGTTACCGATAGACGCAGTCGAATTGGCTACACTAGCAATAGAGTGAAAATGATCGTTATCTGATTAGGGAGTATGCATGTGAGTAAAACCCAGCAACAGGAAGAGAATAGACGCTTTCAAGAAGAACACAGCTTGGACTCAACATTTCACTACGTCGTACTTTCTTTGCTAGGAGTTATGTTTTCAAATCAATCACAAGAAGACAAGTTAGATCAGTTTATTACTCATGTTCAGCCTTTATTCCCTAATACACATATCGTGCTATTTTCTTACAATTCTGAGCAGAGGCTCAAGATACTGCGTTCTAGTTTTCCAATCACCGATGCAATGAAGTTAGGCACATACCCAACCTTAGCCGATACGGAGTTTAGTTACTTTCCTGATTTAGCCAATGATACGGGGAAATTCTCAGACTACCACAATGACTTTCCTGCTTGGAAAAGTGGCGTTACCTTTTCCGTCTCCTCACTGACGCGGCGCTATAGCCTGTTTCTTGCGCGAACAACGCTGAATGCTTTTGACTTAAGTGAATTAGAAAAAATCCAAGAAGGCATGTTACTGGTTGAGATGGCCTTAAAATTACTGTCGTCTATGCGGGAGAGTAGTAGTGATCTTCAACGAAATGAGCAAGATGCAAAAAGGGTTTCTTTAGGTAAATTGGCCGCCGGTGTTGCGCATGAAATCAATAATCCACTCGGCTTTGTGATGAGTAATTTCAACACGTTAAGTTCCTATCTTGCCCAAGTGAAGGCACACCCAGAGATCCAGCAGATCAACGACCGTCAGTTGGCAGAAATACTTGATGATAGCGAGTCTATCATTGTGGAAAGTTTAGAGGGGCTTTCGCGTATTAAAAACATTGTAGCGAGCTTGAATGTGTATTATCACGAGTCCAAATTATCAGTTGGAATGGTCGATTTAAGAGACGTGGTTAGCTCTGCGACTAATATGGTGTTGGGTGAAATGAAGCTGAAAGCACGCTTAAATTATGAACCTCCTCAAATACCATTTTATGTTCTAGGGCAAACCCATAAGCTCCAACAAGTACTGATTAATTTGTTAGTCAATGCGTTACAGTCATTCTCTCATACTGATGGTGAAGTCACTGTCGCCTTGTATATGGAAAACAGCTTATTAATCGAGAATAAATCTAGTGTCTGTCTATCGGTATGCGATAACGGTAAAGGCATTTGTCCGGAAGATTTAGTGTACGTTTTTGATCCTTTTTTTACCACCAAGCGTATCGGTGATGGCACAGGACTTGGATTATCTGTTGCGAAAGAAATCATAGAAGAGCACCTCGGGAAAATTGAAATTCAGTCGACGATAGGTCAAGGAACCTGCGTCTATATTCGTTTACCGCTTTATGTTGCACCTCATCATTCGATGAAAGGATTGGGGTAATTGTATGTTTCGATATAAAGAAATTCTGCTTGTAGATGATGAGCCAGCGGTACTTAAAGCTTTAACTCGTGAATTCAAACCGCATTTTTCTGTGGTTCATTGTGCGAGTAGCGGCCTTGAGGCTCTGACTATTTTAGAGCGGCACCCTATCGAAATTGTGATTTCTGATTATCGAATGCCTAATATGGATGGGACAGAGCTGGTCGTCAATATTCGCAATAAGTATCCTCATGTTGTAACCATTATTCTATCTGGTCAAGCTGACATCAAAGGTTTGTCTCGTGCTTTGAACGAAGGGAAATTGCATCGTTTTCTCCAAAAACCATGGGATAGAGAGGAGCTGATTGAAACCATACGTTTGAGTTTATTGGAGCGTGAAGCATTGCTAGGTAGTGATGTGCTGACGAACTTAAAAAACCGGCGTACGTTAGATGAACAGATTATCGAATTGAAAAAACATGGTGACTCCTCATACGCTTTGGTCATGGTGAATATTGCTAATTTAGACGAAATTAACCATCAATACGGCGGAGCGCTTGGTAATCAATTTATTAAAACGCTGGCGTGGCATCTGAGTGATGGTAATACAGAGCCGGAAACCATATATCGCTACAAAGATAAGCTGTTTATGTGCATTCCATACAGCCCCAAAGGTTATCAAGTTGTGATGCGCCTATGTTCGCGGCTCTCTCAGCCTGTTGAAGTCGACACACATCTTATTAAAACCAGATACACGGTTTTGCTCTGTGATGTTAAATCGTTGCATCAAGTCGATGATATATCTATTGCTGACCTTAATGAACGCTCGCGAGTGCGTTTGCATCATCAACTGCCGATTTACTGGCTCGATAATGATCCTCAATCCCGAGAGTTATTGGCGCTATTTTCTGTATTAAACGATATCGATAGACGCTATTTCTGCGCGTTTTATCAGCCGCAACTATCGACGGTAACTGGTGATGTTTGTGGATTTGAAGCATTAGCTAGGCGCAAAACAGTTGAGAATGAGTGGCAATATCCAGCCAGTTTCTTACCCATAATTGAGCAGTATGGTTTAACTAAAGTGTTGACCGAAAAAATATTGGAAGACGTACTGATGTTCATCAAACAACATCAGAAACTAATTAAAGATCGAAATATCAGTGTTAATGTGCCTGGGAACATGTTGATAAATGGGCAATTTTACGAATTATTGACTAAGCTAACTACAAAGCTCAGTTGCGGTTTGAATAACTTGTCAATAGAGATAACGGAGCATGACTTTATTGAGGATTTTATTCAGGCGAAACAAGAACTCAGTAAACTGAAAGGGTTGGGATTGAGCTGTGCACTGGATGATTTTGGAACTGGATATGCGGGCTATGAATATCTGTGCGAAATGCCTTTCGATGTACTTAAAATTGATGGACGATTTGTTCAAGCAATTGGCAAATCAGCGTCCAATGAAGTTATTCTGAGGGCAATGATAGACAGTGCTGAATCACTTGAAATGGGAGTGATCGCCGAATGGGTTGATACTCAGGAGCAAGCGGATAAATTGAAAACCTTGGGCTGTTCCATTATCCAGGGGCATTTGGTGAGTCAGGCATTATCATCAGACGACGTGGTCAGTTATTTGTCTAGAATGGAGGAGGAACGATGGAAAATGTCGCACAAAAAATAGCGATTGGTGGTGATAGACTTAGCCTTCTGCTGCTAGATGATGAGAGCGAAATTCTAAAATCACTAACGAGGGTTTTGCGTACAGATTATGACATAGTTTCTTTTAATAGCGGAAAGGAAGCCTTGGAATATTTAGAGCAACATGAGGTCTCTATTATTATCTCTGATATGCGGATGCCAGAGATGGATGGTGCCGATTTTCTCGCAAAATCAAAAGAATTATATCCTGAGACGATTCGTATCCTGCTTACTGGATATAGTGATATTCAGTCAACCGTCAGGGCAGTAAATTCCGGCGGAATTCATACCTATATTGGCAAACCATGGGATAACGAAAACCTAAAATTGATCGTTTCAAAAGCAGCGGAGTTTTATCGTCTGACAAAAGAGCGAGAACATTTGGCTATCGAGTTAGAAAAACGCAATAGCGAGCTCGAAGTGGTGAATCTAGCCTTGGAAGACAATAATCGTAAGCTGGCTGAATTTAATCAAGATTTAGAGCAGAAGGTAAAAGAGAGAACGTTAGAGCTGCAATCATCTAATAAAAAGTTAGAACATTTATTGATAAGTCGTAACAAGACGTTTAAAGACATATTGGGTATGGTTACTGCGATCATTCAATATCGAACGGGACACCCAGCCGATCACGCAGAGCGTATTGCTAACCAAGCGAAGGTAGTAGCGCAGCGGTTAAAACTACCTGAAAGCCAAGTGAGTCATGTCTATTTGTGTGGTTTGATGCACCAAATAGGATTAATCGGCGCGAAAGATAAAGAACTTGAAAAGTTGATTGTTGATCCAGAAACCTCAATTCCTCAGAGTCCTAATGCCAATTCTGTATTAGGTGCCGAGATTTTAGGCCGAATTAAGCGCTTTGAACCACTAGTTGAGATCATTCGCCACCAAGATGAGTTGTATGACGGTACTGGTAAGCCAGGCCATTTACATGGTGAAGAAATACCTTTGTGTTCACGTATTATTAAAGTGGTTAAAGATTATGACTACTATATTGCATCACCAAATAATCCACGTCGTATGCATACCAAAAGTGCGCAGAGTTATATAAAAGAGCAGGCTGGAACCTTATATGACCCCACAGTCGTGGATGCTTTTTTAATGGTAGTAACTTCGTTAAAACACTTGGAGGATGGCCTAGAATTGTGCATTGGTTTGAGTGAAGTGAAACCGGGTATGAAAATTAAGCGTGATTTGTACTTACCCAATGGAAACTTAATGTTGACCGCTGGCAATCAAATTAACTCAGCTTTGTTGGCGAAATTAAAAGAGCTTGAAGAACAGACTAATATGCCAATCGCGGTTTACATCGGTTAACTTAAAAAGAGTGCCGCATCAGCAGCACTCAATTGAATCTTTTATTGTTTTGCAAACAGATAAGTACGGAACCCACCAATCAAGTTACGTGCTTTAAAGCCATTATTGGCCAGTTGGCGGTAGGCTACATTACCGCGCAACCCGACTTGGCAATAAATGATGATCTCTTTGTCTTTGGGCAGTTCATCCATACGTTGACGAAGTTGGTCAACCGGAATATTGATGTCGCCTTTGAGATGATTACCATTTTCACGTTCACTTGGATTACGTACATCCAAAATAATATGCGTGTCACTTAGCGAATCGATTTGATCAAAATGGATGGCTTTTGCATCGCCTTTCATTATATTTGTCGCGACAAAAGCTGCTTGGTTAATCACATCTTTCGCGCTGCCGTATGGTGGCGCGTAAGTCAGCTCTAAGTGTTGTAGTTGTTCTACTGTCATACCTGCACGTTGAGCGACAGCCATCACGTCGATACGCTTGTCGATGCCATCTTTACCAACCGCTTGTGCCCCGAAGATTTTGCCTGATTTTGGATCGAACAGCATTTTGAACGACACCACTTCAGCGCCCGGATAGTAGCTCGCATGGCTGGCTGTGTGAACGTACACTTTTTCGTAATCAACGCCGTCACGTTTTAGTTGCTTCTCATTTTTGCCTGTGGATGCCACGGCTAAGTCGAATATTTTACAGATTGCGGTTCCTTGTGTTCCTTGATAGGTTTCGTTACGACCAAGCATGTTATCAGCTGCCATGCGACCTTGGCGATTGGCAGGACCTGCGAGTGGAACCAGCGTTTCTTTGCCTGTAACAAAATCCTTTTCTTCGATCGCATCGCCGACGGCGTAAATCGCTGGATCGCTGGTCTGCATCTGTTCGTTCACCCAAATGCCACCAAGTTCACCGAGTTGTAAGCCCGCTTCAGCAGCCAGTTTGGTTTCTGGACGCACACCAATCGCCATAATCAGGATGTCAGTGGTGAGTATTTCACCATTGCTGAGCACAAGATCCAGTTCACCTTCGATGTGTTTGTGCTCCAGAGTTTCACCCGATTCTGTGCTAGGTAACGTCGTCGCTGGTTTATATTCGACCGATTTCAAGGCAACACCTAAACGTAAATCGATGCCTTTAGCGCGAATTTCCGCATGAGCAAAGCCCGCCATTTCACTATCGACAGGTGTCATTACTTGATCAGCCATTTCGATCAGCGTGGTTTTGATACCAAGGTGATGGAACGCTTCCATCATTTCCAAACCGATAAAACCACCGCCGACGACAGTTGCATGCTCAGGTTTATTCATTTGCAGCGTCTGGATGATTTTATCCATATCTGGAATGTTGCGCAGCGAATGGGTCAGTGGGTTTTGAATCCCAGGAATCGACGGGACAATAGGACCCGCTCCAGGGGAAAGCAGCAAAAAATCATAACTTTCTTGGTACTCTGACTGATCCAGCAGATTGCGTACAGTGATGGTTTTCGCTGCACGATTAATGCGCAGCACTTCATTCATAGTGCGCACATCTACATTAAAACGCGCTAAAAAGCTTTCCGGTGTTTGTAGCAGCAAATTGCTGCGCTCTTTGATGTCACCGCCGATGTGATATGGCAAGCCACAGTTAGCAAATGAAACGAAGGGGCCCCGCTCAAACATAATGATTTCAGCTTCTTCGCTGAGTCGACGAGCACGAGCCGCTGCGGATGCACCACCCGCGACACCACCAATAATCACAATCTTAGTCATAAATTACTCCAGTAAAATTAAACAAAAGCGGCATGGTAAGGTAAGTAAATCCTCAGTGCAGGCCAAGCTTTTTCAAGAAAAAGGCCGCTGGACAAATCCCTGTGAAAGCGCTTTGAATTAAGTTCACTCCAACAAATACCGTTAGCCAAATAAAGTTTGAATGGACAAACACAGTTAAAACGATCGACAGCAGTACCATGCTGCCCGCCAATATTCTTACCCCATTTTCAATCGTCATGTTGTTACCCTCCGTTGTAAATTAAAGTCACTATAAATTTATTGATTAGTAATGTCTAATGTTAATTTATCTAATTTTGAATAAGCTAAATAAGCGTTGACTAAACCTCATTCATTAGTATTATCTAATTAAATGCAATGCGAAGGGGGAATGATGGAGATCACATCAGTCAATGTGGAGCAAATGAAAACAAATGCGATAGAGGTTTCAGAGTTGCTTAAAACGATGGCCCACCCTGAGCGTTTGATGGTGCTTTGCCAGTTAATTAATGGTGAGGTGGGCGTTGGAGAATTGCAGCAAAGCTCGATGTTAAGTCAATCAGCCTTTTCGCAACATTTAACCGTGCTTCGTAAGCAAAATATGATCAAAGCAAGAAAGGAGTCACAGCAAGTCTTCTATTCGCTATCGGATCCGCGGGTTGTACAGCTTATTCAAAGTTTGCAGACCGTTTTTTGTAATTAGTTCATTTGTCATAGGTTAAAAGGATAAATAATGTTGTTTTCTATTCCTTGGGAATCGTTGTTAGGTGGTGTTTTACTAGGGATATCAACTTCACTCATGTTGCTGTTTAACGGCAAAATTGCTGGGATAAGTGGGGTATTAACGGGATTGATGACGCCTAAAACGCGTGATTTTGCATGGCGTTTGTTATTTGCACTTGGCATGGTAACTGGTGGTGCTATTGCCGTTTGGTTTTTAAATGCACAAGTGCCGCAAACTTTTAACTTTAATAACGGTGTTTTGGCGCTTGCTGGCCTATTAGTTGGGGTAGGCACTCGATTAGGAAATGGTTGCACCAGTGGCCATGGTATCTGTGGTGTTGGTCGACTATCCACTCGCTCTATTGCGGCGACAGGTACCTCCATGGGCGTTGCTGCCATTACTGTGTTTGTACGCCTTCATCTTCTATAAGTGAGTCAAAATGAATCAGATGTTGTTTAGATTAACCTCGTTAGTGGCAGGTATTTTGTTTGGTGCGGGTATGGTTATCTCAGGAATGGCCAATCCAGCCAAAGTCGTAGGTTTTTTGGATGTGGCTGGTGCTTGGGATCCAAGCTTAATGTTTGTGATGGGAGGTGCATTGGCCGTTTTTATGCCGACCTATTTCATCGTTATTAAAGCAAGACAGCAGCCTATAAACGCAGAAAAATTCTGTTTAGCGACGACTCGCAGTGTTGATACCCGGCTTATCTCTGGTGCTGCGATTTTTGGGTTAGGTTGGGGATTAGTGGGCATCTGTCCAGGGCCAGCACTATCAAGCCTTGCACTGGGTAATATTGAGGTATGGCTATTCTTTGTCTCAATGATGGTTGGGCTTGGTGCAACTAATTTGTTGATCTGCATTAAGAATAATAAACAACAGCAAACGCAAACGGTTTAATCTAACTAGAATTCAATAAGCAAGTGGAATCGTAACGATCAACATGAGGGATGGGTATGAAAAGGCGAATTTGGATTGCGTGTATTGCCTTAATCACGAGCGGTTATTGGGCCGTTGGCTATGCTGATGATCGTTATATCGTGACCTATGAGCAGATACCACAGCAGATTGCATTTGAAGGTGTTGTCCAGCCAGTTAACAAAGGGACAGTTGCGGCTCAAACCTCTGGTCGAGTCGTTGGTGTGTATGTCGACGTTAACGATTTTGTTAAAAAGGGCGACGTGCTATTAGAAATCAGCGCTATTCAGCAATCGGCTTCTTTAGACGCATCTCAAGCTCAGTTAACCAGTGCAGAGGCTCGAAATCGTGAAGCTCAAGCTCAACTAAAGCGTTATCGACTGCTGTTTCCTAAAGGTGCGATTTCACAAGACCAAATGGATGGCGCTGAAGCTCAAGCTCGAAGTGCTGCTGCGGCCGTCAAGGCGGCAAAAGCCGCAGTCGTGCAGGCGAAGGAGTCACTTGGATACACCAATATTACCGCCCCTTATGATGGTGTCGTGACGGAGCGACATGTAGAGCTGGGTGAAACGGTGGCTCCGGGTACTGCGCTGCTCAGTGGTTTCTCATTCAATGAGTTGCGTGTTGAAACGGCCATTCCGCAGCGCTATCAGCCTGCAGTCACCAATGTTGCTCAATTCCAAGTCATTATGCCTACGGGCGATAAAATAACCCCAATCGATTACAGCTTATTCAGTTATGCAGACCCTCAATCACATACATTCAAAATCCGTCTTGAGCTGCCTCGTGCAGATCAAACTAACAAGTCCGGGCAAGTGATGCCAGGAATGTGGGTCAAGACAGAGTTTAATTATGGTCAACGTGAGGTGATGCTCATTCCTGTTGCCGCTGTGATTCGCCGAGCAGAACTGAGTGCCGTATATCGCATCGTTGATGATAAACGACTGCTAAATCCAGTGCGATTAGGGCAAACCTATGGTGAATATGTGGAAGTATTATCTGGCTTGGAACAAGGCGATACGGTTGCAAGCCGTGTATTTACACAAG
Source organism: Vibrio anguillarum (assembly GCF_001989995.2). Classification (GTDB taxonomy): domain Bacteria; phylum Pseudomonadota; class Gammaproteobacteria; order Enterobacterales; family Vibrionaceae; genus Vibrio; species Vibrio anguillarum. The sequence continues at coordinate 80,650 of NZ_JAHGUP010000040.1, forward strand.
TAGGTGAGTGATATGGATAATCGTTTAGGCGTCTCAGGACGTATTGCCAAAGCTTTTCAGACTTCAGCGATGACGCCGTTGCTCGCGATTGTTGGGTTACTGATGGGCGTTTTTGCGGTAATGGTTACTCCTAAAGAAGAAGAGCCGCAAATCGATGTGACCTTTGCCGATGTGTATATTCCTTTTCCCGGAGCTTCTCCGGCGGAAGTGGAAAGTTTAGTGACGAACCCAGCAGAGCAGATCATCTCTGAAATTGAGGGAATTGATAAAATTTACTCTTTTTCACAACCCGATGGTGCGATGATTGTGGCTATCTTTGATGTCGGCGTTCCTAGAAACGACGCCGTGGTTCGTATTTATAATAAACTCTATTCCAATAAAGATTGGATGCCAAAAGGCGTTGGGGTGGGCGAGCCGATCATTAAACCTAAAGGCATTGAAGATGTGCCTATCGTCAGCATTACGTTATCCGATAAAACGGGTACTTTGGACAACCAGCAGTTAACGCAAGTGGCCCATGGTTTAGAAACAGAGCTCAAACGCATTGATGGTACACGAGATATTTATACGATAGGTCGCCACCCTACTATTGTTGATGTACGTTTAGACCCCGTTAAAATGAACAGCTTTGGCATCACGTTAGATCAACTGAATCAGCATCTTCCTGCGGCGAACCACAGCTCTCCAATGTTGAAACTGACGCATGAAAATCAGCAGTTTCCCATCCAAATTGGTCAGTTTTTAACAAAAGTTGAAGAAGTAAAGCAATTGGTGATTGGGCTGCATAACCAGACACCGGTATATTTAGCGGATGTCGCTACGGTTCAATTGGGTGTTGATACATCAACCCAACAAGTTTGGACCAGTGATAAGCAAGGTATTTATCCAGCAGTTACCTTAGCCATCGCTAAAAAAGGAGGTGAAAACGCCGTTCGTGTGGCTGAGATGGTTGAAGCTCGAGTTGCAGAACTTGAAAATCAGTTAATTCCACACGGAATCAGTGTTGAAATCACGCGTGACTACGGGAAAACCGCCGCCGATAAAAGCAATACATTGATCGGTAAATTGATTTTTGCAACCACTGCAGTCGTTATTTTGGTGGTTATTGCGATGGGATGGCGTGAGGCTATCGTGGTCGGTATGGCTATTGTTGTCACCTTGATGATGACACTGTTTGCATCATGGGCATGGGGTTTTACACTCAACCGGGTCTCGCTTTTTGCGTTAATTTTCTCTATTGGCATTTTAGTGGACGATGCCATTGTTGTTGTGGAAAATATCCACCGTCATATGGCGTTAGGTAAGCGCAAGCTGGTGGATCTCATTCCTACGGCGGTTGATGAAGTGGGTGGACCCACAATCCTTGCCACCTTAACCGTGATTGCCGCACTATTGCCAATGGCCTTTGTCTCTGGGCTTATGGGCCCGTATATGAGCCCAATTCCCATCAATGCTTCGATGGGAATGCTGATTTCATTGGCGGTTGCATTTGTCTTTTCACCTTGGTTAGCGGCCAAGTTTCTTAAGCCTTCATCGCATCAAGCACAATCTCAATCAACTCAAGGCATCTTTCACCGAATCATGAATCCTTTCGTGGTCTCGGCTGCACAAAGACGTAACCGGCTTTTCTTGATGCTTGCGGTATTTGCGCTTATTGCTGGCTCCCTATTACTGCCAATCACAAAGGCCGTGGTTTTAAAAATGCTGCCTTTCGATAATAAATCAGAGTTTCAAGTGGTATTGGATATGCCTGAGGGGGCGTCGCTTGAGAAAACGCAACGCGTTTTATTTGAACTTGGCACGGTGTTAAATAGCGTGCCTGAAGTCAGTGGGTATCAGATTTACGCAGGTACAGCCGCACCGATCAACTTCAATGGCCTTGTTCGTCATTATTTTATGCGCAATCAAGCCAACCAAGGTGATATTCAGGTGAACCTGTTAGGGCGAAAAGAGCGCGATAAAGATAGTCATACGATTGCAAGTGAAGTACGCCTCAAGCTTAATGAGGTTGCCAGCCGATTTGGCGGTAAAGTCAAAGTCGTTGAAGTTCCACCGGGGCCACCCGTTTGGTCACCTATTTTAGCGGAAGTTTATGGTCCGACACATGAGATTCGGGCACAAGTGGCAAGGATGCTACGCGGGATCTTCCGCGAAACAGCGGATATTGTCGATATCGATATGTATCTACCGGAAGTGCATCAAAAATGGCAAGTAGTGATTGATCGCAGCAAAGCGTCACACTATCAAGTACCTTATGCTTCGATAGTCGATGCTTTGGCGACGGCCGTCGGTGGAAAGCCGATCACCTATTTGCACAGTGAGCACAGCAAGTACCCAATCCCCATTCAAGTGCAAGCTAGTGAAAACGTCAAAGTCCGATTAGATCAAGTGTTGAACATGAAAGTAGCGAGCACTGCGGGCAGTGCATATCCATTGTCTGATTTAGTCACTATTCGCCAAACTCAAATGGATGACTACATTGTGCATAAAAACCTGTTACCAATGGTGATGGTGGTGGCGGATATGACGGGTGAAACAGACAGCCCCTTATACGGTATGTTTGAAATGGTGTTCAACATCAATGCACTTGGTCTACCTGTGGAACAGTATTATATCCACCAACCTACAGGGTTAAATGGTGTCGAAATCTTCTGGGATGGTGAATGGACGATCACTTATGAAACATTCCGCGACATGGGCATTGCCTACGCGGTTGGGATGATCCTTATTTACTTACTGGTTGTCGCGCAGTTTAAGTCCTACCTTGTTCCGTTGATCATTATGGCTCCAATTCCACTGACGATTATTGGCGTCATGCCCGGCCATGCGTTACTTGGTGCTCAGTTCACCGCCACGTCGATGATTGGGATGATAGCACTCGCGGGGATTATTGTACGTAACTCCATCTTGCTGGTTGATTTCATTAATCAGCAGGTTGAAGAAGGTGTGGCATTTTCCGAAGCGGTTATTCAGTCTGCGGCTGTTCGTGCTAAACCCATCATGCTTACCGCTTTAGCGGCCATGATCGGGGCGGTATTTATTTTAGATGATCCCATTTTTAATGGCTTAGCCATTAGCCTGATTTTCGGCATCTTTGTTTCTACCGTCTTAACTTTATTAGTTATTCCTGTTTTGTATTATACGGTTATGCGTCATTGATCTTTCTGTTCTAACTATTCCCTTGCTCTAACTATAAAAAGGGCGCTGAGTAGTCAGCGCCCTTTTTATCAGCTTTAAAATGTCAGCAGGCAATGGATATTAAAAATGCAGTTTTAAATAGGTAGATTACGGATAAATTCGCTATGATTATAACTAAAGGTGTTTCATAACAAGAAAAGCGGTGCAAGCTTAATCGTGTTTGAGTCAACTAAACTCCCCAGTTAGGAAAACATGAAACTGAAATCTGCGTTATTGATGATATTTTCTCGAGTGATGGCTGTATTGGCGCTGCAGCTTCCAGTCATCGCTTCTACGGCAGAAGTCGGTGAACCGCTCTCCAGCGAGCATGATCTTTCTCAACCTCTGCTTATTACAAGCTCAGCCAAGTGGAAACCGTATTCGTATATTAATAAGCAAGGAGAGCCTGCCGGAATCTTAGTCGATTATTGGAAAGTCGTTGCTGAGCAAAGCGGGTTCGATGTTGAATTTAAACTAGTAAGCTGGAACGAATCACTAGAGCTGGTTAAACATGGGCAAGCCGACGTTCATGCGGGTCTAATTCAATCACCTGAGCGAGATCTGTTCCTCGATTTTGGACCTGAAATTATGGCGATCGAGACGCACGTATTCTTAGATCAATACTTACTCGGTACGGATTTTGACAAAATATTTTCAGGTGAAATCGATATTAAGGTTGGCGTTGTATTGGGTGGCTATGAGGCGTATTACGCAGCTCAATATTTACCTAAATTAAACTTGGTCTACTTTGCCACGAATGAAGATATGTTGTATGCCGCTTCCAGTGCAAAATTAGAAGGGTTTATTAGCGATTATCAAATCGCTAATCTCTTTATGTTTACAGAAAATAGCCCGAAAAAATATGTGCCAGTTAAGTTTCTCTATTCTGAGCCGTTGCGCTTTGGGGTGAAAGAGGGCAATGACGTTCTTTGGCAGAAGCTCGCAAATGCGACAGATAAGGTATCTGATGCCTCTAAAATGCAGTTATTTAGTCGCTGGATCTACATGGAGACGGTTTACCCAAAATATTTTATCCCGATCATCATTAGCGTAGCTCTGATGGTTCTCTGTATTTACATCTTGATGTTAAGACGCGCAGTCATACATAAAACCATCGATTTAGAGAGAGCAAATCACTTGCTAGAGAAATTGGCGCAAACTGATGAGCTAACAAAAATCAGTAATCGCCGACACTTCCAATCAAAGATAGCAGAATTGCAAGGAACTCCCGTCTCCTTCACCTTATTGGTGTTTGACATTGATAACTTTAAGCTAATCAATGATCAGTTTGGTCATGAAGTGGGTGATCAAGCCATTATTCATGTGGTTAGACATGTACAGAGAAAGTTATCCAATAATGACTTTATTGCTCGTTTAGGTGGAGAAGAGTTCGCCATTATTCTTACTCTCTATACCTTTGAAGAGGTCAAATTGAAAGCTCAATATATCTGTCAATCTGTCTATGAAAATCCAATGCGAGTAGCCAATGATACCATCACGCTCAGTATCAGTTTGGGTGGCGCCTATTACGATCTTGTTCCTGATAAAGTCTCACTTACTGTTGCGGACAGTTTAATGTACCAAGCCAAGTTGGCGGGTAAAAATCGTGCTGTAGTTGTTAAAGTTGATCAATGTGCGGATTGATCATTCCAATTAACTTCATTTCGGCCATCTATTATCACTTGGCTCGCCCGAGGACAGTGTTTCAAGAAAAGCCATTCCAAGAAAAGTATGGATGATATTTTTTGGCAACGAAATGACCTCGATTAATCATGAAATAGTGTGTTGGAATTCGACATTCCATGTCGCTAATGTGAGACTTTGTGCCCAAGTCGCGAAAGAGGGAATAAAGAGTATTGCTGCCGCTAATCGACATACACATTTTGATTTTAACATCGCAATACCTCACTGATCGAATCCGAAGGCTTAGCCTATCAGGTTCGGTGAAATTTCAAGAGGAAAAATCAAAAATTTGCAATTTTCATCGTTTCTTTTCTAAGTGAGATCTACTACTCCAAGATCGCATTGATCTTGTTCAATGTTCGGTTTTTATTGATCCAAATCAATACCCTGAGTTGGGAGTTTTCGTTAAATGCACCACAATATATTGTGTCAGTCGGATAATAAACTGCTCTATATAGTGTATTTGTGGATAACTCTGTGAGTATGCTAGGGGTAAGGAGAAATGGTGAAACCTATCGTAATCAAACGTGACGGATCGAGAGCCCCGTTCAACCGTGATCGCATTCAATCTGCCGTGGAAAGTGCAGCTGAACATATTGATAAAGAGATCGCTATTTACGCACTCAATGTGGCGTTGGCGGTAGAACTGAAGCTCAAAGATTACGATGAAGTCCATATCGCCGAGATTCAAACCTTAGTAGAGAACGAGCTAATGCAAGGGCCCTATAAAGCATTAGCTCGTTCATACATCGAGTACCGACACGATCGTGATATCGCGCGTGAAAAGCAAAGTGCCTTGACGCAAGAGATTGAAGGCCTTATCGAAGAAAGTAATGCCGATCTGCTCAATGAAAATGCGAATAAAGACGGCAAAGTTATCCCAACGCAGCGTGACTTACTGGCTGGTATTGTGGCGAAACACTACGCTAAAACCCGCATTTTACCGCGTGATATTGTGCAAGCGCATGAAGAGGGTGATATCCACTATCATGACTTGGATTACGCTCCCTTTTTCCCAATGTTTAACTGCATGCTGATTGATTTAAAAGGCATGCTCACTCATGGCTTTAAAATGGGTAATGCGGAAATTGATACGCCAAAATCAATTTCAACCGCCACCGCAGTGACCGCGCAAATTATCGCTCAGGTTGCGAGCCATATTTACGGCGGCACCACCATCAACCGTATCGATGAAGTGCTTGAACCTTATGTGACAGCCAGTTACGACAAACATTTAGAAATAGCAAAAGAGTGGGATATTCATCATCCCGAAGCCTTTGCTATGTCCCGTACAGAAAAAGAGTGCTACGACGCATTCCAGTCACTTGAATATGAAGTCAACACTTTGCATACCGCGAATGGGCAAACTCCGTTTGTCACTTTCGGCTTTGGTCTAGGGACCAGTTGGGCCTCTAAATTGATTCAACAGTCAATTTTGAAAAATCGCATTGCTGGCTTAGGCAAAAATCGTAAAACGGCTGTATTCCCTAAATTGGTATTTGCCATCAAAGATGGCTTAAATCATAAAGCGGAAGATCCAAATTATGACATTAAACAACTCGCATTAGAGTGTGCGACCAAACGCATGTACCCGGATATTCTCAACTACGACAAAGTAGTTGAAGTGACGGGTTCATTCAAAACCCCAATGGGTTGCCGCAGCTTCTTAAATACCTATGAAGAAGGTGGTGAGCTGATTCACGAAGGGCGGAATAATTTGGGAGTAGTCAGTCTCAATTTACCTCGTATCGCGCTGAAAGCGGGCCGAAATATTGAACAGTTCTACACATTACTCGATAAAAAATTAAAACTGGCTCGCCGTGCTTTAGAAACTCGCATCAGCCGCCTTGAAAAAGTCAAAGCACGCGTCGCACCTATTTTGTATATGGAAGGGGCATGTGGTGTTCGTTTAAAAGCCGATGATTCTATTGCCGATATATTCAAAAATGGCCGAGCATCTATCTCTTTGGGCTACATCGGTGTGCACGAAACCATTACTGCACTCTATGGCAGTGATACACATGTTTATGATGATAGTGAACTGCGAGATCGCGCGTTAGATATTATTAAATACCTGAAAGGGGCCGTTAACCAATGGGCGGAAGAAACCGGTTACGCATTCAGTTTGTACGGTACGCCAAGTGAGAATCTCTGCAGCCGTTTCTGCCGTATCGACACCAAAGAATTTGGTGTGATTGAAGGCGTAACGGATAAAGGTTATTACACCAATAGCTTCCATTTGGATGTGCAAAAGAAAGTTAATCCATACGATAAGATTGATTTTGAGATGCCATATCCAGAGGTTTCAAGTGGTGGTTTTATCTGTTATGGAGAGTTCCCGAATATGCAGAAAAACATAGAAGCGCTTGAAAACGTTTGGGATTACAGTTACAGCCGTGTTCCTTATTATGGGACCAATACGCCAATTGATGAGTGCTATGAATGCGGTTTTACTGGCGAATTTGAGTGTACGAGTAAAGGGTTTACCTGTCCTAAATGTGGTAACCACGACTCATCCAAAGTCTCCGTAACCCGCCGCGTGTGTGGCTACCTTGGTAGCCCAGATGCTCGTCCGTTTAACTTCGGTAAACAAGAAGAAGTTAAACGTCGCGTTAAACACTTGTAAGTGATAGTGAGTAACCTGCTGGCATGAATTATCACCAATACCATCCGATTGATGTTGTGAATGGCCCGGGGACGCGTTGTACGCTGTTCGTCTCCGGCTGTGAACATCAGTGCAAAGGATGTTACAACAAAGGGACTTGGTCGCTGCATTCTGGCCACACTTACAATCAGCAACTAGAGCAGCAGATCATCACTGATTTGAACGACACGCGCATCAAGCGACGAGGATTATCCTTGTCGGGTGGCGATCCCTTACACCCGCAAAACCTTGCTTCTATTTTGCAGTTGGTTAAACGAGTAAAGACTGAATGTGTGGGGAAAGATATCTGGTTATGGACGGGATATACCCTAAACGAACTCAGTGATGCTCAAAGACAAGTCATTGAATATGTTGATGTCTTGATTGATGGAAATTTTGAACAGGATAAAGCCGATCCAAGCTTAGAATGGCGAGGCAGTGCCAATCAAATAATCCATCAATTTAAACTGTAAAAATTATGTATCTAGTGCTAACTTGAAGGTCATTACTTGAATTTCAAAGGGTTGTGACCTTCATGTTTTCACATTTACCAACACCAACACTCGATCCAATACTTTCATTATCGGTTGCATACCGCAACGATCCTCGCAGCGAAAAAGTTGACCTAGGCATTGGCGTTTATCGTAATAGCCAAGGAGAGACGCCGATTATGCGCGCCATTGCCAAAGCGCAAGAGCACGTGATTGCCACACAAACCACTAAATCGTATGTTGGACTTGCTGGGTGTGAAGAGTTTAACCAAAGCATGGTGAACTTATTATTGTCTGGCACTTCAGTGCTTGATCGTGTGGCTGCGATTCAAACGCCCGGAGCAAGTGGTGCGCTGCGTATGCTCGGTGACTTAATGCACGTAGCGCAACCAGAAACGACGGTGTGGATTACTGACCCAAGTTACGTCAATCATAAACCTGTGATGGAAGCGGCGGGTTTAAAAGTGAAATATTATTCTTACTTCTGTCGCGAGACTAAGCAAGTCGATACTGCACGGATGCTTGATGATTTATCGCAAGCAGGGCCAAAAGATGTGGTGCTTATCCATGGTTGCTGCCATAACCCAACTGGCGCGGATATTGATTTCGCCGCATGGCAAGCGATCACCAGTCTTGCGCAGAAAAATGGCTTCATCCCTTTTGTTGATGTTGCCTACCAAGGGTTTGGTGAAGGTCTTGAAGAGGATGTGAAAGGGCTGCGTTTTATGGCAAACAACGTCGAAGAGATGTTGATCACTACCTCTTGTTCAAAGAACTTTGGTCTCTACCGAGAACGAACTGGTGCCGCGATTGTTGTCGGTAAAAACGCACAAGATGTAGCGAATGCAAAAGGTAAATTACTAACGTTAGCCCGTTCGACCTACACTATGCCGCCCGATCATGGTGCTGCACTGGTGAAAACTATTTTACAAAATCAAGCATTAACCGCGATTTGGAAGCAAGAGTTAAGTGAAATGCAACAGCGTTTGTTAAACCTGCGTCAAACCTTGTGTAATCATTTGAGAAATCAGCACAATACTTCACAATTCGATTTTATCGAAAGTCACAAAGGGATGTTTACTGTGCTAGGCTTTACTCCAGAACAGATGGCTCAGCTACGTGATCAATATGGAATCTATGGGGTAGGTGATGGCCGAATTAACATTGCAGGCTTATCAGAACAACATATTCCGTATGTTGCTCAAGCCATAGTGAATGTCTCTTAAATATTTATCAGTTTGATTAGGTGGGTCAATGAAACAACACTTGAAACTTATTGCTCTTTTAATGTTGAGTACTGGTTTGATGGCATGTAGTACGCTAAACCAAACCTCAACACAACCAGAGCAAAAGCCAAAAGTTGAAGAGCCAAAACAACAAAATACTGAGGCACAAAAACCGGTTGAAAAACCCTCAAAAGAGCCAGTTGTGGTGAAGGCCAAAAAAACCTCTGATGGTAAGCTTATTTTGGGCGAAAAAGAGTGGGTTTATGTGCCGAGTTTGAACGAAAGCTTCAAAGCGCGTATCGATACCGGGGCGGCCACCTCTTCAATTAGTGCCGTGGATGTTGTTGCTTTTGAACGCGATGGAAATGATTGGGTCAAGTTCAGGATTGAACACGATGACATCAAAAGTGATGAGATAAGTTTACCTGTTGAACGCTGGGTTAGAATTCGGCAATCCAGTGCAGAGGGTACACAAAGACGTGCGGTCGTTGTCGCTTGGATTGAAATTGGTGATCTCAAAGAAAGAACCGAATTTACGCTTGCCGATCGTACACATCTGACTTATCCACTGTTACTTGGTCGTAGTTTCTTTAAAGATGTAGCGCTTGTTGATGTGAGCCGAAAGTACGTGCAGGATAAACGTAAATAGAGATACCTCACTTCTTAGCTCAACCTAACAGCCAGCACTTGTTGCTGGCTTTTTCTTACCTCCAATTCCCTAGTTGTAACAGCAGTCTTCATTCCTCATTACTTTATTCGATATTTGCTCAATAAAATGATGCGCTGTGTTGAATAATGTTTAAAAACCATTGTGTTAAGTTTGTTAAAAAGACGATGGCGTCTAAAATGAAAACATACCACCTGCATTGGTAAACCTAAAAGGTGTTAACTCAGGATCTGATATACAAAACACTGCTTAAACCCACGCCGAGCAGTGATATGACTGCTAATAAGGAAATTGTCTATGTCTGAGCATCAACAAGCTGAAAGTAAATTTAGATTAGTGACACGCAGCGATTTTGATGGGCTGGTTTGTGCCGTGTTGCTCAAAAAACTCAACCTAATTGACGAGATCGTATTTGTTCACCCAAAGGATATGCAAGATGGGAAGGTGACGACAACTGAGCGTGACATTGTCACTAACCTGCCTTACGTCGCTAATGCTCACTTAATTTTTGATCATCACTTATCGGAAACTATTCGCAATCAAGGTGAAAGGCCGAATCATATTATTGATCCAAACGCGCCGTCTGCCGCGCATGTAGTATGGCAATATTATGGCGGACTGGATACGTTTCCCTCTCAGTGGCAAGAGATGCTGATTGCTGTCGACAAAGGTGACTCCGCGCAGTTTACTCGGGATGAAGTACTTGATTCTGCGGGATGGAATTTACTGAATTTCCTGATGGATGCAAGAACAGGTTTAGGGCGCTTCCATGAATTTCGTATCTCCAATTATCAGTTAATGATGGATCTCATCGACTACTGTGCGAACCACTCCATTGCCGAGATTCTTGCTCTGCCGGACGTTCAAGAGCGCGTTACTTTGTACCGTGAGCATGAAATTCTATCTAAACAGCAGATTCAACGTTGTGCCAAAGTCTATAAAAACCTTGTCATTCTTGATTTGACGGGTGAAGAAATTATTTACGCGGGGAATCGGTTTATCATTTATGCCTTATTTCCCCAGTGTAATATCTCGATTCACAAAATGTGGGGCTTTCAGAAGCAAAATATCGTGTTTGCTACGGGGAAATCTATTTTTGATCGTGGCTCGAAAACCAATGTAGGCGGATTAATGCTCAAATATGGTGGTGGAGGCCATCAAGCGGCTGGAACGTGCCAAATTGCTCTTGAAATGGCCGAGCAGGTAGAAAAAGAGCTGATCAGCCAAATTACCACAGATGGCTGAAGCTGGTGGAGCCCTGCATGGCGGGGCTTTTTATCTCATCGCGGCGTTTTCTATACGTTTCGTTCCTAAAACCACAAAGTTACCAGTTCTTATTGAGACGCACCACTTACCAGCAATGCCAAGTTGCTTCGTTATAATTGCAGCTTGGGGTTTCGTAAATCTTATTTTTCTCTATACTTACCCAAGTGACTGAATTATTAATAGTTTACACCGATGGAATGTCGCGAAGTTATCAATGGAAGGATTCTAGTATGAGAAATATTAAGCCTACGCTGTTAGGTGTGACTGTGCTGCTGATGAGTGCTTTGGCGACTGCGGATGTTGTAGAAACCACAACATTATCCGGCGTTGGGCAAGCCAAATATCCCGCCAATTTTTCTCATTTCGATTATGTTAATCCAAGCGCACCTAAGTACGGAAAAGTAACTTATGGCGAGGTAGGTACTTACGACAATTTTAACCGCTTTGCTTCCCGAGGCGCTCCGGCGGCAGGCAGTGGTGAGCTTTATGATCCACTGATGTTTGCGCCCAGCGACGAAATTGATACCTATTATCCATTGATTGCTTCTAAAGTCCGTTATTCTGATGACTATTCGTGGCTAGAACTAGATATCAACCCGAACGCACGTTTTCAAGACGGTAAACCGATCACCGCGCAAGATGTTGAGTTTACGTTCAACAAGTTCATGACAGAAGGAGTGCCTCAATATCGACTGTTTTACAAAGCGGTTAAATCGGTAACGGCGATCCATCCTTTAACGGTTCGTATTGAGATGTCAGAACCTAATAGAGAAAAGCTTTTTAGTTTGGCTCAATCAACTCAAGTGTTGCCTAAGCACTATTGGCAGGATAAAAACTTAGCAGAACCATTAAATGAACCGCCAGTCGGCAGCGGTCCTTACAAAGTCGTACGTTATCAAACTGGGCAGAGTGTCACTTATGAGTTGCAGAAAGATTATTGGGCTGCCAACTTACCAGTCAACATTGGGCGGCATAATTTCAAGCAGATCCAATACGACTATTACCGCGACGATACCGTAATGCTTGAGGCATTTAAAGCTGGGGAATTTGATATTCGCCAAGAGAGTTCGGCGAAGTTTTGGGCCAGCTCATACACTGGATTGAACTTCGATAAAGGATTCATCAAGAAAGAAGCGATCGCGCATAATAGTCCAGCTTCAACCCAAGGTTTTGTATTTAATATTCAACGAGAAGTGTTTAGTGATCCGAAAGTGCGCGAGGCTTTGACCTATGCGATGGATTTTGAATGGATGAACAAAAATATGTTCTACGATCAATATTCGCGAACGCGTAGCTATTTTCAAAACACAGAGTATGAAGCGAAAGGTCTTCCCTCCACTGATGAACTCACTATTCTTACACCACTAAAAGATAAGATCCCAGAACGTGTTTTTACCCAAAAATACCAACCACCAGTGACGGATGGGTCTGGTCGTATTCGTCAACAACTACGAGTCGCTTTTCAATTGCTCAAAGAGGCGGGGTGGGAGCTGAAAGATAAAGTGATGACCCATAAAGAAACGGGTAAAGCGTTTGAGTTTGAGTTATTGATCTACAGTCCGACCACGGAACGCATTGCTATTCCTTTGCAAAAAAATCTAAAACAGCTTGGTATCGAGATGAAGATTCGCTCAGTGGATACCACACAATATCTTAAGCGTTTGCGCGATAGAGATTTTGACATGCTTTCGTCGGCCTATGCGGCGAATCCTTACCCAAGTCCTAACTTGTTGATTATCTGGAATTCAAACTACATCGATTCAACGTACAATCGCGCCGGAGTGGCAGACCCAGTTGTCGACTTCCTCACTGAACAAATTGCCGCCAATCAAGAGCATCCAGAAAAATTATTGCCTTTAGGCCGAGCATTAGATCGCGTTCTACAATGGAATTTTTATCTGATCCCACAGTGGTATCTGAGCCAATATCGTATCGCAACTTGGGACAAATTCGAGCGCCCTAGCGTGATGCCAAAATATGATATTGGTCTTGATACTTGGTGGGTTTCGGAGCAGAAAGCGCAATTGCTACCAGAAAAACGCCGTTAAGAGGATGCAATGACTGCTTATATTTTCCGCAGATTGCTGCTCGTTGTGCCCACGCTGTGGGCGATTATTACCATTAATTTTTTTATCATCCAAATTGCCCCTGGAGGCCCAGTTGAGCAAGCGATTGCACAAATGGAAGGGCATGGTGACGGAATTATGGAGCGATTTACTGGAGGCGGCCAAGAGGTGGATATGTCGCTGTCGGCTAACACTGGAGGATATAAAGGTTCCCGAGGTTTAGACCCCGAGGTAGTCGAAGCGATAAAAAAACAGTTTGGTTTCGATAAGCCTCTTCATGTCCGTTATTTTGAAATGCTAAAAAATTACGCAACCTTTAATTTTGGTGACAGCTTATTCAAAGGAGGCAATGTTATTGATTTGATCACTGAGCGTTTACCCGTTTCGATCTCTTTAGGGCTGTGGAGTACGCTGATCATCTACCTTATCTCCATTCCTCTCGGAATTTTAAAAGCCATTCACCATGGCTCAAGGTTTGATGTATGGTCAAGCGCAGTGGTTATCATCGGTTACGCTATTCCGGGCTTCTTGTTTGCGATTATTTTGATCATTATTTTTGCCAGTGGAAATTATTTCAGCTGGTTCCCACTGCGTGGTTTAGTATCAAATAATTTTGCTGATCTGACTTGGTATCAACAAATTGGCGACTATTTTTGGCATTTGGCTTTGCCCATCTTTGCAATGGTGATCGGTGGGTTTGCCACTTTGAGTATGCTAACGAAAAACTCATTTCTTGATGAGATCAACAAACAGTATGTGGTGACGGCTCGAGCAAAAGGACTGGATGAAGGACGTATTCTTTATCAGCACGTTTTTCGTAATGCGATGCTGATTATTATTGCCGGTTTTCCGAGTGCTTTTATCAGCATATTTTTCACCGGTTCGATGCTGATTGAAGTGATGTTTTCACTGGAAGGTATAGGGCTACTTGGTTTTGAATCGACCATTCAACGGGATTATCCTGTAGTGTTTAGTTCTTTATACATCATGACGTTACTTGGATTAGTCCTCAGCATCATTTCCGATTTGACCTATATTTGGGTTGATCCTCGAATCGACTTTGAGGCTCGTTCATGATGGTAAAAAAAAGGCTGTCCAACCCATTAAACGTATTGCGCTGGCACGGTTTTAAGTCCAATCGGCGCGGTTTTTATTCACTATGGTTGTTTACGCTTTTATTTGTGGTGAGCCTATTTGCTGAGCTGATTGCAAATGATAAACCCCTTTTGGTTGAGTACGATCAGCAGTGGTTTTTCCCCACCTTTCAACAATATGCAGAAACTCGTTTTGGTGGTGAGTTTGAAACCGAAGCGGATTATACCGATCCTTACGTCATCGATCTGATTGAACAAAAAGGCTTTATTGTTTGGCCATTGATCCCATTTAGTTACGACACCATCAACTTTAATATCAATAATGCAGTGCCGTCAGCGCCAGATTCAGTGAACTGGCTTGGTACTGATGATAAAGGGCGCGATGTGCTGGCTCGTATTATTTACGGGTTTCGTATTTCGGTTTTGTTTGGCTTTGTATTAACACTCGTCTCGTCAGTGATAGGCGTTATCGTTGGTGCCACTCAAGGTTATTATGGCGGTTGGCTTGATTTACTTGGGCAACGTTTTATTGAAGTTTGGTCAGGGATGCCAACGCTTTTTCTGCTGATCATTTTATCGAGTTTCGTCGAACCGAATTTTTGGTGGTTGCTTGGTATTATGGTGCTTTTTAGTTGGATGAGTTTAGTGGGCGTGGTGAGAGCGGAGTTTTTACGCTGTCGTAATTTTGATTATGTGCGGGCTGCGCAAGCGATGGGGGTGAGTGATCGCCGCATTATGCTTCGCCACATGCTACCTAACGCGATGGTGGCTTCTTTAACCATGATGCCCTTTATTCTTTCAGGCTCAGTTACGACTTTAACATCCTTAGATTTTCTCGGTTTTGGCTTGCCAGTCGGCTCGCCCTCTTTGGGCGAATTATTGGCGCAAGGGAAAGCCAATTTACAAGCTCCATGGTTAGGTATTTCAGCATTTGTGGTGCTCTCGTTAATGCTGACATTATTGGTCTTTATCGGCGAAGCAGTACGCGATGCCTTTGACCCGCATTCGACAGGGAGAAGATGATGAGTAAAACCGTACTCTCTATCCAAAATCTTTCGGTCGGGTTTGGTCAAAAAGACAATATTGAACCTGTGATTAAAGCAGTGTCACTTTCTCTCTCCGCAGGAGAAACCTTAGCTCTGGTGGGGGAAAGTGGTTCTGGTAAATCAGTGACGGCGAATGCCATTTTGAAGTTGTTACCGAAAAGTGCTGCCCACTATTTGCAAGGGGAGATCTTTTTTGATGGTATCAATACGTTGAACTGTAGCGAGAGGCAATTAAGAGGTATACGAGGTGGGCGGATTGGTATGATTTTCCAAGAGCCAATGGTCTCACTCAACCCTCTGCACAAAGTTGGTAAACAGTTGATCGAAGTTGTGGAGATTCATCGAGGACTAAGAGGCAGCAAAGCACGTCAGTTGGCCATTGTATGGTTAGAAAAAGTGGGTATTCGATCGCCAGAAATTAAGATCAATGCTTATCCACATGAACTTTCTGGGGGAGAACGCCAGCGAGTCATGATTGCGATGGCTTTGATCAATGAGCCTGAATTACTGATTGCTGATGAGCCGACCACTGCGCTTGATGTTTCTGTTCAGGCGCAAATATTAGATCTACTTAAAAACCTGCAACAAGAACTGGGTATGGCCATGTTGTTCATTACTCATGATCTCAGTATTGTTAAGCGTATCGCTGATCGCGTTGCAGTGATGCAAAATGGGCAAGTGATCGAGGTGAATGATGCCAAAACGCTGTTCTCATCACCCTCTCACTCTTATACCAAAAAATTGATTGAATCCGATCCTCGAGGTTTGCCCGTTGACGTAAACCCTGACAACCCAATTCTAGTGCAGCTTCAGCATCTCAAAGTATGGTTTCCCATCACTGGCGGCTTATTCAAGCGCACGGTCTCGCATATTAAAGCTGTCACCGACATGCAGTTTAAGCTTAAAAGAGGACATTCATTAGGAATTGTTGGCGAGAGCGGTTCGGGTAAATCGACCACTGGCATGGCGATACTAAAATTAGTCCATTCGGAAGGCTCGATTTGTTACGACAATAATGAGCTGCAAGGGTTAGATAGGAAAGCTATGTTACCTTATCGCAGCAAGATGCAAGTCGTTTTTCAAGATCCATTTTCAGCACTGAATCCGAGAATGTCGGTGGCGCAGATTATTGGTGAAGGGTTAGAGGTTCATAGCCGTTATGATAGACAAACTGTTGAACGAATGATTTGTGATGTGATGCGAGAAGTTGAACTCGACCCAGCCACTCGCTACCGTTATCCCAATGAGTTTTCAGGTGGGCAACGACAACGTATCGCGATTGCTCGGGCATTGGTGCTTAAACCTGAGTTCATTTTACTTGATGAACCAACTTCTTCTTTAGATCGTACGATTCAAGCGCAAGTGTTGGATTTGCTTAAATCGCTGCAACAAAAATATGGATTAACGTACTTGTTCATTAGCCATGATTTACATGTGGTGAAATCATTATGCCACTACACTATGGTGATGAAACAGGGTGAAGTCGTTGAGCAAGGGGAAACGCAACAGCTGTTTCTCAATCCTCAGCACCCTTATACCCAAGAGCTTATTTCCTTTTCTTATTAAACATCACGCTATGTCATACAGTTAAATAACGTGATGTTGTCGCTAGGAAAACAGTGAGTGAATATTGAAAGTAGCGGTAAAGTTGGGGCGCTACGCGCATGTAAAGAATATCGTTATTAAATGGCCATCTTAATGGCTGGTACTATCGCTTCCGGCATGGCTAAAAAATAGCCTTGAAACATATCAATATCGAGTTTTTGCATTGCTTCGAGTTGCGCTTGGGTTTCGATGCCTTCTACAACGGTATTGGAACCATTCTGTTTCGCAAGGGTAATGCCATCCATAAGTGGGTCACAATCACCTTGCATATATTTGAGTAATAAGCTTCGATCAAATTTGATGATATCAGGCGTCACCAAATTAACCCGTTGTGGTGTTGAGGCTTGAGTACCAAAATCATCAATGGCAATTTTAAAACCATTTGCAGCCAGACTTTGCGTTGCGCATTGCAGCTTGCTTTCATTCTCTGAATCGATTTCAATCAATTCCATGACCAGTTGATTATGTTCTATATGCAGTTCTTTGAGGCGATCGCATAGCAATGCTTTGTTGATGTCGCTGATTGCAAACAATTCGCCTGCGACAGGCAATAAGTTTAGAAATAATTGGCATTGACGATATTCGGAAAGGGCATAGTTTCGGATGTGGATAACTCGGCTGAGTCTTTCTACGTTAAGTTTGTCGATGGGATTAATAGTGTCGGAATGGAAAAAACAATCGGGGCGAATGGTCGTGCTGCCATTGGCGGTTATTCTCACTAGGGCTTCAACGCCCACAATACGGTTATCCCGCGAGAATATCGGCTGGAAAACGCTTCGCAGCACAAGATGCTGGTAATGAGCAATAAACTGGCCATCGGAATCCAGAGACATGCATTTTGAAAACTGAGTTTTGTTAGTTAAAAGCATACAATTTTCGACATCCTAATCATTAATTTTTGCTTGAAGCATCCGAGCGCCAATATGCCATGCCATATTATTGACTCACCTTGACCTTTGTCAATTGTACCTTTGGCTAAGATGAAAATTTGTGGGTTGTCAAAACAGCGTCACAAATATTGAATTATTTAGTGAATGTGATGCGGCAGGCTCAATTGATTGAGTGTGTGCTAAATCAGAAGACAGCCCAATGAAGAGGGTAATAAGATAAAATCTAGAACTTGGAAGAAAATGAGGGCGGTTTGTTTACGTTACGCCCATTGTAATACGGCATATAATTGAACGTATTTTCGGACTAGTTGCTGGTTTTTAGAGCGTTTTAAAGGATGGCTAAATTTAATATAACAAGGGCTAATTTGAAAACGGTTCTCTAAAGATTGAGTTAGCAATGAGTCACTTTCATACAGCGTGATACCTTGTGCGAGGTATTGATCTATTTCATCGGGTAATTGCCCTGTCCACCAATGAAGTAACTCGCGACTTTTTTGGCTACGACTGATCCAGTGATCGGTCAGTAATAACAATAAATCATTCGGTTGAATCGCGTAAGCGTACTCATATTTCCACTGCGCAATGTCTTGCATCAACTTTTCTCGACAGGTTTTACCAGCACTGACCATATGGTGAGTCAGGATCCATACTGTTCCTGCATCACTGCTCACTCGGTAATGGTGTGGCATGTCTCGCTGAGGGATTGATTCAATAACAGAATAGTGGCATGGGTGTCCAAATTCACTGAGTGTACGAGCCAACCTGCGAGCAAAAGCCAGCCCTAAGTGATGTTCACTCATTCCTTGGTTGTGTATGGTGGGGTAGTGCTTTTCACAAAGTTTTAGGCAGTCAGCTTGAAATTCGTTGACGCTTTGCGTGAGTATGTCCAGTAGCAACTCGTTGTTCTCCTTTAATAAAGCCAAGCAAGATTACCACAGTTATCAACAAGCACGAGCAGCAAATGGCGAGTTCTTGATCTTTCACACTATTCTTCTAATACGAGCATTCTACAGGTGTTAAACCCTTATGATTTGAAGCTACCGTTGTTTCAAGTTGTTTGAGCCTAAGTCGTGGTTATCTATATCCACAATAAGTTCCTTCAGTTTTTTCGAATAACTCAATCAATACTAAAGTATGTCCACAATGTAAAGTATGGTAAATACTGTGTTAATAATTTAGGCTAGAATATAGATTCAATTCACTTTGTTGCTGTTTCACTTGCTGGTTTAGAAAATTTATGACAACTGAAGTTAAAAATTACAACTTAGTCACGCGTCTTATCCATTGGTTATCCGCACTCGTTATCATCGGTATGTTTGGTGCTGGGATCTGGATGGTTGAGTTAACCTATTACAGTCAATGGTATAACACCGCGCCACATTGGCATAAATCTGTCGGTTTGTTGCTGCTCGCGGTCACCCTGTTCCGCATACTATGGAAGTTGGTGAGTGTCTCTCCTGCCATTGGTGGCGGCCACTATGAGCGCATTGCGGCTAAAGCGGCGCACGGATTAATGTATTTATTATTGATGACGCTGTTTGTATCAGGCTATTTGATCTCAACAGAAGATGGCCGAGGGATTGATGTTTTCAATTGGTTTACTGTACCAAGTATGGGCTTGTTGTTTGAAGGACAAGCCGATCTCTCTGGTACGGTTCACTTTTACGCAGCTTGGACGCTGATTATTTTAGCAGGCGTGCACGCTGTTGCCGCACTCAAGCACCATTTTATTGATAAAGACGATACGCTACGAAAAATGATAGGAGCTTCTAAATGAAGAAAACGTTACTTGCTACTGGATTGGCTTTCGCAACACTCATGCCGCTAGGTGCAAACGCTGCTGACTATGTTATAGATACCAAAGGTGCGCATGCTTCAATTAACTTTAAAGTCAGCCATCTTGGTTATAGCTTTACCAAGGGCCGCTTTAACAAGTTTGATGGTGAGTTTTCCTACGATCCTAACGACCTTGCAAGCTCAAAAGTGAAAGTTAATGTGGATACTCGCAGCTTGGACAGTAACCATGCTGAACGTGATAAACATATTCGTAGTGCTGATTTCATTGATGCATCAAAATATTCACAAGCCACGTTTACCAGTACTCAAGTGGTTGATAAAGGGAATGGTAAACTAGAAGTGCTCGGTGATCTTACCCTGCATGGTCAAACCAAACCCATTACTATTGATGCAGAATTTATTGGTGCAGGTAAAGACCCATGGGGTGGCCAACGCGCTGGTTTTTCGGGGACAACACGTATCGAACTCGCGGATTTCAATATTGCAGTAATGGGCGCTTCAAGCTACGTCGATATGGAACTCTATGTTGAAGGAATACAAAAGTAATCCACATCTTGTTATGCTTTAAGCAAACATGAATAAAAGGGTCTAACTCTAGACCCTTTTCACTAACTCTCGCTATATTTTATCTCTATACATTGGCTAACTGACGGATTTCTGAGTCTGGAATTCGGCGACCGCGTTGTCCATGTCGTTTGCTTGTTTGGAAACGATATCGACTTCAATCAAACACTGTTTAGCTGAGTGCATATTATTATCAGAGATAGAGTTAAGTTCGGTGATCGATTCACTGACTTGGTTCATCACAATGCCTTGTTCTTCAATTGCAGAGGCGATTCGCTCAGAGTTACTTTGTATCATTTCCATGTCAGAGAGAATCTGACGTAAACTATTATCCAGTTCTCCTGAAGCCGTTAGCGTCGCATGGCCTTGAGTATTGCATTGTGCAATATCAGTGACAACGGTGCTCATTTGGCTTTGAATTGCAGAAACGACATTGGTGATCTCTTCCGTTGACTGATGCGTGCGGCTGGCAAGTGCGCGGACTTCATCGGCGACCACAGCAAAGCCTCTTCCTTGTTCTCCGGCGCGAGCGGCTTCAATCGCGGCATTTAATGCCAGTAAATTGGTCTGCTCTGCGATACCTTGAATGATGTTAACAGCACCGCCAATTTGTTCGACATGCTTGTTCAATGAGGCGATGGAGATTTGACTTTTTTCCAATGTTCGTGAGAGTTCATCGACATTTTTTACCGTTGATTCCACCACCAAACGCCCTTGCTGAGCATTGTGCGCGGCTTTGTGTACACCTTCTACCGCTACACTGGTACTTTCTGAAATTTCGCTGATGGTGGACACCATTTCTTGAACGGCCGTTGCCATTGTCGTGGTGTGGTCAGCCTGAGCGTGAAACTGTTCAATCACATCTTCTAATTCATTATGCATGCTAGACGTACTGCTTGATAACTGATGAGACTTTGTTTGAGAGCCAGCGATAAGAGTTTCGAACTTATCGAGTAAGATATTAAAGTAAGTTGCGATCGATACCAGCTCGTTGCGGCCAGTCAGTTCAACACGCAAACTGATGTTATTGCTGTCTGAAATCATTTGCATCACTGACAACAACTTACTCACTTGTACGTTAATGGAGCGCGCTATTTGGAGAATAAATCCAAGGATCAGTACGATCACTAACGCACTGAGCCCTTGCTTCACATAGTTAAGTTCTTGCTCAATAGTTGTAATCTCTTTATTTAACACTTCAGAAAAGGTAACAAACTGTTGTTCAACATTATGAGAAAGGTTACGTACTTCACCAAGTAGCCCTTGATTATATTTCAAACCAATCACTTTTTTCTGATCGACAAGCTGTTGGGCGGCCTGTGCTAATGCCGGAAAACGGTTGGTCACTGTGCTGTTTTGCAGCTCTCCAACCTGCACGCTTTGATCAAACTCCATCAGCTCTAAAAGTAATGCATCATCAGCATTAGGTTTTATGGTTTCCAATGCTTGTAAATAAGTGGCTAAAAGGCCGGATTTTTCATTTAATCCGTATAGGCTATAAGCCTGCACCAATTTTTCAAAACCTTGTTTATAAGCCAAAAGATCTTGTCGGAGTTGGCTACTAGAGGGGAGATCTCGATCTAACAGGATGGGGGAAAGTTGCTGTTCCAGATCTAAAAAAAGAGTGCTGTTTTTTTTAAAGGTTTCAAGGTATTTCACGTCGTTTCGCAGAAGAAAATCTTTCTCATTGCGCCGCAAATTGAGCAGTCTAATTTCAAGTTTATCGACTAAGTTAATGGCTTGATTGAGCGTTTCGGTGGTTTGGGAAAAATGTGTGGTAGTGGCTAACATTACCAGAACCCCGATAACCGCAATAGCACCCAGTGAATATAATTTTTGTTTGATACTCATGAGATTATACACCTAAGTAAAATGACAATAATTGATGAAAATGTAATTATTAGTATGTTTAATTAGAATGTTAGGATTAAATGAAGCGTATATCAATGAACGTAAAAATATAAATTACATTCATTATCGTGACACAATATTGGAACTTTTATTTTGTTGATTCCCATAGAATTTGTTAGAGGCGCTCTGTAAACATGATTGAATTAGAAAATTACCAAGGACTTATTTTTGATATGGATGGTACGTTGCTTGACACCATGCCAGCGCATTTAGAGGCTTGGTCAAAAACAGCGCAACATTTTCGCTTCCCATTCTCAGAACAGTGGTTGCACAGTTTAGGTGGCATGCCTAGCGCTAAAATCGTTTCACAAATCAATAAGCTGCACGATCTCAAATTGGTGCCAGAGCTGGTCGCTCAATTTAAAATGGCGGTATTTTCTTCTATCGAAAATAGTGGAGAGGTAATTTCTTGTACTCATGAAGTTGTTGAGCAGTTTTATGGTAAAAAGAAGCTTGCGGTTGGGACTGGAAGCCAAAGGCAAAGTGCACTCGCATTGCTTAAAAAGTCTGGGCTATTAAATCGCTTTGATGCTGTAGTAACGGCGTCTGATGTTGAAAACCATAAACCGAATCCAGATACATTTTTGCGTGCAGCCTTTTTATTGGATCTCGAACCTAAGCATTGTGTGGTGTTTGAAGATACTCATTTGGGTAAACAAGCCGCTCACGCTGGAGGAATGGATTGTGTGATGGTAGAGGAAGGAAAACTGGTGTTTTATCCAGTCCCTTCTTAAGAATAGAGCCGCGTAATGCGGCTCAACACCGCTTTACTGGATTTCAATTAATTCCACATCAAAAATCAGTACGGATGCGGGTGGGATAGGGCCGCTGCCACTTTTGCCATAACCTAAATTACTGGGTATGAACAGGCGCATTTTTTGTCCTTCCACCATCAGTTGTAGGCCTTCCTGCCAGCCTTGAATCACCTGCTTCAAACCAAACACAATCGGGTCGTTACGTTCAACTGAGCTATCAAACACCGAACCGTCAAGTAAAGTTCCGTGATAATGCACTTTTACACGACTGTTGGCTTTCGGATGAACGGTGCCAGTACCTTGTTGGAGTACGAGATATTGTAGGCCACTTTCGGTTGTTATCACGCCATCTTGCTGAGTATTTTCAGCCAAAAACGCTTGGCCTTTAGCAAAATTTTCATCGGCAATTTTGTGGTTATTCCACGTACGATAGATAAAAAAGCCAGCCAGTAAAAAAATAATAATTGGAAATACAAATTTAGACATATTTTTAAAGCCTTGTGGATTAGGGGGGAGTCAATAAATATGAGATGGTATTCGCGATATCTGCTACATCTTTATGACCGGAGGTGATGACTAAATATTTGCCTTTCACAATAAAGGTTGGAACGGCATTGATTTGGCCTTTTACTGAAATATCATCAGCGAGCTGAATCTCTTGGAATAACTGTTTTTGCTGCTCATCATCTAACGAATACGGGCTGATTAGCCCTCGTTGGCTGAAGGCCAAATCAATCGCTTCTTTACGCTCACTTAACGTTACTTCTTCATCCATTTGCACGACCGAAAATAGCTGTTCCATCATGGCATGATCGGGAATTGCTCCCAGTTGCATCACGGCTGAATAGTAAATCATGGCTCCAATCTGTGCGCCTTCGTTAAAGGTGACATGCAGTTTACCAAATGTTTCGCCTGTTATTTTCTCTAGCTCTGGGATGACCTTTTCCATTGAACGACAGTGTCCGCAAGTCAGCGAAAACACTTCCGTGACGGCTGGCAGGCGGTATGTTGCAAGACTTACGGGAAGCTCATCATATTGTTTCCCTTTTTGTGGCGTAGTGTTGTCACCGCAGCCTGCTAGAATCAGTAGTGTTGTGATGAGAGTCAACCAATAGCGTGTGTTTTTTTTCATAACGAGTATTGAGTTAAAAAAGAATACTTGAATTCTAACGGCTTACCGTGACAAGGAAAACAGAAACAACCACGAAATTGCTACCAAATATATATAAAGTTTTACAGTCTTGGCCGATACAGTTTAGGTAGTAAGAGAATGGAGTGATGCTTGAATGAAGTATTTAGCCTTACCGTTATTGATGTTGTTAACGGGGTGTGGAACATTAGCCACCGCAGATCGGATGTTTAGCGACAATCTATTGGATGCAGCGCCAAAAGGTGATTTTGACGTGCTCTACCCTGAATGGGGCTATGCGCCGAAGATTGCTTCAACAGGTGTTCAAGGCCCGATGGGACAGCAGCGCGTGAGTAGTTATGATTCTTTGCAAAGTTTTTTATTGAAGAATGGCGTTGATTACGAGGTTCTCCCGGGTAACCACATTATGGTTAAATTGAAAGATACGGTGAAATTTGAAACGGGCTCGTCCACCGTCTCCTCTGGTTCTGGTGACTGGCTTACTATGATGGGACGTTATTTAGCCTCAGAACCCGGTATTGATATTGTGATTGATGGCCATACGGACAGTAGTGGAGCGCCAACTTTTAATGATGGTTTGTCTGAACGTCGAGCGAAAGCGGTAAAGAACACTTTAGTGAAAAGTAATGTGGCGATGGACTCTATTTTTACCCGTGGATATGGTGAATACGTTCCGGCTTGTACGAATAAAACCAATGCAGGTAAAGCATGTAACCGTCGTGTGGAAGTGTTATTTATTGTTTCCAATAATTAAGTTATGCCTTTTGGTGGCATGCCTTTTAAGTGATGTATCTCTTTTCACACGCGACAAGCTCAAAAAAGCCCAGCGAATGACTCGCTGGGCTTTTGCATTAAAAACTAAACGACTTAAGCAAGCAACTCTTGTGCTTGTTTCACCACGTTTTCAGTTGTAAAGCCGAACATTTTAAACAGTTGATCCGCCGGTGCTGACTCACCAAAGGTAGTCATACCGATGATCTTGCCGCCAAAACCAACGTACTTGTACCAGAAATCCGCGATACCTGCTTCAATTGCAATACGCTTAGTCACGGCTGCTGGTAGTACGGCTTCGCGGTAGGCTGCGTCTTGTTTATCAAACGCATCGGTCGATGGCATCGAAACTACGCGCACTTTCTTACC
>NZ_JAHGUP010000041.1 GCF_001989995.2 Vibrio anguillarum
GACGCCTTGGTGCTCAATGATGCCACGACGCACATCAAGCACGACCAGCACCTCACGGTGGATAATGACCAGTTTACGCACGTTAAACATAACCACCACCTCACGGTGGAGGGCGAAAGCCGCGATAACATAACCAAAGATAACAGTGTAGAGATTAGCGGGTCAGTACAGCATAAAGTGGCCAAACTGACCGCGATACAGACAGGGCGCGAAATCAGTCTTAAAGCGGGAGCTAAAATCGTTGTAGAAGCTGGGGCTGAAGTGACTTTAAAAGCGGGTGGCAGCTTTGTCAAAGTGGATGCCGGTGGCGTGCACATCGTTGGTCCTGCGATTAACCTCAATGCTGGCGGAAGTGCCGGCAGCGGTAGTGCTTATGGTGGGCAATCCGCCATGTTGGCAACCCCACTACTTGATATGAAAGCTCCGGTCGAATTACAAGCGAGTGCTATTAGTGCGACCATGCAAAGCGGCCAAGCGAATGTGATCACTCATTTTGAGGCTGCCGCAGTACAATCCGCTGCGCAGAAATCATCTGCATCACCACAAAAGCAGTCAGAATCCAAGGCGGCAGAAAAGAGCGCTCAGGAAGAGAGCCAAAAAGAGGATGCACAAAACGAAGATAAAGCGTCACTGCTACAATCGGATGTGTTGAAAGCTTCAGAAGAGCTGGAAAAATTAGCGAAGAAACAAGCCAGCGCTTTCAGAAAAGGCAACAATGGCGAAGAAGTGAGCTTGATTCAGCAAGCGTTAATCAAAATGAAATTTGATTTGCAAGCCGATGGTGATTTCGGTAATAAAACCAAAACGGCCATCGAACAGTTTCAAAAAAGTTATCAACCTAGTCATCAAACGCATCCGTCATACAGCATTGGCCCCGTTGATGGTATTGTTGGCCAAGGCACTTTACTTGCACTGGATGAAGCTTTGATGGATGGTTGGATTTATGAAAATATTGATGGATATATCTATTCTCAAAATGGTGTCTTTTTAGGTAAAACATTGAACCCATCAAATGTTGTTTACATTGCAGAATCAAAAGATAATTCTGGTAATTATATTAATGCTAAAGAGTTAATAAATATAACTCATGAAGAGTTTCAAATATCGTCCGCAATTGTTAAGCATGAAGGTACAGATGATAAATATCCAGATGAGTATATTTGGATTGCTCATTCAGCTAAAAATTATGCTACAAAAAAAGGTAAATCATTGTACCAGATGCTAATGACGAGTTATTCATCTGTCCCTAAAAGTGAGAAAATACCTCTATCATATTCTAAGGAAGATGTAACTTCTAATTTTGCAAGGAAAGCAGTAGCTAGTGTATATTTGAATCCTGATCCTACTGATGGTGCAACTCTTTGGGATGGAACAGACTTTATTGCATGGGGTCTTAATTCTCCTGATGGAACACCACAAAATAAATTTGAAGAATATTATCGAATTACTATCAATTCATCGACATATCAAGGTTTTCTTTCTTCACAGTTATTAAAGTATAAAGGTGGGAAAGTAAAATATTATGGTAAGTATTATGACATTCCAAGTATGGTTTTTAAAGAGTCTAAAAATTGGACAAGCGGTGACTTTGTTTATGATACAGGCTACTCAAGACGGAAGATGATTGTAGCTACTGGAACAAAAGGGCGGTCTATTTTTTGGAGGGTAATATAGAATGAAGTTTTGTGTATTTTTGATGTCATTAGCAATATCACTTGGTAGTCAGGCTAATGATAAAGTAAGGTGTGATTCTTTAACTCATAGCCCATATGATTTTTATGATAAAGTTCCGTCTATATATCAAGGAGATATTCAAACTATATCACCATATGTTAAGGTTGATGATACTCGTAAAGATTTTCTAAAGATAAATGATAGAGCTATAGATGTATGTGAGTACGTAAATGAAGATAAGGATGAAGTAATTAGTTATTTGATATACTCTGGAGATGATGTTATTTTTTTAAATAATAATGCATTAGGAGATCTGGATTTAGAACAAGGAGTAGTTTTCCGGTATATCCAATATGATGAAAAAGAATTAAAGATTTACTTTGAGTCTTCTGGTGGTGCTAGCGAGGATTATTCATCATTCGAATTTTATTTTTTGCCATATCAAAATGACTTCTTATTAAATAAAGTAATCAATAGCTATAATATTGAGGTTTCAGATGGATTTGATTTAGCAAAAAAAGAAATAATTCTACCCGATACATATCTGAGCAAGTTTAATTTTGAATCGTTTTTAGACAGTTTATAAACTGTATTGTGGAACTTTGACATCCAGAGTTTACTCTGGGTGTCTTTTCTTCTCACAGCAAACAATATTTAACATAAGAACCAGCCTCATTCGCTGTCCAATCACCTTTTGGCTTGTCTTTCATATCTTCACACCACGCGTCGCTGCCAATTTGTGATTGGAAGACACAGTGCTTTGCATAATCCACCGCCTGCCCGGCGTTCCATTCGCCTTTTGGTTTCTCTTTCATATCTTGACACCATGCTTCGCTGCCTACTTCTGAGCAGGCGGCGAGTGAGAATGCAGTAAACAATACCAAGGCTATTTTTTTCATGTTTGAGTTCCAAATGGATGCGATTTTTGTTCGGAGTGACTATACCGAAAATCACGGTCTCAGTGTTAATCCTATGCTAAAAATGGGCATCTAATGACAAATAACTCAGTGATAGTCCTCACTCTTTTTTACTCCTCAGCTCACTAATCAACGATCAAAATCACATTACCTATTTTCGCATCGTGCAAATTATTTTTGCTACGCTAGGATTCATCGAAACGTTTCGATGAGATTTTCTTGAACGATTCAAGAGTGATAGAAAGGTGTCAAAAAGCGAAACATAAAGCCTAACGTGAAGGTATAACAATGAAAAAAAGTACCCTATTAAATTCAGAACTCTCTTACTTGGTGGCTACTTTAGGGCATACCGACGAAATCACAATTTGTGATGCCGGTTTGCCCATTCCTGATGAAGTGCAGCGTATTGATTTAGCATTAACTCACGGTATTCCCGGTTTTATTGACACGGTCCGCGTGATTCTTTCTGAATCTCAAATTGAAGGTGTGATCATTGCTGAAGAGTTTGCACAAGTAAGCCCTGAGCATCACAAAGCACTGCTTGCTGAGCTGAAAGCGGAAGAGGAGTTATGCGAGAAAGCGATTGCTGTCACTTACCTCTCTCATCAAGATTTTAAAGAGCGCACTATGCGCAGCCGCGCCGTGGTAAGAACAGGCGAATGCACGCCGTATGCGAATGTTATTTTTCAAGCAGGCGTCGTGTTTTAAGCCGCGATTGAGGATCCACTATGACTCAAGCAATTTTAGCGCTCAGTGAGATTGAAAAAGCGTTCCCCGGCGTGAAAGCGCTCGATAAAGCTAGCCTCAATGTTTACCCCGGCCGCGTGATGGCGTTGATGGGCGAAAACGGCGCGGGTAAATCAACCTTAATGAAAGTGTTGACGGGTATCTATTCATTGGATGCGGGTTCTATCACTTACCAAGGAAAACCAGCCGCCTTTAAAGGCCCACGAGATTCACAACAAGCAGGCATCAGCATTATTCACCAAGAGTTGAATTTGATTCCGGAATTAACTATTGCTGAAAACATTTTTCTAGGCAGAGAGATAACCGGTGCGATGGGGCGAATTTTATGGAATGAAATGTACCAAGCAGCCGACAAACTACTGGCTCGCTTAAATGTTAAACACAGCTCCAAGACCTTGTTGGGTGACTTAAGCCTTGGTGAGCAACAGATGGTTGAGATTGCAAAAGCGCTCTCATTTGAGTCGAAAGTGATCATCATGGATGAGCCGACGGATGCGCTGACGGATACCGAAACTGAATCGTTATTTAATGTGATTAACGAGCTGCGTGAACAAGGTTGCGGCATTGTTTATATCTCACATCGGTTGAAAGAAATTTTTGAAATTTGTGACGACATTACTGTGTTACGTGATGGCAAATTCATTGGCCAGTGCAAAGTGTCTGACACCAATGAAGATGGCCTGATTGAGATGATGGTCGGCCGGAAATTAGAAGAGCAGTACCCACGTATTGAGGTAAAGCACGGCGACACTTGCCTTGAAGTGATAGGCCTCACGGGTTCAGGTGTGCATGACATTAATTTTACGCTCAAACGAGGTGAAATCCTCGGTGTCTCGGGTTTGATGGGCGCAGGGCGCACTGAATTAATGAAAGTGATTTACGGCGCGCTGCCCAGTGAGCGAGGCGTGATTAACCTTGAGAACAAAACCATCAACCCAGTCAGCCCACAAGATGGCCTTGCAAACGGTATCGCGTATATTTCGGAAGATCGCAAAGGGGACGGTTTGGTTCTTGGCCTGTCGGTGAAAGAGAACATGTCACTGTGTGCGTTGAATAAATTTAGCAAAGGTGTACAGATTCAACACAGTGATGAAGTCATCGCAGTGGAAGATTTCATTCGCCTATTCAACATCAAAACGCCATCTCGTGATCAAATCATTGGCAATTTATCCGGTGGCAATCAGCAAAAAGTAGCGATTGCCAAAGGGTTGATGACACGCCCTAAAGTCTTGATTTTGGATGAACCCACACGCGGGGTTGACGTGGGAGCCAAAAAAGAGATTTACCAATTGATTAACCAATTTAAAGCCGAAGGGATGAGTATTATTTTGGTCTCGTCAGAGATGCCAGAAGTGCTAGGGATGAGTGACCGAATTTTGGTGATGCATGAGGGTCGAATCAGCGGCGAATTCAGTGCCAAACAAGCCAACCAAGAGATTCTACTCGCCTGTGCGGTAGGCAAAAAGATCAATGAGGAAGCAGCATGAGCAGTAACAGCATGAGTAATTCAACCCAAACTAACCGCAGAAAATGGATCAGTAAAGAGTGGCTCATTGAGCAAAAATCACTGATTGCTTTGCTTTTTTTAGTGGTCGTTGTCTCTTTTTTAAACCCTAATTTCTTCACGGTTGACAACATACTGAACATTTTGCGCCAAACCTCAGTCAACGCCATTATCGCTGTGGGGATGACCTTGGTTATTCTAACGGCAGGTATCGATTTGAGTGTTGGCTCGGTACTGGCGTTGTGCGGCGCTTTTGCTGCAACCATGATTGGTCTTGAGATTCCTGTCATTATCGCAGTCCCTACAGCGCTACTTGCTGGCGCGGCACTGGGTGCGATTAGCGGCATCATTATCGCCAAAGGTAAAGTGCAGGCGTTTATTGCCACCTTAGTCACTATGACCTTACTGCGTGGTGTGACCATGGTTTATACCGATGGGCGTCCAATTTCGACAGGTTTTACCGATACTGCAGATGCTTTTGCTTGGTTTGGTACAGGTTACGCATTGGGTATTCCCGTTCCGGTGTGGATGATGGTGGTAGTCTTTGCTGCGGTTTGGTACTTACTCAACCATACACGTTTTGGCCGCTATGTTTACGCGCTAGGTGGCAATGAGTCTGCGACGCGATTGTCAGGTATTAATGTGGATCGCGTGAAAATTGGTGTGTACGCCATCTGTGGTCTATTGGCTGCGCTGGCTGGCATCATCGTCACGTCTCGCCTCTCTTCTGCGCAACCGACTGCTGGTATGGGTTATGAGCTGGATGCCATCGCTGCCGTCGTACTTGGTGGTACCAGCTTGATGGGTGGTAAAGGACGCATTATGGGCACGTTAATTGGGGCGCTGATCATCGGCTTTCTTAATAACGCGCTGAACCTGCTTGATGTCTCTTCTTACTACCAAATGATTGCGAAAGCCGTGGTTATTTTGCTCGCGGTACTCGTGGATAACAAAAATAAGTAACACGATAGAAAACCTCCGTTTTAAAGCGAGCCATATTAGCTTTAAAACGGCCCCTACAAAAAGGACTATAAAGATGAAAAAACTTGCAACTTTAATCTCTGCTGCTCTACTTTCCACCACTGCCTCTGTGGCTGCGCATGCGCAAGACACCATGGCGATTGTACTATCCACTCTGAACAACCCATTTTTTGTCACCATGAAAGATGGCGCAGAAGCGAAAGCGAAAGAGTTAGGCTACAACCTGATCGTCTTGGATTCACAAAATGATCCAAGCAAAGAGCTATCAAACGTAGAAGACTTAACCGTTCGTGGCGTTAAAGCGATTTTGATCAACCCAACCGATTCTGATGCCGTCTCTAACGCCATCCGTATGGCCAACCGCGCTAAAGTGCCAGTGTTGACACTGGATCGCGGTGCAAGCCGTGGTGATGTTGTGAGCCACATCGCTTCTGATAACGTAGTCGGTGGTGAAATGGCCGGTCACTTTATCGTCGAAAAAATCGGTGCAAAAGCCAAAGTTATTCAACTGGAAGGGATTGCTGGCACATCGGCCGCTCGTGAGCGTGGAGAAGGTTTCATGAACGCGGTGAAAGGCAGTGAAATGGAACTGCTTGCTAGCCAGCCTGCTGATTTTGACCGCACTAAAGGTTTGAATGTAATGGAAAACCTGCTAGCGGCAAACCCAGATGTTCAAGCCGTATTTGCCCAAAATGATGAAATGGCATTGGGTGCACTTCGCGCCGTTCAAGCATCAGGCAAAGAGGTGATGATCATCGGTTTTGATGGTACCGACGATGGTATCGCGGCGGTAGAACGCGGCCAACTTGCTGCGACTGTTGCTCAACAACCAGACATGATCGGTGCACTTGGCATTGAAACGGCCGATAAAATGCTAAAAGGCGAACAAGTGGATGAGTACATTCCGGTTCCTCTAAAAATCATCAGCAAATAATCTTTGCTGTAGGTAGCTCTTTACTGGCTCGTAGAGAGCTACCTCTTCTATAACCCCTCAGCCATTAATAACCAGTAATCAGGCTCGATAGGTTTGTTTTTTCAGGTGAAGCCACAAAAGCCAAACCTCTCCAGCTCTATTTCAAACATGTTCACTCATGAACAAAGGACAAATTATGAATCAGTTAGTGGTATTAGGTAGTGTTAACGCTGACCATGTTTTGCAAGTGCCTTCATTTCCTCGCCCGGGCGAGACGCTGCATGGTCGTCATTATCAAGTTATTCCCGGTGGTAAAGGGGCCAACCAAGCTGTAGCGGCCGCGCGATTAAAAGCGGACATTGGTTTTATTGCCTGCGTGGGTGACGATGCATTCGGTATCAATATTCGTGAGAATTTTAAGCTCGATGGTATCAACATTGCGGGAGTTAAAATGCAGCCCAATTGTCCGACGGGCATCGCGATGATCCAAGTCTCGGACAGCGGAGAAAACAGCATCTGTATTTCGGCAGAGGCGAATGACAAGCTGACGGCTGATGCCATTGAAGCGGATTTAGCCGCCATTGGCGCGGCCAAATATTTGTTGATGCAACTAGAAACGCCAATCGATGGCATTATTAAAGCTGCGCAAATCGCCAAACAAAATCGTACCAATGTGATTTTAAACCCAGCGCCTGCCCGAGATCTGCCTGATACTCTGCTAGAATGTGTCGATGTGATCACGCCAAACGAAACGGAAGCGCAGCGCTTAACGGGGATCACGGTTGATGATGATCACACGGCGCAATTAGCGGCCAATGAACTGCATAAAAAAGGGATTGAAATCGTCTTGATCACCTTAGGTGCAAAAGGCGTTTGGCTAAGCCAAAATGGACGTGGTCAACTGATTGCTGGTTTTAAAGTCGATGTGACAGACACCACCGCGGCAGGTGATACGTTTAACGGTGCTTTGGTAACGGGTTTGTTGGAAGATATGCCTTTAGAATCAGCCATTAAATTTGCGCATGCTGCGGCAGCCATTTCTGTTACCCGTTTTGGCGCGCAAACCTCAATACCCACCCGAGTAGAGGTGGACGCGTTTCTCGCTCAGAATTAATAGAATAGGAAAAACAGACATGGCGACAATGAAAGATATTGCAAGATTAGCCGGCGTATCCACGTCTACCGTCAGCCATGTCATTAATAAATCTCGCTATGTGAGCGATGAAATTGCTGAGCGTGTCAATAAAGCCGCGCAAGATCTGAACTATGCCCCGTCAGCATTGGCTCGCAGTCTCAAAATGAACCGAACGCGCACCATTGGTATGTTAGTGACCACTTCGACTAACCCCTTTTTTGGCGAAGTGGTCAAAGGGGTAGAGCGCAGTTGCTATCACAAAGGTTATAACCTTATTTTGTGTAATACCGAAGGAGATAGCCAGCGGATGCAAGCCTCTATCAACACGCTGCTGCAAAAGCGCGTTGATGGCTTACTTTTGATGTGCTCCACCTTAGAAGGTGAGCGGATTGACGTTTTTGAACGCTACCCAGATATCCCTGTCGTGGTGATGGATTGGGGCCCAATGCTCTTCCCTAGCGATAAAATACAAGATAACTCTTTACGTGGTGGTTATATTGCGGCGAACTATTTGATTGAGTGCGGTCATAAAAAAATCGGTTGCATTACCGGGCCATTGATTCGTCATCAAGCTCAGATGCGTTATGAAGGTTATAAGCGCGCTGTCTTGGAAGCAGGTTTGGACATTCACCCCAATTGGATTGTGGAATCCGATTTTGAATGTGAAGGTGGCTACGAAGCGTTCAATAAAATGTTAGCCAAAGGGCCATTGCCGAGTGCGATTTTTGTCTCTAATGACATGATGGCAATGGGTGTGATTAATGCAGTTAATGAAAAAGGGATCCGCATTCCTGAAGATCTTTCGCTGATGGGGTATGACGATATTCACATCGCCCGTTTTATGTCGCCAGCTCTAACCACTATTCATCAACCCAAATATCGTTTAGGTAAAGCGGCAGTTGACACCTTACTTGCCCGTTTAGAAAACGAAGCGCTCGAACCGCAAATTGTCCAATTAGAGCCGACTTTAGTGGTGCGTAAAAGCATCAAAATGATGAACAAGTAGATGGAAAAATCCCTCTCTTTACTAAAGAGAGGGATGAGGCACTAATTACTGAGTCATCTTTTTCCAGAAATCAGCCCATTGCTGCGGTCGATTATAGAAATGGCTAACAGATACGGTTCGCCATTGCCCCTCTGCTTCATACACAATCGAGGGAAAACCAGAAAGCTGATATTGCGCCATTAAGCTTTGCGTCTGCTCTAGCTGCTCTGGTAACTGATCTTTGGCTTGCTCCATCGCTTGTTCCCATTGATTTGGCTCTAGGTCAAGCGATTGGGCTAACAGTGCCAATGTGTCAGTATCGGCCACAGGCAAACCTTGCTGGTAGTGCGCTTGTTGAATGCTTTTGAGCATAACACTTGGCGATACACCGAGTAATTGCGCTGCAATAATGGCTTGAGCAGTAACGTATGAGTCCAATATCACGGTTTCGCCACTTTTGATTTTGGCGATGTAACCTTCCCCAAATACGGCTCCTGTTTGCTGAGCAATGCGCTGATCAGCTTGCAGTACATGTTGGCGAAAACCATCTGAAAGAGGCGATCGCTCGATCATTCCACCCGGATGAAGGTGCAGTTTGACTCCGCTCATTTCATTCAACTGCTGAATCAGAGAGGTTGCTCCGTAACACCAGCCACACATTGGGTCGAAAATATAGTGGACGTTTACCATTTCATCTCACCCATGTGAACTTTGGCACCAATTTCTAAAGCCATTGGTAGGCCAGCATTAGGGTAAAGGTTTTGCATGGTTTGAATTAACTGAGCGCTGTCTTTGCTGTTTGCTTTCGCTTTAGCAAAATCCATAAGATATTGTTGTGCAAATTCAATTGAAGAAGCATCAAGCGCTGTTCCAGAAGTCATATGCCCCGGGATCACTACGTTTGGTTTGAGTGCTTTCATTTGATCAAGTTGTTGCGCCCAAGCTTGGCGGCTCGCATCACTTTGTGCATCAGCCATCCATAAATGAACATTTCCGTATACCGCGACGTTACCTAAAATCGCTTTATTGGCTGGTATCCATAAATAAGGACGATGCGCTAATTCTCCATCCGCATCGCGAATTTCAATAGTTTGCCCATCAATGGTTAAGGTTTTGCCATTATAAGCCGTTGGTAGTATTGGTTTTACAGGGGCATTTGCACCCATTTTGGGAGCCCAAAATGCCAGTTTACCTTCGAGTTTTTCTGCAATCGTTGCACGTACGCCAGGAGTCGTCAGCACTTTCGCTTGTGGAAACATGTCATGCAGTACTTCAGCGCCAAAGTAGTAATCAGGGTCAGCTTGGCTAATAAAAATCGTGGTTAAGTTTTTGCCAGAGTCTAGTACTTTTGCTGCAATACGGAGTGCGTCGGCTTTAGTAAAGCCAGTGTCAACCACCATCGCTTCTGTTTCGCCATAAACCAAAGTGGAGTTGACATGGAAGCTATTGCCATCTGCATTGTAGACGTCAAGTGTCAAAGGTTGTTGTGCTGCAAACGCGGTGCTGCTGATGAGTGTGGTTGCTGTAAGTAGAGTCATTGTTTTCATGATTATTTATCCAAAGAGTATGTTATCGGTTCGGGAGCTATCATACGAATTAGATTGGTTCGGATATATAGCGAATAACCAACATCATTGTTTCTTAATTTGAACTAATGATGAATAAATTAACCAACAAACGAGAGTTTTTGGATATAGAATTCGCTTAACGCGTTCGGACTATAGCTACAGTTAAATGGCAGAGGTTTATCGCTAGCAGTACAAGCTTTGATTGAATGTCAGAAAGAGTATTTCGTGAATCATGATTGGCAAACGATATGCCTATAGATGAGGTAGAGAGGAGTGATAAGCAGAGCGTGTTGCCACACTCTGCTTATGGATTATGCTACTGCGCCTTGTTTCTGCGCTTGTTGCACTAATGCCTGACGTTGAGCTTCCATAGCAGATTGAACTTCATTTTCCCTATGAGTGTCTTCTTCCACAGCCTGTGGGACAAATACATAGAACTTATTGATGGTCATCTTTGGATCTCATGTAGTTTTGGAAACAAAAAAATAGAGGATGTTAACCTAGTTAACATCCTCCATGACGGTCAAATTATAGGCGTAGATGAAGGGGCTTAGCTAGTCCTTTTTTCATCGTAAGCCGAATTTTTTATACGTCGTAAGTGGTAGACGCCGTATCGCCGCCTGTACCGGTCCAGTTTGTGTGGAAGAATTCACCACGTGGACGATCAGTACGCTCATAAGTGTGAGCACCAAAGTAATCACGTTGTGCTTGCAGTAAATTAGCCGGTAAGCGAGCGGTGGTGTAGCCATCTAAGAAAGTGAGCGCGGAGGTCATACATGGCATTGGAATGCCGACTTCCATTGATTTGGCCGCTACTTTACGCCAAGCCGCTAGGCAGTTATCCAAAATGCCCTTGAAGTAGGCATCTGAACCTAAGAAGGCGATTTCTGGGTTAGCTTCGAACGCATCACGAATGTTGCTCAGGAATGCGGAGCGGATGATACAACCACCACGCCACATCAATGCCACGTTACCGTAGTTAAGATTCCAACCATTTTCGTTAGACGCTTGGCGCATTAGCATAAAGCCTTGTGCGTAAGAGATGATCTTAGACGCAAGTAGCGCTTGACGAAGTGCATCAACCCACTCTTGTTTATCACCGTCGATCTGCATATTGCTCTTACCAAACAGCGCTTCGGCAGCAACGCGTTGATCTTTCAATGCTGAAAGGCAACGAGAGAAAACTGACTCAGTGATCAGCGTCAGCGGAATACCCATATCGAGTGCGTTAATGCCCGTCCATTTACCTGTGCCTTTTTGGCCAGCAGTATCGAGGATTTTCTCAACCAGAGCTTCACCATCTTCGTCTTTGTAGCCTAAGATATCAGCGGTGATTTCCACTAGGTAGCTATCGAGCTCGGTCTTGTTCCAATCAGCAAACACTTTTTGCATTTCATCATGGTTTAAACCCAAGCCGTCTTTCATAAACTGATAAGCTTCGGTAATTAGCTGCATATCGCCATATTCGATACCGTTGTGTACCATTTTAACGAAGTGGCCCGCGCCGTCGTTACCCACCCAATCACAGCAAGGCTCACCAGCTTCGGTTTTTGCTGAGATACCTTGGAAAATTGGCTTCACGGCTTCCCAAGCTTCAGGTGCGCCACCTGGCATGATAGATGGGCCAAAACGTGCCCCTTCTTCGCCGCCAGAAACGCCTGTACCGATAAAGTGAATACCTTTTTCACGCAGTGCTGCAACACGGCGGTTGGTGTCTGGGAAGTTCGTGTTACCACCATCGATAATGATGTCGCCTTTATCGAGTAGCGGAACCAGTTGGTCGATGAAATCATCCACGACTTGGCCCGCACGCACCATCAGCATCACTTTGCGAGGTGTCGCCAGTTTGTCGACTAACTCTTGCAGTGAATAAGCACCAACAATATTGGTGTCTTTCGCTGGACCTGCTAGGAACTCATCGACTTTTGCCGCGGTACGGTTGTGAGCTACCACTTTAAAACCGTGGTCGTTCATATTTAGGATAAGGTTTTGGCCCATCACTGCTAGGCCGATTACACCGATATCACCTTTCATTTATTTCTCTCCTTCACGCAATCTTTGTTGCGGCATCTGAATCTAAAAACCACTCTGTTTCGCCAGTTGTTGATTTAACTTTGGCAGCCGGATAAGGAAGATCCTCGGCTTTCGTGGTGTGAATTTCGTGTACGATCTCGGCTTTACCTGCGCCAAGAACGAGGTAACTAATGCGTTTTGCAGCTTCCAACACTTTCGCTGTTTTAGAGACACGAAGTTGGCCTGATTCCGGATGCGTTGCCACTAAAGATAAATTCTCATCCTCGTAGTCGGTCACATTAGGGAACAGGGATGCCGTATGGCCATCTGCGCCAACACCGAGCAAAATCCAATCAAAAACAGGAGTACCGTTGACGGATGGAATGACTTTTGCCATCTCATCGGCAAAGCGCTTAGCTTCGGTTTGTGGATCATCTTCGCCGCGAATACGGTGAATATTTTGAGGTGGAATGTTCACTTGGCTAAACAGCAGTGTATTGGCTTCACCAAAGTTGCTTTCGGCATCGTCAGGAGCGACACAGCGTTCATCACCCCACCAGAAATGCAGGTTTTGCCATGCAATCGCCTGTGCATAAGGTTCACTGGCCAATAATTTGAATAGCATTTTGGGTGTGCTGCCACCGGAAAGGGAGATATGAACTGGCTGACCTTGCTCGCTATAGCGTTGCATTTCATTGGCGAGCGTTTCAACCACCTGTTCTGGGGTTTGACAAATTTTATGATTGATCATAATTCGCAGTAATCCGTATCGGTCAAGTTTTTACACGGGAAGCGCCACGCGCGGCCATCATTGTGTAGCAGCAAATCGGACTCTTTTGGTCCCCACGTGCCACAGGCATAGCCAAACAGCGATTGAGGGTCTTGTTTGAAATCCAAAATAGGTTGCACGAACTTCCAACACGCTTCTACGGCATCGGTACGCGCAAATAAAGTTGCATCACCGTTGAGCGCATCCAAAAGGAGCCGTTCATAAGCGGTCAACATCTTGGTTTCTTCCAGTGATGTGTAATGGAAGTTCATGGAGACTTCTTTGGCTTTAAAGCCCGCACCTGGCTCCTTCAAACCAAAGCTCATTTGAATGCCTTCATCGGGCTGAATGCGGATGATGAGCTTGTTTTCAGGGGCATTTTGCCCAAAAACAGGGTGTGGCGTACGCTTAAAGTGAATGACCACTTCGGTGACGCGCGTTGGTAAACGTTTACCTGAACGCACATAAAATGGCACACCATTCCAGCGCCAGTTATTAATAAACATTTTCAAACCGACATAAGTTTCAGTGCGCGAATCTGCTGCCACACCATGTTCATCACGGTAACTGGGTAAAAACTGGCCACGAACTTCCGATTCCGTATATTGCCCCAGTACGAGGTTGTGGCGTAGGTCATCATCAGAAAGCGGTTGCAGGCTTTGCAGCACTTTATTGACTTCGTTACGAATTGAATCGGCATTAATGGCGGCTGGTGGTTCCATGCTAACCATAGCTAACACTTGCAGTAAATGGTTTTGGAACATATCACGCACCGCACCAGAACCGTCGTAATAGCCACCGCGTTCTTCGACGCCCAAAAATTCTGCGCCTGTAATTTCGACATAGTCAATGAAATTGCGGTTCCACAAAGGTTCGAACATCCCGTTAGCAAAACGGAAAACCAACAGGTTTTGTACCGTCTCTTTGCCTAAATAATGGTCGATACGGTAGATCTGGTGTTCTTGGAAATGGCGATGAATTTCGATATCAAGGCTTTGAGCCGATGCGAGGTCATAACCAAACGGTTTTTCGATGATCAAACGCTTCCAACCTTGCGCTTCGCTATTTAATCCATGCGCTGCGAGATTGGCCGGGATGACGCCATAAAGGCTCGGCGGCGTCGCGAGATAGAACAGAGTGTTGCGTTGCGTGAATTGGTATTGATCAGCCAAAGAGTCAAGACGCGTGGCGAGCTGCGCGTATTCTGCAACATCTGAAGTATTGATCGCTTGATAATGCAAGTGCTCGCAAAAGGCGTCGAGAATATCTGGGACGGTCTTTTCCATTTCCTGAAGAGAGCGCTTTAATTTTTCACGGTATGACTCATCGCTGTATTGGGTTCGGCTGACACCCAGAATAGCAAAGGATTTCGGCAGTTGATCACTGGCGAACAAGTGATACAGAGCAGGTATAAGCTTGCGATAGGTTAAGTCGCCTGAAGCACCAAAAATCACAATACTGCTGTTTTCAGGTATTACCATCATCTTTCCCTTAAAAACGAGGTATTTAGCATGCGCCAACGGTAGCAGCGTCATGCAAAAATAGAAAATAGGCTCTAACTATAATGTCGATAGTTAAAACCAATGCGCTCCTCCAAAAGTGCAGAACGCAGTCCAGGGATCGCCCCTAGACTCGGGTGCGTATTGTCTACGACAATTTGACATACATCAACTATTGATAACGCAATCGATTAAATTCTCATGCCATCTCGACACATTTTCAGGGTGAGAGGTTAGGTTCTGCCTAAGTCTCATCCCCTGACTACAGCACGTTACTTATAGCGGCTGTGAATGATGCTAGGTGGTCAGTCTTATCCGGAATGGTAACTCTATGGTGATTATTCAGTTGAACAATGACAGTTTGACGACGGAACTTGAGCCTGTACTTGGTTATAACGTTTGAGTTGGTTGAAATAGTGGTGCGCTTTTTGTACGTGTTCGAACTCCAACATCCAAGTCGCACTGCGCTGAGCTGAACAAAAAGCACTCATATGTTTGAGCAAGTCATCGCTTTGTTTGGTGAGTACGTTGGCAAGGCGGTTAACCAAGGCATTGGGCTCAATCGCAGTAAACTGCAGCAGAGCATAAGATTGATTTAAGACATCAAAGGCTTGTTTATGCTGGCCCAAGTGGTTGAAAATTTCAGATTGAGAAACGGCAGCATCACATAGCCCAGAGATCAAGCACACCAACTGGCAAGGTTTTGTATGTTCGCAGTTTAGCGCTGATTGAATATGACTTGGCATATGATGCAGTACATCTTCAAACAAACAGTGTGCTTGTGGCCAATGCCCCTGCGCTAATAGTTGTTCAGCCTTGAGATAGCTTGTCCAGCACTGTTGTAAGTCCATACTCAATTCTCCAGAATGACGGCGTTCACTTATTTAAATGCAATTTATTATCAAATGCAAATAATTGTTATTTGCGATTTTAAGTGTGGTGATTGTTTATTATTTGTTCGGTTAAACGCGAATAAGGTGTAACTCGCTAAAATATAAATGAATTGCTTCTACACTTAGGTCAAACTACAACAAGAATCCAAAAGCTAAGGAGCGGAGTGATGGCGATTCAACGATTGAATGCAGAGCAGCTCTACCACGTTGCCCAGTTAGAAAAACTCCCTTGTAAATCAACTAAGGAGTTAGACCCAGTTGATGAGATTGTGGGGCAAGAACGGGCGCAAAAAGCGGTCGAATTTGCAATGTCGATCAAAGAGAAGGGTTACAACATCTACGCTATTGGCCGTAATGGGTTGGGCAAACGTACGATGATTTTGCGCTATTTAAACCGCCATCAGCATGATGTCGATGCGTTGTTTGATTGGTGTTATGTGGCCAATTTCAGCGATATTCGAACCCCAAAAGTGCTGAAGTTACCTTCGGGTATTGGGGTTAAACTCAAGCAAGACATTGAAAAGTTAATGAATAAGTTGGTCAATGCGATCCCGTTAGCTTTTGATAACGAGATTTACTTTGCTCGTGCCGATAAACTGAAAAATCAGATGGCACAAAAACAGCAAAGTGAATTGGATAGCAT
This sequence comes from Vibrio anguillarum, assembly GCF_001989995.2. Classification (GTDB taxonomy): domain Bacteria; phylum Pseudomonadota; class Gammaproteobacteria; order Enterobacterales; family Vibrionaceae; genus Vibrio; species Vibrio anguillarum. The sequence goes on from NZ_JAHGUP010000041.1 coordinate 16,242, forward strand.
CAGTAAAGAAGCCAAAGATAAAGGCATTAGCTTAACCATCACCACTCAAGGCGACTATCAATTTGTTGCGATGAACGGTGAAGAGATGCACACCGAAGAGTCCTTTGACGCCTTGTCTAAAAAAGAGCAAGAGCACTTTAGCCATACCATTGATGAGCTAGAAATCAGCCTACGCAATATGGTACGTCAACTGACCGAATGGGAAGACTCCTACAGTGAGAAGATCAAAAAGCTCAATGATGAAGTCACGCTTGGCGTTATTACCCACTTTATTAAGCAGCTTAAGCAAGATTATTCTGGCTACCCAGACATCAAAACGTATCTCACGGAGTTACAAAAAGACATCGTCGATAATGCAGACATTTTCTTAGATGAAGACAGTGAGCAAGGCGAAGTCGCGACAGCTTCTTTAGATAAGCGTCTGCCGCGTCGCTACAAAGTCAATGTGCTGGTCAGCCAGCCTTCAGACAAGCTACCGATCGTGGTAGAAGAGAACCCGAACTACCACTCTCTATTTGGTTATATCGAAACGGCGACTTTTAAAGGCACAGTATTTACCGATTTTTCGTTGATTCGAGCGGGTAGTTTACATAAAGCCAATGGTGGTGTGCTGTTGATGGATGCGGTGAAAGTGCTTGAACAGCCCTATGTTTGGGACGGTTTAAAGCGCGCGCTGCGTTCACGCCAAATGAGTTTTACCTCTTTGGAAAAAGAGGTCACGCTAACAGGGACGGTTTCACTTGATCCAGAGCCTATCCCGCTAAATGTGAAAATCATCCTATTTGGTGATTACCACACTTATCAGCTGCTGACTCATTACGATCCTGAATTTAGCGAATTGTTCCGAGTAACGGCCGATTTTGAAGATGAGATGAAACGTACGCCCGATACCGAGCTACATTACGCGCGTTTTATTTCGAGCATAGTGCACGACAACAATATGCTGCATTGCGACCGTAAAGCGATTGCACGCATCATTGAACACAGTTCACGTACAACGGGCGATCAAGGCAAACTGTCACTTCATTCGGCGCATATTGCCAATTTGTTACGCGAATCTAACTATGTGGCGAAGCAGGCGAATTCAAACATGATCCGCCAGAATCATGTCGAAGAGGCGCTCAGCAACCAAGAGATGCGAGTGAGCCGCCTGCAAGACAGTGTGATGGAGTCGTATGTTAACGGTACAACGCTAATCCAAACGCAAGGCATGGCGGTCGGGCAGGTGAATGCGCTGTCGGTATTGAGCACCAGCGATCATATGTTTGGTGCGCCAAACCGTATTACCGCCACCACTTCCTATGGCGATGGTGACATTATCGATATCGAGCGCAGTGTCGATCTGGGTGGCAGCATCCACTCTAAAGGTGTGATGATTTTATCCGCGTATCTCTCTTCGGTATTTGGCCGTACGGCGCGCGTACCACTCACCACGACCATCACATTTGAGCAATCATACGGTGGTGTGGATGGTGATAGTGCCAGCATGGCCGAATTCTGTGCGATTGTGTCTGCGTTTTCTAAACGGCCTAATCGCCAAGATATTGCGATCACAGGTTCGATGAACCAATTTGGTGAGTCGCAGCCGATTGGCGGTGTGAATGAGAAAATTGAAGGTTTCTTTGATGTGTGTGCAATCAAAGGGCGCACCAGCCAGCAAGGTGTCATCATTCCTCGTTCAAACATGCACAATCTGATGTTACGCGCTGACGTTGTTAAAGCGGTCGAGAAAGGGGAGTTCAATATCTGGGCTATTGAACATGTCACTGAAGCGGTTGAGCTCTTTACTGGCAAACCCGCAGGCGAAGCAACAGAAGATGGCAGCTACCCGGTTGATACCATCTTCGGTTTAGCACAAGCCAAACTGAATGCGCTTAGAAAATAGCCTTATCGAAGAATAAATTCTTCAGTACTAACCACCTCAATGACCACCTAGAAAGTGGTCATTTTTCTTCATAAATCATCATAATTTAACTTATATTGTCTTATTGGTATCTAGTCATTGTTTTGACGACCATATGCTCATAACTATATGAATTGCATTATATTATTTCATGGACAAAAATGTGAATTTTGTCTATTGTTTGCTCTTGTTTAGTCCGTGGGATTAGTCCCAAGGCATGGATGCGAATGTTATTTTAATCGAGGCTTTTAAATGCATTTTTCACTGGAAAATTTGTCAATTCGCGTACAAGTTTTATTACCCGTTTTGTTAACCACTTTCGCTTTACTTATTGCACTGTGGATAACCAAAAGTAATCTCCAAAATGAACAAATCAAAGTGTCGAACAGTACTGATCGGCTCGTTGAATATAAAGATGCTCTTGCCAGTGTGGACGATACTGTTTATCCGCTGCGTATTAGTGCGGTATACGCTATTTATGATCCCGCTCGTCGCGCCACATTCTTAGCTGAGTTAAAAAATGGCCTGGAAGAAGTAGAGCGCAATTTGAGCAAAATGCGACAAGATGAGCTTTATCGGAGCGATGTTGAGGTAGTTCATAAAAGCATCGAACATTACGTTGATATGTCGACGAAAATGGTGGAATTTTTTAACCGTCGCGATCAAGGGATGACCTCTGAAGCTGAATACACAGCATTTATTGCGCAATTTCGTCAAAGTGGTGAGCAAATGGTCAATGCGATAAATGATCTTTCGCAGCAAGTGAACCAACAAGCGACGCAGTCATTGGCTCAAAGCGACAAAGACAACATTCGCGTTATGAACACGGCTATGGTCACTGTTCTGTCTGTACTTTCGCTCTCTCTTGCGATGGCTTGGATCCTTTCAAATATGATTGTGGCCCCGATTCAGAAGCTGCAAGCTGTAATGCGTGAATTAGCGCAGGGGAACTTAACCATTCGCGCTGATGCGGATGGCGAGAATGAAATCTCAAAGTTGGGTAAAGATGTCAATACGACTACCTCTCAGTTACATGCTACGGTAGATCATTTAAACCGTATTAGTGAAGAAGTGGCGTCAGCTTCAACCGAGCTGGCTGCGGTGATGACGCAAGCAGAGTCAAATGCACAACAAGAGTTGAGTGAAATTGAACAAGTTGCGTCGGCGGTGAATGAACTTGCGAGCACAGCAAACAACGTGAGTGATAACGCAACGGTCGCTGATTCAACCGCTCGCGAAGCGGATGAACTTGCTAAATCAGGCTTAGCTATTTTTAAAGAGAGCGCCCAAGCGAGCTTACAAATGTCAGAAGCGCTGAATCATGCTGCGAGCGTAGTTCTGCGTCTAAAAGAGCAATCAGAGCAGATCAACGATGTCGTTGAAGTGATCCGAGGTGTCTCTGAGCAAACCAACTTATTGGCACTGAATGCGGCTATTGAAGCGGCACGTGCAGGTGAGACTGGTCGTGGTTTTGCGGTCGTGGCTGATGAAGTTCGCATGCTTGCTGCACGTACTGAGAGTTCAACTAAAGAGATTCGAGTTATCATTGAAGAGCTGCAAAGCCAATCGATTCTTGCAAACGATAGTATGCAAACCAGCATTGAGATGCTTGCGCGTAACGGTGAGTTAACGCAACGAGCAAATGATGCACTTGTTGGGATCACGGAATCGGTTTCAGACATCAATGATTCAAATACCCAAGTGGCGACTGCGGCAGAAGAGCAGTCGCAAGTCACGCAAGATATTAACCGTAACGTGGTTAATATGTCTGAGCTTGTAAATCAAAACGTAACGGGTATCAGCCAGAGCGCCAGTGCCAGTGCCGAACTGTCACAATTGGCCGAGAAGCAAAAAGCGCAGCTCGCCTTCTTCAAACTATAAATCGACTATTATTTCCTAGTCTCAACCGCATAACTCGAAAGGTTATGCGGTTTTTTTATGAATCAAAGAATATCTAACCATCCGAAATAACTAGGTTTTTTTGGGTTAGCTGCTTGTTTTTATGATTCGATCCCCCTCGTATAAAAAACACTATCTTTATTAACATTATCTTCATATATTGACCCAATAAGAACTAGAAATGTGATGTTCATCGTGTGAACGCATGGTCAAGTGGCTGAAAGTAAGGAGTGTTTTTATGGCGAAAGAGGAAAGCTTATTTCGTTTAGAAAGGGTAAAGAGGTTTAATTTTTCAGTGTGGACGGTATTAACCGGAACATTGATTGCTCGTACCAGTTTTTTCATGGCATGGCCATTTTTGATCGTGTTCCTTTACCAAGATTATGGTGCATCGCCGATTGAAGTGGGTGGAATGCTGGCGACCTCTGCTGTTGTAGGAGCAATTACTGGGCTGTATTCAGGGTATCTTTCCGACAAATTTGGTCGCAAGTGGGTGATGGTTCTTGGCAGTGTGATGGCTGCATTTGCCTACAGTGGCATTGGTGTGGCTGATCAAATCTGGCAGTTTTACGTGCTTATTGTCCTTACCGGTTTAATGCGACCAATGATTGAAGCGCCGGGCAAAGCGGTGATCGGTGATAACTTGCCGAATTTGAAAGATCGCGAGCTGGCGCTCAACATCCGCTATTTCCTACTCAATCTAGGTGGTGCCATTGGGCCACTGCTTGGGATTACATTTGGGCTTTCTCACCCACAAACTCTCTTTTTCTTTACCGGCGGCACGTATTTATTGTTTGGCTTTTGGCTGCTGCTCGGTATTGAACGTAAAGGGCGCTACACCAAACCCGATCGCTCTGGTTTGCCTAATTTTTCTTCGACGCTAAGAGTGATCAGTAAAGATAATATTTTTGTGAAGTTGATGGTGGCGAACTTCATCATGATGTTCATCTATGGGCAGGTAGAATCGTCTATTCCACAAGTGATTGTACGCACCAGTGCCGCCGATGCAGCGCAAATTGTCGCAGGGTTAGTGCTGGTAAATACCATGACCATTATCATCTTCCAGTTCCCAATGCTGAAGTGGTTGGAAAACGTCCCGCTGTTTGTACGAACTCGGATCGGCATGTTATTGATGGGGCTTGCGCAACTCGGCTTTCTGTTTACCCCTGCAGATTTACCGATTGGTTGGGCGCTCGCTTGCTTTGTTTTGAGTATGGGAGAAGTCATTGCTTTTCCAACCTTAAACGTACAAATAGACCGCATGGCTCCCGCCCATTTGCGTGGTTCTTACTTTGGTGCCGCCGCGCTTTATTCGTTAGGTTTTGCGATTGCACCACTGGTTGGGGGGGCGGTGATTGGATACCTCAATTCAAACTGGCTGTTTGGCCTTTGCTTTGTGCTGTGCCTAGTGATGATTTGGCTTTACTGGGTCGCAGAGCATCAGCCCGATACGGTCGAGCGTGAACCCATTACGTAAGCTTAATTTGTTCTTTTTATAAGGCTCTCATCGAGAGCCTTAACATCGCTATTTTTTTATCGCTACGCCAACTTCCAGCTTATCTAGCCATTCCAAAAATCGTTGAACATCATCGCCCCGAAAAATAGCGCCATGTTGCGGACACATCATCTCAATATCTAGCTGGCTGACTCGCTCAATCCAATCACTTTTGGCGCGGTTAGATGGCATCCAACGTTGATGAAAATAAGTCATTTTTGGAATATGGCTTTGAAAATCTTCTACAAAAAAAGAGGCGTTAGGGCTGTCGAGCGCGGCACCAATATCGCCAGACATCAATATTTTTGCATCAGGGTCGTAAACCGAAAAGTTACCAGAAGAGTGCATGTAATGTGCTGGGATAAAGTGCAGGTCGTGACCTGATAAGGACACTTTTCCACCTTCATCTTTGATGGGGGAGAATTGAATTGACTCCATACCAAAATGGCGGATAAACCCTTCCCACAACCAAGGTGAATGTAATGTTGCACTGGGCAGCGCTTTATCCCATAAACCGAGGGAAGAGATGATGTCTGGATCTTGGTGAGAGGCAAAAAGATGCTTGATATGTTCAATCGGCACTTCTTTCACGACGCAACCGAGCATCGCCGAAAACAGTTCAATGCCACCGGGGTCTAGCAATATCGCTTGATCACGATTGACTATCATATATTGGTTGGTATCAATGATTTTTTCTGGTTTGTTTGGATCGCGAGCAAACATCACCCAGCGATGATGGCCGCGTTCAAATAGTATTTTTGATTGCATAGTTCACCTGAGAAAAGAGAGAGAATGTTTTGAGCGATAGCATGACGTGAGCTTGAATTTCTTTTGCCAGTTCAGCGACGTTATTCGCAATGCTTTGCAGTTGGGCTTGATATCGCTCATCTGCTTGAGAGGCTTCCACGCTCAGCATGATCGAGATGATTTGTGCAATGCGCAGGTTGTCATACAAGGTTTGCAATAACTCGTGTAGGTTTTGAGCTTCAGAGTAGAAACTGTGACTGAGTTTGCTATATTCCTCTTGGTTCTGATGATGTACGACATCCAAACTGTGTAAATGCCGAGCGTTATGCGCTTGTATATACACATTTTCAAAACGTTCAAGCGCAGCGCGTGCACGAGTCCTTGCGGTTGCGAGTTGGCTGATACGCTGCGCTTTTAAGTTGATGGTGTGCGACGCCTCTAGCGTGACGCGGACTAAATCGTCAATCGAATCAGTAATTGGCCGAAAACCTGCGGCACTTTCGCCCGCACGCAGAGCCAGAGCTCTGGCATTGCTGGCGACAAGCAGTAATTTTTTTGCAATGAGTACGCTTTGGTTTAGCTCTGCTGCCACTTCCGCCGCAATTACGAAAACCGGTTTGTTGTCCATAGTTATCGAAAATATTCATCAACTTAACGTGTGTTAACTATAGACCAGATTCATATTTTTGAGACTAGATTGCTCGTTTTGGCTCTGTGTTACCTAAACTCAATGGTTTTTCTGCTGCTCAACTTGCCGAAGTGCACGTTGGTACATCGCCCACGCGGCAAGGCCTGCGAGGATGTTACCGACCAACGCCCCGATAAACAGGCCATGCAGTGCCGCTATTTGAGCGCCAACCCATAAACAGGGCAAGAAGAACACAAACAGGCGCAGCGCGGAAATGGTTAAGGCGGTGTATGATTTTGCTAACGCATTAGAAACCGAGACCATTAACATGCAGATACCAAGCGGCCCTAAACTGATTGGCACGATCATTAAGTGCCAGTGCAAAATGGATTCGACACTTTGTTCGCTGGTCATCAGCACTGCAAGGTGGCCGGATAATAGATAGGTCACCACGGCGATGATGAGCTGAAACCCAAGAATAAATTGGCACGCAACACGAACCAATTTTCGAATGTCTTGCAATTGGCCTGCGCCAAGCAAACGACCCACCATCGGTGGCATCGACATAGTTAATGCCAATATTGCGACCATCGCAAAAAACTCAAAACGAGATCCTAACGCCCAGGCCGCGACAGCTGCGGTGCCGAAACTGGCCAATAGTTTGGTTGCCAGCATCGAAGAAAGCGGTGGAAGAAGCTGGCTTATCATGGCCGGCCCCATGATATGGCTGATAGAGCGAATACTTTTCCCTACATCCAAATCTGACCAATCAAACAGCATCCAGTGTCTTTTCGACACCTTGGGCGCAACCACGAACACGCCAATCCCAAAGGCTAGAATGGTCGCCAGCGCTGCGCCTTCAATACCCAAATCAAAAGTGAAGATAAAAATAGGGTCTAAAATCAGGTTTAAAATGCTGGTGACCATCATCATAGTACCCGGCAACATAGTATTACCATTGGCTCGACACAGACTGTATAAAAAGTACAGCACCGCGCCCACCCAAGCACTGATTAACCAATAAATCCAGTAGCTGTCGACGATCTGATACACCGATTCAGGAGCGCTGAGTAGCGCTAAGATGGGATGACGCAGTAAATAGATAATCACTGAAAACAGAGCAACCCCAATGCTGCCAATAGCGACGACTAACCCACCAAGCTGCTTCGCGTAGCGAATTTGGTTCGCACCCAATGCGCGAGCAATCACCGCTGTGGTCGCGATGCCAAGCCCAACCTGAAGGCCGATGATGATCATCTGAATGGGTAATGTAAACCCTTGCGCGGCAAGGGGTAACACGCCAAGTTGGCCGATAAACGCACTATCAACCAGTTGGAAGCTCATAAGGGACAGCACACCAAACATCATCGGCCAAGTCATTTGCAAGAGTTGGCGTGTGAGTGAAGGTGGAGATAACGGGGTGGTGTTTGACATTGCTCGGCTCAACTATATGGGTAGAGGTTTTAATATGTGGCCTCTGCGGTGAAAAACAAGCTCAGTATGGTTTGTACGTTATGTGCGTTGAGTATGTTAACAGCTATACATGAAGAGAGCGACGTCCATCCCCAGTCTAGTTGCTCTGTGCAATGACATGAAAATCATCATATTTGTGAAATATTTCATAAAAACCTAACCATTTGGTGAATACTTGAGCGTTAATCTCGTGATGAACTCGTCCTATTTCTATGAAATGAAACCGATTTCATTTCTGTTTTGTGAATCAATTTGCGTTTAATGTATTGATGGTGTTAATAAAAAATAACAATAACGCTCTTCCTCAGTTTCATCGCCAAAAGCAGTCGAGCGCGCTGTGAAGCGACACCTAATTTTCACTTGTTTCATTTTTTAAACTGACCACAGAACAAAAACAAACCAAGTGATTAATAGGACTTAACATGAAAAATTATAAGCTTCTACCTCTATCCCTAGCTGTGGCTGCCGTACTCTCTTCTGCTCCTTCTTTTGCCAACGATCCAATGCCAAATCCTGAGGTGTTGGATAAAGAACAACAACCGCTGGTGCTGACGCCGGATATGAAAGTTCCCGCGGGTATCGTATTTTCTGGTTATGCTCGTTATGGCGCAGCCTACCAAAATGGCGATGTCAAACTGGTTGAAACCAATGGCCGTTTAAACGGTAACTCAACAGGCCGTTTAGGTAACGAAGGTAACGGTGGTGAGTTCCAATTTGGTAAAGGATTCGTCAGTGACAGCGGTGCTATTTGGGATGTGGTGGTGATGTTCAACCATTGGGGTGATGAGGTGGGTGTGCCTAAAGCTTACGCTGGCGGAACCAACATTTTTGAAAGCCAACCTGAACTTTATGTATGGGCTGGTCGAGACTTTCACCAACGTATTTCAACGAATTTGAACGACTATTTTTGGATGACGCATGATGGGCAAGGTGGTGGTTTCTACAACCTTAATCTAGGAGGCATTAAATTCGACGCCAGTGTCGTCAGTGCAACGGGGGCTTCTCCTAGCGATCATCCAGATGGTAATTACGCATTGACCACCAAAATCCACGGCATTCAATTTTCTGATACAACCAATCTCAGCATTTATGCTAACTACGGCTTTGATGACAATTCGGATCCAACGGCCAAAAAACTCAACGCGTTTCAAGTGGCGGGTGAATTGAAGTTTGGGGATGACCGTTTGGTGGTGCGTTATGCTGATAACGCCAAAGACAGTGTTTTTTGGAAAACGGAGAATCAATCAGCGTTGTTGGTGAGCTTTGATGGGAGTAAGGCGCTGGGAGACAATACGGCGATCGAATACCTAGCGGCTTATCAAGCCTACGAAGATGGCGCATATAAACAGTATGACCGTACTAACTACAACGTGTTGGTTCGCCCGATGTATTTTTGGGATGAGACCAACTCAACGTGGTTAGAAGCTGGCTATGATGTTGTAGATTTTGACAACATCGACGCCACCAACTCTTCTTGGAAAGTGACACTATCGCAGAACATTTCGTTTGGTAAAGGTGCAGGCGCTCGACCAATGCTCCGTTTCTATGCCACTTTGGGTGATGCCGATAACGAAACTGTGATCGACAAAGACGGCCTATTTAAAGCCGCAAGTAACCCAGATACGGTAACGATTGGCGCGATGTGGGAAGCGTGGTGGTAACCCCATATTTGATCATTAACTGTCCATTCTTTTTTCACGGCTCGCTCGATGCCTGCCGTGGTTTTTAACCTCCAGCGATACACTTACGCTTTCGGGTCACATTAGTGGCCCTTTTTTATTTACGGTAATCGGCCATCATCTTTTTCTCTCTTCCGATTGCCATGAAACAGTTTCATGGCTGCCTGGGAAACTGCTGTGGCTTTCAATGTTTAGATAATAGTCATTTGTGTGCCTAGTTCGATGTGATTTCTCTCACGCTAAAGCGAGGGGATATCTTGAATACTAGCTCATGAAAGCGGTTTCTTGTTGGTTTTGTCAGTAATGTTGTGAGGCGAGAGTGGCGACAATTAAAGATGTGTCTGATCATGCAGGTGTATCGCAAGCGACGGTGTCGCGGGTGATTAATGGAACTAGCCGTGTTAGCCACGATAAAAAACTCAGAGTCGAAAAGGCGATTAAAGATCTTGGTTACCGCCCCAATTCTATTGCTCAAGCACTGGCCTCAAGCCGTACGGGGAGCATCGGCATCATAGTGCCGGAATTAGGGGGCCCTTTTTATTCAAGCATTTTGCACAACATTGAAGAGCAATTGCGTAAGTTTGGCTACCACGTCGTCGTGACGGCAGGCTCGAACACAGAGCAAGGACAAAAAGAGTCGGTGCAATTTCTGCTAGGTCGCCGAGTCGATGCATTAATTCTCCATACTCAACATCTAACCGATGACTACTTGATTGAATTGGATCAACAAGGGGTTCATTTGGTGCTAGTGAACCGTTTTATTCCTGAAATGGCCAGCAGTTGTATTGACATTGATAACGAGATAGGTGGCTTTTTGGCGACACAGTATTTACTCAGTCAGGGTCATCAACGAATTGCTTGCATTACTGGGCCATTGGATAAATCTGATGCGCGAGGCCGTTTGCAAGGCTACCGAAAAGCGTTGGAAGAGGCTGGGCTTGACTATGAAGAAGCGCTCGTGTCTGAAGCTGGTTTTACCGAAGAATCCGGCGTCAAAGCGATGCGCAAATTACTGATGCGTCACTGTGAATTTAGCGCTGTATTTGCTTCAAACGATCATATGGCATTTGGTGCATTTGAAGAGTTGCGCCGTGTCGGGTTGCAAATACCACAACACATATCCTTGGTTGGATTTGACGACATTTTATTCGCGCGTTACCTCACCCCAGCGTTAACGACCGTGAATTTCCCTCTTGAACAGATGAGCTTAGAAGCGGTTCAGCTCGTTATTCAAAAGCTGCACAAAAACAAACGCGACGTGAACTTCAAATTATCCCCTTCGTTGGTGATACGAGACTCCGTCAAAAATTTACTCAACACCCTATAAACCTAACAATAAAGATATTAAGGATGAATCATGAAATTTAAGACCTTAGTGCTATCAAGCGCCGTGGCTTTAGGATTTTCTTCGCTTACATATGCTGCCGACCACACCATCCGTTTAGACGGTTTCCCCGACTTTGATAGCAGTTTGAAAGTCTTATTGCCGGACTTTGAACAAAAGAGTGGTATCAAGGTTGACTATTTAATGAATAACCACGGCGACCACCACACCAAGCTGACGACGAACCTCGCCACAGGATCCGGAGCGGGGGATGTGATTGTGGTTGATGTAGAGAAAATTGGTCCCTTTGTTGCCTCCGGTGGCTTAGTCAATTTGTCGGAAAAATATGGCGCGGACAAATTCCAAGACCGTTTCGCACCTTATGCTTGGGCACAAGGTAAGGGTGGTGATGGCCATATGTACGGCATTCCTGTCGACCTTGGCCCAGGCGTGATGTACTACCGAACCGATGTGTTTGAAAAGGCGGGGATTGACATCAATCAAGCGATAAAAGATTGGGACTCCTACATCAAAGCCGGTGAAATATTGAAGAAACAAAACGTACAGCTGATTGCATCCGCCGCTGATGTAGCACAAGCGATCATTTTTACCACGGTTCCTGACGGCGAAGGATTGTATTTTGATAGTAAGGGAAATTCAGTCGTCACTTCCGAACGTTTTGTACATGCATTTGAAGTGGCAAAAACGATTCGTGAAAAAGGGCTAGATGGCCGAATTTTGGCATGGTCTAACGAATGGTATGAAGGTTTCCGTAACGGTACTTTTGCCACTCAGCTTTCTGGTGCGTGGTTACTCGGACATCTGAAAAACTGGATTGCGCCAGATACAGCCGGCAAATGGGCCGTATCAAACCTTCCTGATGGTATTTACGGCAGTTGGGGCGGTTCATTTCTCTCAATCCCTACTCAATCAAAACATCAAGATGACGCGTGGAAGCTGATTGAGTACATGACAACCAACCGTGATGTGCAGCTTAAAGCGTTCGAAACGATTGCCGCGTTCCCCTCTAATGTCACGACTTACGATGACCCAATGTTCAAGGAAGAAATTGAATTTCTAGGTGGCCAAAAAGCGCGGTTGTTGTTTGCGAATGTGGCAAAAAACATCAAACCAGTCGCGCCTGCGAAAGGCGACCATGTGGCTCGTTCTATCATCTTAGAAAATGCACTGATGGAAGTGTTGGATGAAGGCAAAGACATCAAAGCCGCACTGAAAGATGCAGAACGTTTAATTCAGCGTCGTACCCGCAATATGCAATAGCACTTTCATCATTAAAAAGAACCGCCAGCGGTGCTGGTGGTTCACTAAGCGTAAGTTATAGAAGGCATGATGTTATGCCTAAGAGGTCGTTATTATGAATCACGTTACGAGCAACGCTGTGCAAGCGCCATCGGGTCGACGTTTTTTTTCTCACCTGAGTTTGAAAGCGCTTACACCGTACGGGTTTCTATTGCCGTTTTTGATTATTTTTTCTGTTTTTGGAGTTTTTCCTCTCCTGTTTTCTGTCTATCTCTCTTTTCATGCGTGGAACCCAGTCGAAGGGGTTGCCGCCATGAATTATGTGGGATTTGATAACTACCAAGTTGCATTGACCGACCCTTGGTTGTGGCGTTCATTAAGCAATACATTGTGGTTGGCGATAACCTCGGGCGTCGCTCAACATTTAGTGGCTATTCCAGTGGCCTATATTTTGGTTTCATTGGGCGATCGGCTGCGTCATTGGCTGACATCCGCTTATTTTTTGCCATTCATTACCTCAACGGTGGCGGCGTCGCTCATCTTCTTCAATATGTATTCACCCAATTCGGGCATCATCAACCAAAGCTTAACGGTTTTAGCTGATAGCAGTGTCTTTGGCTGGGCATTTTCTTGGCTTAATGACTATCAACCTATCCGTTGGTTAGATGATGCCAACATGATCAAACCCTCGATTGCCATCATGGTTTTTTGGAAATACACCGGTTTTAACATCGTGTTGTACACCACAGGTTTAATGACCATTCCCAAAGAAATTTTAGAAGCCGCGCGGATGGATGGCGCTAACGCTTTTCGCCGTTTTTGGAATATCTCACTGCCGATGATTCGCCCTTTCGTTTTCTTTGCCGTCACCATGACCATCATTGGCAACTTACAACTGTTTGAAGAACCGTTTGTATTAACGCGCGGCACCGGAGGCGTAGGCCAAGCAGGCTTAACCATCTCAATGTATCTCTACAAAGTGGGTTGGGAGTGGCTAGAGATGGGCACGGCATCCGCTATTTCTTGGCTGCTGTTTGCGCTGATTGCAACTTGTACTGCGATTCAGTTTTTCTTGTTTGGTAAAAAAGGGTTAGGGGAGTAATAGCATGTCAATCCACGCTTTAAAACTCAGTGATCGCAGCATTGAACTCATCACTAAAGTAATGATGGCGCTACTGGCGGTTGTATTGATTGTCTCGGCGTTGATCACAGTTTTCCCATTTTTGTGGTCGGCGCTGCTATCAACGCGCGATCGTACGGAAATCTTCGGTTCAGGCATCAGCTTTGCCATTGGAGATAGTTTGGCCATTAACTATGCAAAGCTGTTGCAGATTATGCCGTTTTGGCAGGCGATGTTTAACTCTATCTACATTGCCTTTTTAGGCACCACTATCTCACTGTTGTTTTGCAGTATGGGCGGTTACGCGTTTGCTGTGTTTCAGTTCAAAGGTAAGAACGCGCTATTTGGCATGTTGGTGGCTTCCATGATGATCCCACCCGTCTTGAGCTTGATCCCCTATTTTATGATCGTGAAATTTCTGGGTTTGATGGATAACCACATGGCAGTTTGGCTGCCGTTTACCACTACTCCGTTCGGGATTTTTCTAATGCGCCAACACGTGATGGCCTCTATTCCTAAAGAGTTATTAGAAGCGGCCAAACTCGATGGCGCGGGAGAGTTTCGTACTTACTGGAGCGTTGTTTTGCCGTTGATGAAACCAGCGTTGGCAACACTGGCGATTGTACAGTTTGTCTTTTTCTGGAACAGCTTTATGAATCCGTTAGTGGTGCTCACATCGCCAGAAAACTACGTCATTACTCAGGCGTTACGTAGCGTGCAAGGCATTCCAAATACGCCTTGGGGTGCGGTGATGCTTGGCACCACCATTTCTATATTGCCGCTGGTGACTATCTATCTCTTTGCGTCCAAACAGATGATAAGCGGCTTAACATCCGGTGCAGTAAAAGGCTGATTAGCCTTCAATCCCTCATTTTAGTTACTCATGCTGGCGTGGTTTTGTTGAAAGAAGGCGCAGTGTGAAGGAGAAAAATTATGGCAAAAGTTGAATTTAAGAATATTAAGAAGTCGTTTGGTCATGTGGATGTTGTTAGGCATTTTGATTTCACGGTGAATGATGGTGAGTTTGTGGTATTTCTTGGCCCATCGGGTTGCGGAAAATCAACCACATTACGCATGTTGGCGGGGCTGGAGTCGATTACTGCCGGTGATATTTACGTTGGTGACAAGTGGATGAATAACGTAGATGCCAAAGATAGAGACTTAGCGATGGTGTTCCAAAGTTATGCGCTTTACCCACATATGAGCGTGTATGAAAACATCGCGTTCGCATTGAAGTTAAAAGGCATGCCAAAAACTGAAATCGATAAGGAAGTGCGTAAAGCGGCAAAAATGTTAGAGCTTGATCCGCTCCTTGATCGTAAGCCTAAAGAGTTATCTGGCGGTCAACGCCAACGCGTGGCGATGGGGCGTGCCATGGTGCGTACGCCAAAAGTGTTCTTGTTTGATGAGCCACTTTCTAACTTAGATGCCAAACTTCGTGGTGTGATGCGCGAAGAGATCAAGCAGTTACATCGTCAGCTTAAAACCACCACTATTTATGTTACGCATGATCAAATTGAGGCCATGACGCTCGCTGATCGCATTGTGATCCTCAAAGATGGCTATGTTGCGCAAGTCGGTACGCCAACAGAGGTGTTTCAACGCCCGGCGAACAAATTTGTGGCGCAGTTTATTGGTAACCCTTCGATGAACATGCTTGATGCACAACTTATCCAGCAAGATGGCGAATGGCTTATCCAACTGGGTGACATCTTTATCCCGCTTCCCGAGCGATTTAAAGCGCATGCGTCTAAAAACCTCGCATTGCATGTCGGTATTCGCCCCACCGATATTCACTTACGCGCAGAACAAGTTAACCATGAACGCGTCTTGCCAATTGCCGTCACGCTCAAAGATAAAGAGTTGCTCGGTGCGAGTATTTTGTTGAAAACCCATGTTGCAGGCCAGCCTTTGATGGTGGAAACCCAAGCGGCAGAGGTAGAGGTAGAGGTGACGAAGGTTACACTCTATCTCGACCTAGATGCGATTCATATTTTTGATGCGCTGAGTGAAAACTCATTGGCCAGTTTTTAATGGTGAACAAGACGATGACAATAATAAAGCAAGCCCCTTATTTCGACGTTTGGCCCAAAATAGAATCAGCAATCAAAGCTGACCCTGAAATTGAACAGCAAGTAGCAAGAATCGTCGGGTTGATGACCTTAGAAGAAAAAATTGGCCAGATTATCCAACCAGAAATCCGCGATATTACGCCGCAAGAAATCATCGATTATAAGATTGGTACGGTACTCAATGGTGGTGGCTCTTGGCCAAACAGCAATAAACATGCACCAGCCAGTGAATGGGTAGCGAAAGCAGATGAATACTGGTTTGCCGCAGAAAAAGCTTATCAAGGTCGCCCATTTCATATTCCGTTTATGTGGGGGACTGACGCAGTACACGGCCACAATAACGTCTTTGGCGCAACCGTATTTCCGCACAATATTGGGTTGGGGTGCGCGCGCAATCCTGCCTTAATTCGCAAAATTGGCCGTATTACCGCGCTGGAAATCGCCGCGACGGGTATTGATTGGACCTTTGCACCAACCGTGGCCACCCCTCGTGATTTGCGTTGGGGGCGCTGTTATGAAGGTTACTCTGAAGACCCTGAAGTGACTTATGTTTATGCCAGCGAAATGGTCGCAGGTTTGCAAGGTGACGCCATTGACTTACAAGGTGAGCATCATGTGATCTCAAACGTCAAACATTGGGTGGGCGATGGCGGCACAGTGAATGGTGTTGATCGTGGCAGCAATACTTACAGTGAAGATCTGCTGCGTAACGTGCATGCCATGGGCTATTTCAGTGGCCTTAATGCCGGTGCGCAAGTGGTGATGTCTTCATTTAATTCGTGGGATAACCAAGCGAACTACGATCACGCGCCGCACATTTCAGGTGATTACAACCTCAAAATTCATGGCAGTAAGTATCTACTCACTGATGTTTTGAAAGATCAAATGGGCTTTGATGGATTAGTTGTAACCGATTGGCATGGTCATTCTGAAGTCAGTAAATGTACCGATGGTAATGCGACTTACGCTATCAATGCGGGTAACGATATTTTAATGATCCCTATTCGTGAGCATTGGCAATCAGCCTATCGTCAAGCGGTGAGCGATGCCAAAAGTGGAGTACTGAGCCAGAGCCGAATTGATGATGCTGTGACGCGTATTTTACGGGTGAAAATGCGCGCGGGTTTATGGAAAAAACCACATCCTTCAGCGCGAGCTTTGGCTGGTCAGCAGTCTTTGATTGGTTGCTCTGAACATCGTGCTATCGCTCGCCAAGCCGTTCAGCAATCGATGGTACTGTTGAAAAATAACAAGGGTATTTTACCGCTCAAACGTGGGTGCAAGGTTGTTTTAACGGGCAGCGGTGCCAATGATTTGCAAAAGCAAGCGGGCGGGTGGAACCTCACTTGGCAAGGGGATGAAAATAACTTAGCCGATTTCCCCGGATCCACCACAGTGAAAATGGCGTTAGAAGCCGAATTGGGCATAGATAATGTTTGCTACGATCCAGAATTAACAGGTGATTGGCAAGCGGGTGATATTGCGGTTGTGGTGTTTGGTGAAGATCCTTATTCTGAAATGATGGGTGATATCAAAGCGTGGCAATCTTTGGAGTTTTCAACCTTGAAACGTCGCTACCGAGCAGACAGCGAAAAAATCAAAGCATTTCATAAGCGCGGCGTAAAAGTGGTATCGATTTTCTTTAGCGGTCGTCCACTGTTTGTCAATGAAGAAATATCCTTGTCTGATGCTTTTGTTGCGGCATTTTTACCCGGCAGCGAAGGATGTGGCATTACTGATGTTTTAGTGGCTAAAGAGAATGGTGAAGTTAATATCGACTTCTCTGGTACCTTGTCATTCAGCTGGCCCAATAAAAAGCGCAGCACCTGTGTGAACCGTATTCCTCCTCATATTCCCAATTATGTCGTGCCTGAATGTGAGCAGTCTCCTGTTGGGGAACATGCTCCTTTATTTGAATACGGTTATGGGCTTAATTACGCTGAAAAAAAACAAACTCGAGATTTGGATAACCTTGATTTAGATATCGACTCAGAAGAAGCAAAATGGCAAGCAACACGTGCAGAGCATCTGTATGGCATTATGGCGACGATAGGCGATTATCAACTTAAAGTGTCGGATGCTGAACATTGGATGGGCGTGGATGTCTCACGCAACAACGTGATGAAACTCGGTGCTGTCCGAACTAAGCCGTATAACTACCAGCAGCAGCAAGATGCCGTTGAGGTAGACATTCTGGGGGGGGGAGCAATGGTTTATGCGCAAACGGGGCTAGGGCAAGCGGAAGATTTCAGCCATTACGATAATGCGCATGGTGTGGTCAGTTTTGAGATTAAAGTGCTCAGAGCGGCAACAGAACCTGTTTATTTGTCACTGCAACGCGCCGTTGTTCCTGGGTGTTTGGGGGATATTGATAACGTGGTTAAAGTGGACGTCAGCCACTACTTTTCCACCATCAATGATAGCTTTACGCGCGTGAACATTGCTTGTTCACATTTCTCTGAGCAGGGATTAAGTTTTACTCATCTCGACACGCCCTTCTCATTATTTACTAATGGTGAGTGTCAATTTGTGATCGCCAATATATGTTGGGATACACAGTAAAAAGAAACGATAGACTCCTTCTCCGTGTGGAGAAGGAGTGCTTCTAAAGGGCCAAACATCGCCATGAGAAAATCAAAGAAAGCACCCACTGTTTATGATGTCGCTAAGCTTGCCGAAGTTTCGGCAAGCACTGTCTCTCGTTTTTTGAATCGCACAACTTACGTATCGGATGAAAAAAGCCAAAATATTGAACGTGCAATTAAAACCCTTGGCTACAAACCTAGTTACCCAACCAGTCATCTAGGCAATAAGCGTTCGATGACTATTGGTGTATTAGTGCAGCACGCAGAGAGCCCTCACACCAGTCGAATTCTGAATGACATGGAGAAGGTATTAATGACCCAAGGGTATTCACTGGTGATTGCCACAGGTCAGTGGCAGAAAAACTTGGAAGCACATGCACTGGAGTATCTTGCTAGAAGCAATGTTGATGGAATGATCATAGTGACAGGCAGTTTAAAAAGCGATCAAATCCTCAAATATGCTCAATCGATTCCCATCATTGCTGTCGGCCACCAAATTGTTAGTAATAATGTACGTTGCATTAATGTGGACAATGTACTCGGTGGTTATATTGCCACCTTGCACCTATTGCAATTAGGGCACGTGAACATTGCTCATATAAAAGGGCTCGCTAATCAGCCTGATTCAACCGCCCGTTTCACTGGCTACCAAAAAGCGCTTCGTGAAGCGGGAATTAAGCCTATGCCTAAACTCATTAAACAAGGTGACTTTAGCTCTGAATGTGGGTATGAAAAGACGGTTGAACTGTTGCAGTCGAAAGTCCATTTCTCGGCTATTTTTGCTGCTAATGATCAAACGGCTTATGGTGCCATTAAGGCGTTAACTGACCACGGAGTGCGAGTGCCAGATGATGTTTCAGTGATTGGTTTTGATGACTTACCTGTCTCTCAGTATTTCACTCCGGCCCTGACGACATTGCGCCAACCAATTGAAGAGATCGGTGCGGTGTGTGCGCATTCCATTCTCAACTTGCTCAGTGGTGAGAGGCACGATGCTAGGTTACCCCCTATCGATTTAATTGTGCGAGAGTCCACAAAGTCTATCTACCGTTAATAAAAAGCCCTCGTTAGAGGGCTGTTTTATCCGAGTGAAATTAGTGATCGATCATATCAGCCAAAATCATGGCTGCGTGGGTTTCCACCACACCTGAATCGAAACCGTACATGTGGCTATACTTGTTCGCCATTGCGGTATGTACATTGTTAGTGATCTCATCTTGCCAGCGTTTGAACCAAACGAAGTGGTTTCCGTCACTTAAAACTGGAGTGTAGGGCGCGACTTCTAGCTGCTTGCCCACTTCAGTTCTGATGTCCGCAATATATTCCAGCAGATCTTTCACATCCTGTTTTGAACCGATATTGCCATGGCCGCCGTTAATAAAGTCCCACTGTTTGCTGAGTGGTGTGCTCAGAAGGCTTTGTAGATCCTCTTCGTAACCGTGGAAATGTTCTGCTCCCGCGAAATTATAAAACGGCAGTTGATCAGGGTTAATCATGTCTGCAAAATGCAGCACACGATCACTTGGGATGAGAATCATCGTGTTATCCGGTGTATGGCCAGAGCCTTCTGGTGCCATCATCTTTAGCTTCATTGAGCCAAATTTGACCGTTTGAGGTTTTTTTAAATCGTACACCTCATTTGGCGCTGGAACTTTAGGCGTTTTCACACCGTTTTCGCCCACTTCAGCGTGGTGGTTGATCTTGTCTGCAACGGTTTGACTAGCAATAACACGGACATTATCCACCTTTGGATAATTTTTCTTAATCAAGTCAACCAGTTGGTTACCACCACCTACATGATCTAGGTGGTAGTGCGAATACATAATGGTAGTAATTGGTTTATTGGTGATGGATTTAACTCCTTTAAAAAGAGCATCAATGCGGCCATCGCCTAGCGGATCAATCAACAATACTGAGTCTTCATTAACTACAACCGTAGCGTTGTAATAATTAACCCCGATCCAATAGGTATTTTTGCCCAATTTTTGAACGGTGGCTTTACTCTCATCAAATTGGCGCTCATACAGGTTATTGATTTTCTGTCCCAGTTTCAGAGACTGAGTGGCAGAGGGCTCAACTACGATTTTTGCTGTGTCTTGAACGGTTTCACCAGGAAAAAAAATCGCATGTTGGTTGTCGTGGTCATGGCCTTTCGCATTTACATTAAAAGTAAACAGTGCAGCAGCAATAGGGGCTAAAGCTAGGGTGGATAGTTTCATTTTTATCTCCTCAATCAGGTGAGGAGAAGATAAATTAAAAACAAACATATCAAAAATGCATGCTTGTTATAGTATATAGATCATTTACGCACGAAATTATTAGGTGATGGTATGGTCGCCCCAGAAATCAATTTGCGCAGCATTGACTTAAATTTATTGACGATTTTAGAAAAGCTATTAATTCATAAGCATATTAGTCAGGCCGCTCAAGTATTAAACATGAGTCAGCCAGCAGTCAGTCGAGCTCTGATGCGCTTGCGTGAACAATTTGGTGATCCATTGCTGGTGAAGGTGAAAAATGAGTACCGTTTGACTGTAAAAGGTGAGCGCCTTTATAGCGAATTGGAAATATCACTCAATACCATTCGTCATATGTTGGTAGATGACGAGTTTGACCCCCAACAATACTCAGGCGTGTTCACTATAGGGGCGTTGGATTTCGAAATGATGATGATTGTGCCGAAATTGTTGGCGCGTTTTCAACAGCGTGCTCCAAACTTGAAATTACAAATTGTGTCTTACAACTCGTTTATGCCGCTGCATGATTACTTGGAAAAGGTGGCGGATTTATTACTGTATTCCACCGATGAGTCACCCACTAACGTGTTTAAACAGCGTTTATTTAATGATAACTATGCCGTAGTGATGTGTTGCCAGCATAAATGGGCTCATCAGCCTATGACGTTAGAGCGCTATTGCCAGAGCCGACATCTAATCATCTCCGGTAATGGCTTGGGCAAAACGGATATGGATCATGAGCTGAAAAGACTGGGTTATCAGCGCGAAGTGGTGGCATCTTTGCCACATTTTTCGATGGTGCCGGAGTTATTGATTAACACTGATCTGATTGCCACTTTACCAAGACGTCTGGTCTCTCACCTAGGTAGACGTTATGACATCACGGTGGCCGATTTACCGTTTTACACTGCCGACTTTCGAGTTGAACAATTTTGGCATCTCATTCATCACAATAGCCCAATCCACCAGTGGGTGAGGCAGGAAATAAAAAATATGGTGGATGAAGAAATCGGGGAATCGGTGTGAGGCGACTTTATTGAGCCGCCTCTTTCTTTAGCGGATTCTAACTGGGAATATCGCAATAAATTTGAAGCCTCACACAATTGGCAGCGTAAGACTGCTTGTTAAATATAAGATACAGAGTAGGGCAAAATATAGCGATATTCCACCATATCGCTACTCCTTACTTACTTTAAACAAAGCCAAGTTAAAAACTTAAGCACCACTATAGCAGGCTGCATTGAAATCAAAAGGCTGTTTCTGCTTTCTGAAAATATGAACGTTTGGATCTGTATCAAGACCCAGCTCAGTCCACGTGCTAGAAATACCAGGCTTATTCGCTTTATTAGTAACAATGTCTTCGCTAACCAAAACGTTAATACGTTGCTCTTTTGAGAGAACGTAAGCAGTATGCCGCACACAACAATCACTGTTAAACCCCATGATGACTGCACTATCAATTTGGTTTTGGTTAATAAATTGAATGATTTTACTTTGAGAGCTGGTATCAATTTCAACCGTTTCTTTCACTATATAATGGTATCGTTCAGGTCCAAACTTATACATTTCAGATTTGAGCTTTTTAAAGGTCGGGTTGTGTTCAAGATAACGGCTTCTGTCTCCACCATAGTTATCTCGTAATGAAAAACGGTCAATGTAGTTGATATCAAAGACGTGAAGCTTGTTTTCGTTGGCAAACTTCAACATTTCTATTTGGTTTTTCCAAATTTTTTTATTGCCTGGTGCTTGTGCTGGTGACCAAGGCAACTTTGATGTCGTTTCTTGCATGTCAATCATGAGGATAACGGGTTTATCCCCCCTGTGTATACGAGACAATATGTCATTTTTTAAAGCCCCTACATCTGCCCATGATTGCGTTGAAGAAAGGATTAAGCTGAAGGTAAGCAGGACTCGTGTTGTCAAAAACTTCTTATTCATAGTGTGTATTGGTTCCATGGTTTTATTCCTACAAATACTTAGGGTTGTTAGGACTGAGATCACAAGCCACTTTACGGTCACTTTGCTGTTTCACAGCCCATTCAATGGATGCTTGTACTTCCAATTGCTGACTTGTGAGTGATGACATTAATTCATGTATAGGAGCAATCCACTCAAGCAAACTGTCGCTATTTATATCTAATAGTGCTTTTTTGACAGGAGTAAAATTGATGTAGCACTCACGTCCTGGTTGGTTGTTAAGTTGATTTGACGCATTAGCCAGAGCAGAAAATCTTTCACTGAGAACGGATTGAGGATCAAAGAGCGCTCGCAGTGAAGAGTCTAACTTTTGGTCATAATTGTATGGGGGGAGGTGAGAGATTGTATAACGAAGAACATTGCCAGGAAGCTCTTCAGTAAAGAGAACATCATTTGGCATGTCGTTGGCATGTCCGGTAGAGGTGTGCTGCTGGTGGACGATGGCTGCATATCGATGGAAGTCCCCTATCTGAGAGATAAGCCAGTCTGTGCCTTTTTGTTTTGATTGATTTATTGCTTCAATCATCTCTCTTTTTAGGATCTCTTTGGCTATTTGAAGCGAGTTTCCGGAAAGAGAAGCCAAATCCAAAGTTGAGTTTTTTAAGGCTGAAGCCATTAAAGGGGCATGCTTTTCTAAGTCAAAGCTGCCAGGGTGCGCATAGCTCAAAAACTGAGTCAGTTGAATCGCTTGCCACTCGCTTTCTAGGGCTTGAGGAATAAGCTCAGCAAGTTTGATTTCCCTGTATCTTGATACAGAGCTTGAATAATCCGCAAACCACCGACTAATGTCGGATAAAGAGGAGTGTTGAGAGATGTTTTGCCTCTCTAAGTATCCGGCATTCCATCCTTCACAATTATGTGGACACTCATCTTTTATCTGCGCATCGGAACCGAACAACCATTTGTGCACTAAAGCTCTGTCTTTTTTTGCATTATTTTTGGCGGCCTGCTGCTGCGAATAGTGAGTGATTTGTTGTTCAAACCATTGTTCTTCTTGATTCGCATCCCAGCCTATGCTGATCAAATTCAAGATGGCTGCGTCGAACTTTGTATGAAAATTTTGGCGTGGCTGAGAAGTGATTTGGCTGATAACTGCGTCTTTTGCTGGTTCAAATTTTCGTGTTTCAGCCGGTATCCATTCGTATTTTCTACATCCCTGGAAGTTAGGATCACCTGCCAATACTCCAAATGAGGTGCATTTTCTATAGCCTTCATTCAAGACGAGGGTTTTTGTTTTGAGCTCATCAGCCGTTGCTGGACGGTAAAGAACACTACGCGCCATTTCATCGATCGCATATCGGCTAGCTTGATCTTTAAAAAATTGAGTTGATTTTTCTAGAGCACCAGAATCAAACAAACGATCAACGGCTTGTCGGCCATCGATTATTATCTGCTTCTTAAGTGCTGAACTGATGTGCTCAAGATGTTCGCTTGCTGTATTTGCTATCTGCTTCTTGGTCGACAAAACGGTTTTAAAGGCCTGCGTAAACGCCTGTTGATCAATATGCCCAGTACGTAACTCATCTAGACGCTGCACAACACCGCTTAATACACTTTGCTGGCAGAGTTGTAAGTTAGTAAGTGCTCCATTAGCTTCTGAGGTCGATGGAGTGCTTGAAGAGCTATTGGAGTTTGAATTGGTATAAAGTGATGCAATCACTCGGGTTTCTGCATCACAAGCGCTAGTTAAGTCGCTAGGAAACAAGCGCGAGCCATTATGGTCAAACGAAAGAAGCGTATAAACATACTTATGTAACTCTTGATCGAGTGCGCTAATAAGCTCGTTAGACAATTTAGCTTGTGCGTAAACCATTTCCTGATAATGGTATTGATATTTAAGAGTGATATCTTTTGCGTACGCACCGACTATTTCAGTGACTAAATCCGCTTGTTTACTGGCGAGCTCTGCCCAATGTTTCTTGTTTCTTAAATCTTGTTGGGTGGCAATATCGTCGTGTATGTTGAAACTGTAATGTTGACCACTTGAAATGGCATCCCAGCGGTGACTTAATATCACTCGGTCTATTTCTCTTTCGGGTAGTTTGAGTACACCAAACCAATCCACTAGCCCCATAACCGTTGCAAATCGATCATAAGAAGTTTGGGATTCATCTTTAAATGTATTACCTATCTCTTTTGCCCAAAACCCTACCGCCGCAGCATCTCCAATAGGGCCAAGCACTTCAAGAGCGCCGGTGGCGAATTTTGAGCTTGTTCTACCTAGTGTTTGCAGCAGTCTCTTTGCTGCGTCTGCTTCTATGGTAAGTATTGAGCTAGGGCCTAGATCCAGTAAGGAAGAAGATTTTGAATACAGCTCATTAGCTTCAATAATTGAAGGTTTTAATTCAGTGAAGTGTTCTGGTGTGGAAGAAAAAAGTGCGTCAACTGTAATGTCGTCACTAAATAAGGAATAATTATCTTTGCGTAATGCCCTCATGGAGTCGTTATCGAGGATGTTGATTTCATCCCCGATTCGGCAAATCTCAAAGGCAGTAGTGGATGTAGTAAAAAATGCACTTACGAGCAGCAGTTTGGGCAACTTCATATCTCAATCCTTTGTTGACTGTTATTTATTATTAAATTTTACTGATATGTTTATTAATTCCTAACAAGAATCAAGTCTAGTGAATTATCATAAGTAAGAGTAATTTAATGAATCAATATCACGGAAAGTGAATTATTAATTAGTGTGAAAGAGTGTTTTTCAAAGTGGCTCGATTTTCCAATTAAATAACTCGTAGAGAAATACCGTACGAATGATTTAATTGGAAAATGAACACATGTAATAATTTTGGTCTGACTATATGCACAAATGATATATAGGCTATATCATTTGTGCATTGTTAATATTGATTTTATTCATCTATTTTTTATCGGATATAATAAATATTAGCATAACATAGTTAAGATTGTTTTTACTATCTTTAATTCGTAAAAGCTAATGTACTGTGGTTTAATTACTGTCGTACCGTAAAATAATGAGTTTATATAGCGTAACCATCTTATGAATATCGATAGGTTGCGTGAGTTTTTTTAATGAAAAGCTATGTAAGCACTGAAGAATTGATTTTTGTCGTTTACTTTAAAAGATCATAAAATTAAGAGGAAATTTAAATGGAAAATAAAAAATATACAAAACCAATATTAATTGGCTTGACCTTGGTGGGAGGAAGCTATTCATTGCCTGCTAGTGCTGTTGAAGGTAATGATGTCTTACCAAGTGATGCGCCATACATGGTTTATTTTAAATATGCGCATTGCTCTGGTACGTTGATTGCGCCAAAAACAGTACTTACCGCACACCATTGTGTCGGACTCGGCGCTCAAAAAGGGAATCATGCGTATCTTTTACATTCAGGATCTCAAGAGGTTGATGAGAATGGCCGTATACCGAACCCAGGTATTAAAGTTAAAATAGTAGAAGCCTATACAGCTGATCACATATTCGAACCTAGTAATGGAATAGGCCGAGATGAATTTGATGATATAGCTATCGTAGAACTTGAAAGCATGCCAGAGGGGGTTACGTTTTTACCTGTCGCAAATCAGTCAATTCCTCTCGGAGCAGAAGTTTTCCCCATCGGTTATTCAACCTCAAGTCTAAAGCGTATGCCAATTCCTGCTATTGTCGCTGCAAAGGAAAATTCTCCAGATTATGAGCGTGAAGTGGATATGGCTCAATGTAATAG
This sequence comes from Vibrio anguillarum, assembly GCF_001989995.2. GTDB lineage: Bacteria > Pseudomonadota > Gammaproteobacteria > Enterobacterales > Vibrionaceae > Vibrio > Vibrio anguillarum. Next base: position 42,330 of record NZ_JAHGUP010000041.1, read on the forward strand.
TTCTAAATATTTTTCAAACAACTTTTTTACTCAGGAATATTCTCAAATAGATCAAGAAAGTTGTGATTGGGCTGAAACGCGTTATGAATATAGACAAGAACATGGGATATATAAGCCTAACCGTTATTCTATTACTATTGAAAATCCACCATTAGATTCTTCAGATTCTAGATTTGATGTCAATGAATTTGGTACTGTATTAACGAAATATTCTACTTTTAGAGGGGATAGCGGTGGTCCTTTAATTTACCAAGGAAAGGTATATGGTGTTGCCAGTACGGGAGTGAATTCCCATTCTCAGGTGCATAATCAGGCGACATTCTATGCTGGTTTTACCAGACCTGGAGTATTTAATTGGATAGTTGATACAGTGAAAAAAATTCAAAATAAATCTATGGAAAAAAATGTGAGTACGGCAGTGCTTGATGCCCCAATTGTATTTCCAATAGATTAGCGATCCCTATAAAATAGAAGCAGTAATAATTTATAAACACTGCTTTTATTTTTTAAACTGACTGGCCCTCGTTAGAGGGCTGGTAGGGCATGAAATTATAACTTTCTAAATTGGCTAACTAATTGTCCTTGAGAACCAAGGTTTTCCACTAAATTCTCACATTCATCTCGTGTATCACTGGCCAAAATATTGGTCGCAACACAGACATCACTGATCGATTGAACGCTTGAGTTCATATCTTCAGTAACGCGTGCCATCTCTTCTACGGCTGTGGCAATTTGTTCATTTCTATCCGTAATATCAATCACCTGAGTAAGTAGCATATTGAGTTTATCACCAGAGACATTGGCACTATTAACACATAATTTAGATAATTGTGTGCCTTCATGCATTGCATCGACAGCTTGGTGGGTACTGGTTTGAATCAGCGCAATGACATTTTGGATCTCTTTAGTGGACTCATGGCTGCGTTGTGCCAAGGTGCGAACTTCGTCGGCGACGACCGCAAATCCACGGCCTTGCTCGCCAGCCCGAGCAGCTTCAATAGCGGCGTTGAGTGCAAGCAGGTTGGTTTGTTCAGCGACAGATTGGATCACAATTAACACTTGGCCAATGGTTTTCCCATGTTCTGATAGTTGCGTGACAACCGATGAGGCGCTGTCTAGTTGGGTGGCGAGCTGTTGCATTGCATTCAATGTATCTTTTACCGAATCCATGCCTTCTTCGGCGGCCAATTTTGCTTTCTCTGCCGCGTCAGAAGCACTTTGCGCATTTTGTGCAATTTCATTCGCGGTAGAGTGCATTTCATTGATCGCGGCGGCAACTTGTTCTGTTTCTCGTGTTTGCCCCTCTAAATTGATCGCCGTAGTTTCGCTATTTTTAGAGGACGATTGAGCTGCATCTTTAATTTGTTGGTTTGAATCTTGGATGCGTCCAACGACCGCATTGAGTTCAGACTGGCGCATTTTTAAGGCCAATTTGATTTCAGAAATGTCATCAATATGGTTGTTATACACCAATTCCATTAGTGGGTTATTAAACACCTTGCGGGCTTCGGCACTGAGCGATTCTAAGCGGCGAGTTAAACTATAACCTGCAACCATTGACAGTAATAACATCAATACTAAACCTATGCCGGGAAGGAAAGTATCTGCAACAAAGCTGATACCCGCGATGGGTAATAAAGTTAGGGCTAAGCGCTGCCATAAACGAGTTCGAGGTAGCTTGAGTCGCCTAGGTGTTTTTCCCGCTTTGAGCTGCGCGTAGATTTTTTCTGCGTTGGTGATGTGTTCTCGACTTGGACACAAACGTACTGACTGAAACTCAACCGTTTTGCCATTTTCGACTATCGGAGAAGCAAACGCATCAACCCAATAATGATCGCCATTTTTACATCTATTTTTGACGATACCCATCCAAGATTGGCCGCGTTTTAAGTGCTCCCACATATCTTTAAACGCTTCTGCTGGCATGTCAGGGTGTCGCACCATATTGTGAGGCTGGTTTGTTAGTTCCTCTAATGAATAGCCAGCGACCTCACAAAATTCTTTACTGGCATAAGTGATATGGCTGCTTGGTTTAGTGACCGATAATAAATTATAGCTAGGTGGAAACTTGACTTCCTTTTGTGTAACAGGTTGATTGGTGCGCATGATACTGCCCCCGAATTAAATAAGTAAAAAACGAATTAAGCCAAGTTTCTCTATCGTGTGATGAGAGTTTTATTTATTTTTATTTGCATTATTTATAGAATCGAATCGGTAAAAAGGCAATGAAACTCGTCATTATCGAATAGTCAATTAGTATCATTACTTTTGATGTGGACATATGGCCGAGTTATAACGTAAATATAACTTACGGCTTGACCTTACGAGTAAGCTTGCCACAATGTGCGCATGCAATAACTGTAGGGAAAACAGTATGATATTTTATTCTTTTGGGCGGCTAAAACCCATCGCGTTACTCTTAACTTCTTTACTTTCATCAACTTCTTTCGCTGCTATCAGTGATGCGCCTGTGGTTGGCGGGCTGTTCAATTCGGCGCAAATATTAAAAAATCAAATGGCGTCGTCTTTAAGCTATTCAACGCGCTTTGCCCGTGATTCGACCTTATTTACCATCGCCGGGGTAACACTCGATAGCTATATCCTTATGTTGCCTTTAGATGCAAAAACAAAAGCTCGCGTTATTGCACAAATTTCTAACCCAACTTACGCCATCCCGCTGGGCTATTTTTTATATCAATATTATGATCGTTATACGGGGTTAGAAAATGATGATGTATTTAAACAGTATTTAAGTACTGTTTATGACGCAAAGGTTTTAAAGGGATTCGAGCATAGCCTCTACTATTATGGGGAAGAGGTGGTGAGTGAACAAAAAGAAAATATTAAAGATCAAGGGCATCATGAAGGGATTAAAGTGGATGCCCAATTTATTGCGGCCATGGTGACTGTGTATGATGCCTTGGTTGAAATTGGTGAGTGGCAACAGCTTGAGAGATTGCCGGATCACTATCAATATCTGGCGTCAAGTGAACCCGATCGATTACTGATTAATAAAATCCAACCGATAGTGATCCAAATTATTAGTCAGGCTGCTAATGGGATGGATGAAGGAGAGATGAAGCAAGCCCTTTTTGGGGTATTAGAAGATGCAAAGCCAGAAAATACAGCACGTGTGAACAACAAAGCAGAGGCAATCACGGTTACTTTGATTGATTTTGTGCGTATGAACGTATTAAAAGGCTACCGCCAATTTGTCTATCAGCAAGAGCGTGAACAAGCACTAAATTCCTGGTTACAAAAAGCATTTGATGATGATCCTCAAGCATTGATTGCGTTTCTCCGCTCTCAGCAACAACGTCGTATGGCAGTGCAGATCACCGTGGATGGTTTGCAACAAGGGCTGATCGAAGGTTTGGTTGACCCGAGTAAGCCATTTATCCGCAAAGCTCACCAAGATCACAACAATCGATTGAGTACGAAGCCCTCTTCAATGGAGGTGGTTCAACCTGAACATCAGCAACAAGTACGTTTCATGCAGATATTGGCTGAGCAGCCTTATCACGATCCACATTACTTGCCGTTTTTTAAACGCTTGTATCGTGATCATCGCGCTTCTATTACTCAAGTGGGCATTTCATCAACACCAACGATCAGTGTGCGTAATTTACCGATCATAAAAACAGGAGCTAAGGTGTCCGGCCAAGGTGGTACTGGCATACCCAATTTCCACTTTGTTGATCGCCCAACCGACCGTGCTTATTACTTTTTTGGTAATGATGCACTGCAGCTTGATCGCTTACTGGTTAAAAACCAAGTACAAACGATGTTTGATCGCCTCGCTTACCTCAATACCCTCAACTGCAATGCGCAATACGATTGGAATGCTCACACCACTTATGATGGTTTAGTGAATTTGGGGGCGGGTGAGGCACTACGTGATTTTGGTGAAAAGCGGTGTGTGCGTGAGCTGAAAGAGCGCGCGATTGTCGAACGTGAACTCCAACAGTTGCGAACGACATTAGTTGAAGAGGTCACGCGCTATCAGCAGATAAGCAAGTGGGATTTTTATACTCGCTGGACTCGCCATCAAGTACTTGCTCACCAGTTGAAACAACTTGCACAAAAAGAACTGAAAGGAATGCCCGACTATACGCTGATTTATAATCCATGGCCGGATCATTTTGCTCATTTTAGCGGCCCATTCAGCGATGAAGTCATCATGCCTACTGGGGAACTAAACCGCCTCGATTACTGGCTAGCGCAAATAGAAGCAACCTATCAAGACGCGGGAGTATATGACCGCACGTTATGGGGCATGGCTGGCGATCATGGTTTAGCGCCTGTTTATTTCTCCCTCAATCCAGAAAAACAGATCTTTGAGCCGCTAGCGTCGCAACTGGGAATAAAACTCAACGTGAAGAAAATCTCATCGGATGAGGAAGAAGGGCCAAAAATGACGAATGCGATTAACGCGCCGTCAAACAAAGGGATTGATGTGGTCGTCGCTTCCACTGCGGGTGGAAATTTTATGATGGATTTCTTTAATGCAGAAGCTGGATGGGAAGTTCAACCGGTTTATCAAGAGCTGATCCGTTGGCAACCGATTCATTCTAAGCTAGGGCAGCAGGTTGATGTGATCGATGAAACCGTAGCGCGACTTGCTGAAAGCCTAGATTATTTAGTCGTGAGAGAAAAACCATGTGATTTAACGGACTGTTCTGTACGGTTGATTGGCGAGCGGCAAGGTAAACGAGTGGATGAATGGATTGAAAAAAAGGGTGATAAACTGCGCTATTTTGCTAAATCGGAACAGCCATTGCTGCTTAGCGTTCAGCAGCTAAATGCTTATTTGTCGCCTCCTTCATCTGACGAGCTAGAACATTATGCACAACTCGTCGAACGTTGCGTTTATCACGCTAAAGCGAATCAACCTGAGACGTGGTGCTCAAGTGCGCAGTGGCGAGAGTTAACACGTTTTACGTCCCGTCCAGATTCGGTTAATCAGCTCGCTGCTATTTATGAAGACGACCGTGCGGGCACCATTAACCTATTTCCTAAAGAGGGCGTTGGCTTTAATACTAAAGTTCCGGGGCGTCATGCGGGTGAAAGCTATCTAGAAAAAGATGCTTTTATCGGTTTTTGGGGGAGCCCGATTGGCAATCAAGCCACGCCGCTCGGTTCAGTCGAAAATGGCTCACTTGCGCCCACTCTTTATCACTATTTAACGGGAGACGAAGTTAAAGTTGGCGAAGATGGTTGGGGTTATCCATCTGTTCTTAAACAGCTGGATATTCGCTAGCGAGACTTAACCGTTATGACTGCCAATGAAATAAGTGAGCGTTAGGCTCTATTGAGTGAAGAACGTTCGCTTGTTTCATTGGCTTCGATTGCAGCCTTAAGTGGCTGGTTGATCAGCACGTTTAAACTTCAAACGATTTTTCACATCTCGGCTATCGAGAATACGTTGGCTGTGGTCAATATCGAGCTTGGATTTTGCCAATCGATCATACAGCAGCACATTGACGCTCGCGGCCAAATTCATGCAACCAATCGTTGGGATGTATACAACCTCACTGGCTTGGTTGACTATCTCTTGTGGAATAGAACCATCTTCAGGGCCAAACACATACAGCGCTTTTTCCGGGTGAATAAACTCGGGCAGTGGTGTAGCCCCTTCTGCCAGTTCAACACAGACGATTTTCATCTCACTTGGCAAGTCCTGCGTGATCTCTACCATCGCGGTGAGCGGGATTTTACTTTGAATGTTTTTTGTGTCGGTTTGAAATTTCACTGCGCGATCATAACGCTCACCACTGTAGCGAACCGCGCACGCTTGGTAGCAACCTGCCGCGCGCATCACACCACCTACGTTGGTTGGGCTTTTAGGGTTACACAAACCAATGATCACTGACATTTCACGTTCCACAAAAAATCCTCTCACAATTTGGGGCGGGCAGTATAACGCTAAAATTTGCCTTGAAAGAAAAAATATCGATAAATCGTTCAATAGTTTTTATATTTTTCGTGACCTTTCTTGGAGTACTCAAACTGTCGTATTTCTTACATCAATATTTCATAGGGTGATGGCTTAATTTATTTTTTCACAGTTAAAGGATGAAAACGTGAAGATTATTAATAAAGTCATGTTATTTGGGCTGTCTCTTGCTGCTCATGCGGTATTGGCGGACACCGATATTTATTTAACCAATAACTCTGCGCTGCCAATGTCTATTGCTGTGAAACAGACCGGATCTGATCAGTTGCAACAAGGCAGTGAATGGCAGCAACACAGTGAGACGTTAGGCCCGTGGGAAACCAAAATGGTGCTCAGCTTTAACCGCTGGCAAGGGGTGAAATCTGGCAACACGTACCAATTTGAAACCATGGTGACTTTGCCGCAAGGGCAGGTTTTCTCTTTACAGCAGAAGATGGAAGGTCATTGGTATAACTCAAGCATTGAGCATGGGGTACAAGCCCGAGATGTCCCTCTTCAGTGGCAAAATGATCGTGCGGTTCACCGTTATTACTCAACGCAGTTGATTGAACGTCCAACCGAGCTTGCGTTTAAATCCGTCAGCACCACTCGTTACGACGATATTTATTACACCATTACGCCAACGAATACAGAAGAAACACCCGACGCTGAGACCTTAAAAGTGATGACCTATAACGTTTGGGCGTTACCTGTGATTGCTTCAAATATTGCCGAGCGTTTTGCTATCATCCCTCAGCATATCAAAGGATATGATGCCGTAATGCTGCAAGAAGTGTTTGCTGCGGGGCGTGATGCCTTTCTTCGAGAGCTGGCAAAAGAGTATCCGTACCAAACGAAGATGCTCGATAAGTCTGGGGTGAATATCCATGACGGTGGAGTGATCATCGTCAGCCGCTACCCAATTGTTAACCAAGGACAATATGTTTTCCCTGATTGCTCGGGAACTGACTGTTTTGCTGATAAAGGGGTGAATTATGCTGAAATCATCAAAAATGGTCAGGCGTATCATCTGTTTGCAACGCATACTGCCGCGTTTGATACCGATACCGCTCGCGATTATCGTCAACGTCAGTTCAGACAGATGCGCAGTTTTGCGCAATCGTTCTCTATTCCCAGCACAGAAATGGTGATTTATGGCGGTGATTTTAACGTGAATAAACGTAAATTTGCCGATGACTATCAAAACATGCTCGCTAATCTTGCGTCAACCGAACCTAGCTACGCAGGCTATACCGAATCAACGTTTGATCCGCGTATCAATGATTTTGCAGGAGAACCCTTATCCGGTGGTGAAAACGTGGAGTACCTTGATTATGTGGTGGTAAGCCAAGAGTTTGCACAACCAAGCGAACAACAAAATCGCAATACTGTGCTGGTGCCAAGAACCACGGACGAGCGTTTATGGCAGCATTACAATTTATCGGATCACTTTCCGGTTAAAGCTGAGATCCGCTAGATGCGTTGGGTTAGGTTATTGATCTGCGTTGCCTTAGCCGGCAGCGCAAGTTATTGGTGGGTGAAGAGGGATGAGTTTCCCACTGTCCAAACACCACCCAATAGAATTGAGGTTGCATTGCCGGGCACGGTGCGTTTGCCAGAGCAAAGTGGCGTTGCTTTGGTGGCTAATCGCGATCATCAAACCCATGAAGAGTGGACACTCGTTGGTGAAACGCTGCAAACAGAAATAGGCAAAGCGCTGAGAGAGAGAATAGAGCAGTTTTGGCAACAGTGTCGTCAGCAAAATGTGTGTGCTGCGCGGCTACAACAATTACAAGCGCAGTTGCCCCATGAACGCTATGAGCTGGTTGCACTCTATTGGCAAAAACAGGCGCAACGTGACGCGTTGCTTGGAATGGAACTCATCAGTCAGGATACGGAATTAGGTGACAAAATGGCTTATGTAAAATCGATTGATCAACAAGTATGGGGGCGACAAGCGGATATCTTGTTTACTGATCAGTACGCTTATGATGATTTTGTACAGCAACCCAATGACTACGAAGGTATTGCTTCGGTAGAAGAGGCGTTGCAGAGCATTGAACAGCGGCTTGCACAGCATCAATATCAATGGGATACATTCTCATTAAACACAGGTAATGCACGCTATGAACAAGCGATTCGGTTGATCCCTCAACATTTATCGTTAGAACAGCGCTTAGAAGTACAACAAGGTTTGGCCGAACTTTACTTAAATGAACATGAGCGCAGTGAGGTGACCCATCGCCAAATCGAGCAACAAGCGCAGGCTGCTCAAGTCATTGACTACCAGCAAGCATTAGCGCAGTTAGAAAAGACGCTCTCAAACCAGAGAAAGACAGCCTATGCCACCCTTTCGACAGAAGAGTGGGTGCGTTACGCGGCAAAGCAGCGTTATGAGTTTAGAAAAGCATTTTTTGCTCGTTAGGATGAATAAGATAACCACAGCGCTCTTTATTCACTCGCCATGAACCGTTAAACTCACCAGCAAATAACTGACTTGGATTGATCATGGCAACCTTATCTCTACAAGAGCAAATGCTAAAAGCGGGTTTAGTTAACGCCAAAAAACTCAGCAAAGCGAAAAAGAGCTCTAAAAAATCGCGCGTGCAAGCACGTGAAGTGAAAGCGGCAGTAGAAGCGAATAAAGTCGAGCAACAAGAGCGCGACAAGGCACTGAATAAACAGCAAAAAGAGCAGTTGTTGAGCAAAGAAATTCGCGCTCAAGTAAAACAACTGATTGAGATGAATAAGCTGGATCTAAAACACGGTGAAATCAAATACAACTTTGTTGATGGTAAGTTGGTGAAGTCACTTTATGTCGATTCACTGGTTCGTGATCAACTGAGTAAAGGAATTTTGGCTATCGCGCGTTATGAAGAGGGCTATGCTGTCATCCCGGGTGTGGTAGCGGATAAAATCTTCATGCGTGATGAAGAGAGCATTATCGAAAATAAAACCGCTGATGAATCTCTACCTGCTGAAGATGATCCGTACGCGGATTTCGTAGTCCCTGATGATTTGATGTGGTAATTCCTTCCGGCTCTCCTTCTCAACGGAGGAGGGCTTTTGTTCCCTCTTCCTACCTCTACTGTCCACTTAGCTTATTTCCCAATGGTTTCGCTACCAATAGACAGAGTTTGTTGACAATGTTTGATGATCAAATTAAATTCAAATCAAATATTTTGATTATCAAACTAAGTGAGTGGAATTTTGCAGTTTACTACCGAGCATCGTCATAACTTTATCGCTAGCGCAGACCAAAATGAGAAACGCACGTTTTACGTTCTTTTGCTCACGCTTGTCACCATGGTAGCGGAGATCATTGCTGGTACTATTTTCGGTTCGATGGCTCTGCTTGCCGATGGTTGGCATATGGGAACTCATGCGGCCGCTTTCTGCATTACGCTGTTTGCTTACCGTTATGCTAGAAAGCATGCACACAGTGAAAAGTTCTCATTTGGTACAGGTAAAGTGAGTGTGTTGGGAGGCTACACCAGTGCGATTGCATTAGGTATTGTGGCGTTGCTGATGGTGGTGGAATCGGTTCATCGTTTATTCAATCCCGAAGCGATTCAATTTAATGAAGCGATTATTGTCGCCATCATTGGCTTGCTGGTGAATGTAGTGAGCATGCTATTGTTGCATGATAACCATCACCACCGTCATGGTGACCATGACCATGACCATGACCATGACCATGACCATGACCATGACCATCACGATCACAATTTACGAGCGGCCTATTTGCATGTTCTTGCCGATGCCTTGACTTCTCTTTTGGCGATTGTGGCGCTCTTGTTTGGAAAATATTATGGATGGAACTGGTTAGATTCTGTTGTAGGCATCGTCGGCGCTGCCGTGATTGCTAAGTGGACAATAGGTCTTATCAAGCAGACTAGCCCCATTTTATTAGATGAAAGCATCGAGCAACCCTATCGACGTTTAATTGAAGAAGAGCTAGCCGCATTTGCGGTGATTAAAGATCTCCATATTTGGAAAATCAGTGGTCATCACTACTCAGCTGCGATTATCTTAGAATCTCATGTTGATAAAACCGTGGCAGAATATAAACAAATACTGGCGAAGTTTGATAAAATCCACCACCTTACCCTTGAAGTTCACCCGATGGCATGATGAGTAATATCGAAAAACTGAATCAACAATTAACCGAATTTTACGACAAGATGTCCTCATGGGAGCAATCTGTGGTGCGAGAAACTGGCTACTCTCTGGCGCAGATCCACACCATCGAGGTGTTAGGTATTCATGGCCCGATGAGAATGAAAGAGTTAGCGCAAAAACTCGGTATCACAACCGGTACGCTCACCGTTCAAATAGAGAAGTTAGTGAATGCCAAGTTGATTGAACGCGGCGCGCACCCGGATGACAGAAGATCGATTGTCGTGACTTTAACCGCGGAAGGTCAGAAAATTCATCGCCAGCATAATCAGTTGCATGTGGAGTTAGTGAAAGATCTGACGAGATACTTGGATGCAAACGAAGAAACAGTATTACTCAACAGCCTGCTAAAAATGAACCAAGAGTTTTAAGCTATGACCAACCACTGGCGACTTGCAAGTAGTTGGTCAGCTAATTTTCAGTTTTATTCTACCTGTAACGTTACATCAGAAAAATTCGAGTATGCGTCGATCATGATATGCAGATCCTCAGCATTTGGCTCTGCTAGACATTGCTCATTACTTCCTGATTGGTAAGGCCGACAATCAAAGACTCTTTTGGTCGGTGGATTGCCTGAAAGGGTATAGAGATCGGCATCGCCTTGCCCAGAGGTTATCGAAATTTTTACCGCTGCTTGGCGTTCTGATGCAGGTAAAATGAATCGTTTTTGTTGGCCTTTGCTCAAGGTGATGCCAGTAATACTTTGCCCACGCTGGATGACGCCATCTTGCGGAGGTGGAGTGCCTCCTTTTTTCCCTACGGGCAACTGGTTATCAAAGAATGGTGCAACCTGAGGCCAGATTTTGCTGATTTTGACCCCTTGGTTTTCACACCCCCCAAAGTGGTGTAGTGCAATGACTTTATGGCTCTCAGAGGTCAATACAGGTGAACCAGAAGAGCCGCCAATAGTGTCACAAAAATACCCTGTGTCGGTATTGGCACCGCGACCATTGGTAGAGGCTATATCAATTTGGCACATGCCTGAGCCATTTTGATCGCTTTCAATCGCCAACTCTTTGGGGTTACCAGCGCCGTGTTGTGGAATATAAATACTCGTGCCGTAGCTGGGTTCTGAATTGTCTAAGCCTAAGTAACTAAATTGTCCTAGCTGCTCGAAATTAGCCACCGTGAATAATGTGTAGTCCAAGGTATAATCGGTGCTTAATAACTGATCGCCCATGACCTTTACTGTGGTATCCAAGCTACCGCCGCAAGTTGTGCGTTGGTAATTAAACCATACTTCAGTATTTTTTAGTTCAGAGGCTGTTGATACACAGTGGTTATTGGTGATCATGTGATTATTGGGCCCGACACGCCAAGCTGTGCATAAACTACGGCCATCAATCAGTAGCCTTGCTACGGCGCTACTCCACGCCACTTTTTCAGGGTGTGAGTCGCTCCAACAAGCAACATCTTTTCTTTCATTGATGCCACAGGTTGAGAACAACCCAGAATTATCAGCGGCTAGGTTCGGTTGTGATAACGTGGCACTTTCATTCCCAGCCATAAAATAGTCAATTGAGATCTGTGCTTGGTCAGGATGTTCACCAGTTTTCCACTCCACGATAACGCTATCCCCATTAATCGAGCGGGCAAATAAAGGCCCGTTCTCTGAACTGTCGTAGGTGATACTTTCATTGCTGTGTGGAGAGCGTAGTGTGACGCTTCCCCCTTTGCTGAGTTGAAACTTATCAAAGTGGACCTTAATAAAGCTGGCTCCCGGTGAATGAATTGGATAGTGAGTGGTTAGAGATTGATGGGTTGTTAAAGAATGCGGATGGATTACTTTATCCGCAATGGTGGGTAGTGGTTCTTTTTCCGTTGAAGCTGTGGCTTGAGTAGAACTCAACACCACTGCTGCTATTAAGCCAAGTAGACGTATTGATAATTGCATTTTGATCTCCTCTATATGGCAATCAATGCCTCATAAAGCATATGAGCATATGAGCATATGAGCCTATGAGAGTATTGGCTCAAAAATAGTCTCGATATGTGTGTAAACTTAATTGTGCGTAACATTATCAATAGCAGTCCTCTCCAGTAGTCTCTCGATGATGGTAGAGGAATGGGGTCAACAAAAAGTATCACTGATCAATCATTAAAGCGTCAAAATGATACTTTCCGTCGGATGTTGTATGGGTGATGCTGCTAGACTTGTTCATGAACTTATTCATAGGAGAAAACAATGAACTCGACGATTTTTAGCTCGGCCATCGTCACCACGACGTTAACCACCAGCTTATTATTTGCAGGAATGGCAAACGCTCTGCAACTCAGCAGCCGTGATATCCAAGAAGGCCACCCGATGGCAAAAACCTTTGAATTTTCAGGCTGGGGTTGTTCTGGGGAGAATCTTTCGCCGCACTTAATTTGGACTGATGCACCACAAGGAACCAAAAGCTTTGCTATTACGGTTTTTGATCCAGATGCTCCGACAGGAAGTGGCTTTTGGCATTGGATTGCGCTGGATATTCCAGCGACAGTGAGTGAGCTATCACGTGGGGTTGAAGTCAAAAAGCTCGGTGCAATAGAAACACGTATCGATTATGGCAGCGTTGGTTTTGGTGGTGCTTGTCCGCCAGAAGGGCACGGAATGCACCGTTACCAGTTTACGGTATGGGCTCTCCCGACGGAAAAACTCAATTTGGCGGCCGATGTATCACCTGCGGTGGTTGGTTTTACCCTCAATAGTTTGGCGTTAGAAAAAGCGACGCTGACCGCAACCTATACACGCTAATTCATGGGGGAGTGATGAATCACCAATACCAAGTCACCACCTTTCGAGCCGCTCAGCAACAAAGGCTGAGAAATGTGAGGATTCACTCTCCAAGCTTGATTCAGATCCAATCTGGCAGTAAAAAACTGTTTCATAAGGAAGAGGCCATTAATCTATCGAGCACTTCGTTATTGTTGTGTGAGGCCTCAGCTTCGCTCAGTTTCGAAAATTTACCAGAGCACGGTTACTTCTCGTCAAGGCTGTTCAGTTTCACCTACCGCCCGACCGAGGCGATGCTTGCGTTAAGCGCAAGTCATGATCGCCCAGTTATGTGGCCTGTGATTTCAACCAACTCTTCACTGAAAAGTTCGCTCAATGCGCTCGCCTCGTTCGATCTTTCGTTAATCAGCCAAGAAACCCAAGCCTATCTACTGATGGTGTTATACCAACAATTGGCTGAGCAAGGTGTACTGCATTGGCTCTTTGAGAGTAATTCTCTACCCTTTGAGCAGAAGCTGAGAAACTACCTCGCCCAGTCACCAGAAGAAGAACATCCACTTGAGCGGGTAGCAACGCACTTTGCCATGAGCCGCGCGACCTTAATTCGACGCTTAAAGCAACATGGCACCCGTTACCGTGAGGTTTTGGCTGAAGTGCGTGTGAATCACGCGCTGAACTTAATGCAAAGTGGCCAACGAAATATAGCGATATTGGCACAGTGTTGCGGTTACCAATCGGAACAGCGATTTAATCAACGCTTTCGCAGTCAGTTTGGTTTAAGCCCCAAAGCGTATTTACAAACTCTTGGTATACGAGGTAAAGGTACGCCAGATAAAGAGACAAAAAAACAGCCCATTTTATCCAATGAGCTATTTTAAGATTGAGAGTAGATCAAAGCGGTTTAGACACTTCATCGACCAAATATAAAATAGATTGATATGGAATGCCGCTGTGGTGCGACAGGCCAATTTCACAGGTACGGCTATTACTGAATCCGCGTTCGCAGTGAGCAGGGACTTGCTCTTTGAGCGGATGAACGGCCGCCGCATTCAGTTCTGGCGTGGTAAAGCCTTTATCGCCCGCCCAACCGCAGCATTGAATATGCTCTGGCACAATCACCGTGCTGACGCAGGTTTGGGTCAATTTGAGCATATCGGCTTCCAATCCCATTTTGCGCGCACTGCAGGTGATATGCAGCATCACAGTTTCTTCTTTGGCTTTGATCGCTAAAGAATCCAGCAGATACTTATTGACAAAACCGACGGGTTCTAAAATCTCCAGTGGTTTAGTAAATTGTTCAATACTGCGTTTTGCACACGGGCTGGTATCCATCAATACCGGATATCGCCCTTGTTGGCTAGCTTGCCATAACGCGGCTTCTAACTGCTGCGCTTTTGACTGTGCAAGCTCATTCATTCCCTTGCTGTCATAGGGCATACCACAACATTGGCTGTTGAGCTCGTTAGGTAGGATCACCTCATATCCTGCTTTGTTAAGCAGCGATAAGGTCACTTCGGTTAATGGCCGCTGATCGCCCGCGCTGTTCTGCTGGCCCATATTTCGGCTCGCACAAGAGGGCAGATAGACAACTTTTTTCTCACGGCGCGGCAGGTTTTCTACTGCAATGGCTAAGTTCTGATGATTGGCTTGCGGCAGTTGTGGATACCAAATAGGCGTTTTGCCTTTGCTGAGTTTACGCAAGCCGTTGGTTGCGCCGCCGACTAACTTGTCGCCCAGCCATTTGCTCGCCAATTGGTTGGCACTGAGGCCGATTTTAGCCACGGCTGTGGTGGCGGCAAAGTGATCCGCCGTCCATGTAGCAATGAGGATGAATTTTTGGTATTTCGCGGTGCGCAGCTTTTTCACTAAATCACCAGTGTTGATACCAACAGGGCAGCGCTCAGCGCATAAGCCAGTTGCGGCGCAGGTGTCTAATCCTTGGTATTCAAAGACTTTTTCAAGCTCAGAAGCTTCTACCGTTTCACCTTGCGCGCGTCGACGTTGCAGCTCGCGGTACAAGACTATTCGTTGACGGGGCGAGAGTGATAGTGTGCGAGACGGACAAACAGGTTCGCAAAACCCGCATTCGATGCAGCGATCGACCAAGGCATCAGCTGCTGGCATTGGCTTTAGGTTAGCTAAGTGGGAACGCGGATCATCGTTGATTATAACGCCGGGGTTGAGCAAGCCTTGTGGGTCAAACAGGGTTTTGATTTGTTGCATTAAGGTGTAACCGTCTTTGCCCCATTCCAATTCCACATACGGTGCCATGTTACGGCCCGTGCCGTGCTCGGCTTTGAGTGAGCCTTGATATTTCACGGCCACCAGCTCGGCCACTTCATCCATAAATGCGCCGTAGTGGTCGATCTCACTTTGGCTATCAAAGCCTTGTGTAAAGACAAAATGCAAGTTGCCTTCTAGAGCGTGGCCGAAGATGATGGCTTCGTGATAGTGGTAGTGATCAAACAGAGCCTGCAAGTCGCGCACACCATTGGCAAGGCTTTCTACCGGAAACGCCACATCTTCAATGATGACGGTTGTCCCCACTTCGCGCACCGCGCCCACGGCAGGGAACATCCCTTTGCGAATGCCCCATAAGGTTGCCACCGTCTTGGCATCAGAGGTGAATGGTACGGATTCGATGATCTGGTAATCGCTTAGTGCTGCCATCACGGCGCTGCATTGCGAATGAAGGGCCGCGTGATCGCTGGCGTGAGACTCAATTAGCAGCGCAGCGGCTTCTAGATCCAATTGCGCAATAAATGCGGGCATGCCGGCTTTGTCAGCGACAGAGCGCATCGCGCGTCCATCCATCATTTCGACTGCCGCAACTGGGGTTTTGGACAGGGTCGTAACCGCTTGGCTAGCCTGCTCAATATCAGCAAAGACAAGCAGCGCTGAGGCTTTGTGCGCGAGCTCAATGACGGTGTTGTAGGTGATGTCGGCAATAAAACCGAGTGTGCCTTCCGACCCAATCATCAAATGTTCAATGATTTCAATCGGATCAGAGTAATCAACGAGAGCATTTAGGGCATAGCCAGTGGTGTTTTTTAGGCGATATTTGTGGTGAATAAGCTTTGATAGTGTGTGATTTTGCGCCGTTTGTGCATGAAGTTGAGCAATACCTTCAAGCAATTTGGGTTTAGCGATTTTGAATGCAGCGATGCTTTCTGGGTTTGCGGTGTCGAGCACGGAACCGTCTGCGAAGACGATCTTCATACTATCGACAGTGCGGTAAGAATTTTGCGCAGTGCCGCAGCACATACCACTGGCGTTATTGGCGGCGATTCCACCAATTTTGCAGGTGTTGATTGAGGCTGGATCTGGGCCGATTTTGCGTTGAAAAGGGGCAAGGTATTTGTTGGCATCGGCTCCGATGACCCCCGGTTGTAGGGTGATTTTTTTGCCCTCATCGTGAATGCGATGACCGCGCCAGTCATCGGTTAAGGCGATCAAGACTGAATCAGAAACTGCCTGACCAGATAAACTGGTGCCAGCGGCGCGAAACGTGCAGTGAACGCCAAGCTCGCGGCAGCTTTTAATGGCAAAAATGACCTCATCAAGGCTTTGTAAGCGCAGCACAATTTTCGGCACTAAGCGATAGAAACTGGCATCAGTACCATAAGCAAGGCGTTTTGCCTGCTGCGTGATGATGCGCTCAGGGTCGATACGTGTAGCGAGTTGCGTTTCCAGTTGACGATAGGTGGCGTCTGAAAGAGTGCTGGCCATCATTGTTTCCCATTTTAAATTGAGGTTGTGGATAGGTTAACGTGCGGCTACCGTAGGTTTGTCATTATGAGATTAAAGTTTGACTAACGAGTCTCGTGACAAATCGGCAATGGTTTTCGCTCCGGTTAAGGTCATGGCAACGCGCATCTCTTTTTCATATAAATCGAGCAAGTTCTCAACGCCGCTTTGACCTTGCGCCGCCAATGCATAAACAAACGAGCGACCCAGCAGCGTGCAGTCCGCGCCCAGCGCGAGCATGCGTACTACATCAAGCCCAGTGCGAATTCCAGAATCGACCAGAATTTTCAGGTCGCCCTTCACCGCATCAGCAATCGCAGGTAAGGCTTTGGCGGTTGACAATACCCCATCAAGCTGGCGACCACCGTGGTTGGATACGATAATGCCATCAGCGCCAAATCGCACCGCGTCTTTGGCATCTTCTGTATCTAGAATGCCTTTAATGATCATCGGGCCGTCCCAAAAGTCGCGGATCCACTCTAAATCTTTCCATGAAATGGAAGGATCAAAATTTTCGCCAAGCCAACCAATGTAGTCTTCCAATTTAGTCGGCGTGCCACGGTAGGCAGAAATATTGCCTAAATCGTGTGGTTTACCGAGCAAGCCAACATCCCACGCCCAGCTTGGGTGTTTCATCGCTTGAAACACTCGGCGCATCGCCGCATTAGGGCCGCTCATGCCAGAATGCATATCGCGGTAACGCGCGCCGGGAACGGGCATATCCACGGTAAACACGAGGTTTTTTACCCCCGCGGCTTTGGCGCGCTCCAACACATTTTTCATAAAGCCGCGATCTTTAAGCACGTAGAGTTGAAACCAAATTGGTCGAGCCAGCGCCGTTGATACTTCTTCGATCGGGCAAACCGATACGGTAGACAGTGTAAAAGGAATGCCTTTATTTTCAGCCGCGCGCGCTGCTTGCACTTCGCCGCGCCGCGCGTACATACCAGTTAAACCTACAGGGGCAAGGGCGATCGGCATTGCAAGCTGTTCGCCAAACAGTTGTGTTTCTAAACTGAGCTCTGACATGTCATTAAGTACGCGTTGGTGCAGTGCGATATCGGCTAAATCGGCGGTATTGCGTGTGAGCGTGTGCTCACCGTATGAGCCACCATCAATATAATGAAACAGAAAAGGAGGCAATTTCGCTTTCGCGGCAGCGCGATAGTCGGTGGAGGCTGAAATAATCATAGATTGAATCCTAATTTGTACAGAGCCGCCGCCTAGCGAGCTCTGCATTTATTACACAAGATTAATGGTTATAAAAACCAAGTTGATACCAAATCACATCACCAAACTTAGGGTTGCTGGGTCATTAGTACGTCGGTCATATTAAAGCCGTAAATCACCACTAAACCGATAAGGCCAGTCATCACAAGGTAGTAGAAAGTCGGGATAATGGTTTTGCGCAGCGTGGCTCCTTCACGGCCCAATAAACCGACCGTTGCTGATGCCGCGACGACGTTGTGAATCGCAATCATATTGCCCGCCGCTGCGCCAACAGCTTGTAGCGCAATGATCATCACACTGGAGATAGAGAGTGTTTGCGCCACTTCAAACTGGAACTGGCTAAACATCATGTTCGACACCGTATTTGAGCCTGCGATGAACGCCCCAAGTGCGCCAACGGTGGCACTTAATGCAGGGAAGGCATCACCGACTAAACCCGCGGCAAAATTGGCGGTAGTGACTGGCATGCTCGCAAGCTCTGCGCCATTGACGCCAGAATTAATAAAAATGCGCACCATAGGGATAGTGAATACCAACACAAAACCCGCGCCGATCAGCGTTTTGCTTGATTCACCGAATGCTTTGATGAGCGGTGTCGCACTGCGCGACTGCAATATTACTGCCAGTAACGCGACAAAAACCAAGATGCCACCGGGAAGATAAAGCGGTTGAATGGCCGTGCTGATGCCTGTTTCAGCCAGAATGTTGTTAAAGGATAGGCTCACTCCAGCCAGCAGTGACTTAAATTCGCTGCTCACACGGCTTGCCACAAGGATAACCGCGAGTAGAACATAGGGAGTCCAAGCCAATGCAAGGCCCATCGGTTTAGCTTTGATCTCTTCAATATCAATTTTTAATGAGCCTAACCACTCTACGGGCCACGATTTTTCTTCTGGAAAATCCCATTGTGATTTTGGTACTAAAAAGCCTTTTTTCGCGGCCGTGACAACCAGTGCCAAGCTGATCAAGCCACCGATTAATGAGGGAAATTCTGGGCCAAGAAAGACGCCCGTTAGCGCGTAAGGCACAGTAAAAGCCAAGCCAGAGAAAATCGCAAAAGGCAAAATATCTAACCCTTCGGTCCAGCTTTTGTTTTTACCGAAAAAGCGCGTCAACATCATCGCCATTAATACTGGCATCAATGTACCGACTATCGCATGGGTGATGGCGACACTGGTGGTGATTTGCTGTAAATACACATCCCAACTTGAACCGTTGCTGATCAGCGTTTCGGTGATGTTGTGCGTATCTAACCCCTTGTTTACCCCAACAATAATCGGCGTACCCACGGCGCCGAAAGAGACAGGAGTGGATTGGATCATCATCCCCATCAATACGGCAGCCAACGCGGGAAAGCCAATCGCAACCAGCAACGGTGCCGCGATAGCTGCTGGTGTACCAAAACCAGAAGCGCCTTCAATAAAAGAGCCAAAACACCACGCAATGATAATGGCTTGCACACGGCGATCAGCCGAAACATCGGTAAAACCGTTACGAATGGTGGTGATAGCACCAGTGTGTTTTAAGGTGTTGAGTAGGAAGATTGCGCCAAACACAATCCAGAGCACGGAAATCGTGATACCGAACCCTTGCAAAACAGAAGCAAGCACACGGTTTGCCGACATATCCCAAAAGGTGAGGGCGATGGCCACGGTTAACGCAAAAGCCACGGGCATCGCCTTTCTCGCAGGCCAGTTGAGGCCGACTAAAAGAATCGCTGCCACCACAATGGGGGAGAAGGCCACTAGTGCCAGTAAGGTTTCGTTCATTGGATACTTCCTCGTAAAGTGTGCTCTTCGTACTAGCTCTAAATAGTAGGATAGTTGAGGAGCAGACATCCTGTAGGGGCTACAGACCTTTCGGCCAGGTCGGGTAGCTAAATTATTATATTTGTGATTTTTTTGTTAATTCGGGGTGAATTTACTCCTTTATTTTTTATGGATATAGGGAAATAATGAAAATAATTAATTCCAAAATTGACATAATAAGATGCGAGCAGACGACCTAATATTGTTTTCACAAGTGATGGAACTGGGAAGTTTTAGTAAAGTAGCAGAACAGAATAGCCTTACAAATTCGGTAGTTAGTAAAAGAATGGCGCGTTTAGAAGAAGAGTTAGGCGTGCAGCTATTATATCGAACTACGCGTAAATTAACCCTGACCGAAGCAGGTAAGGCACTGTTACAGGGTGCGAAAAATGTGAAGCTTGCCACTCAAGAAGCCGTCGATGCGGTGGCTGGGTTTGGTGAAAATGTCAGCGGCCACATCAAAATGTCGGTTCCCACCATATCAGGCGATCTAATTTTGGCCGACGCGGTGGCGGAATTTTGCAATTTACACCCCGGCTTAACGGTAGACATGTCGCTTGATAACCGTTTTGTTGATTTAGTGGAAGGAGGTTTTGACCTAGTGATCCGCACTGGTTACTTGGAAGATTCAAGCTTAATTGCGCGGCATATTTTAGACTCACAGTGGGTTGTGTGCGCTTCTCCCTCTTATATTGCGAAAAATGGAAAACCGTTAAAACCGGAAGATTTAGTCAACCACAACTGCTTTCAGTACGCGTACCAAACCACAGGTGCGAGCGAGTGGGAATTTAAAGGCCGCAAAGGAAACTACATTGTCACAGTATCGGGCTGCTTTTCTACGGATAATGCCACGGCACTAAGAAAAGCGGCTTTAGGCTGCCACGGCATTGCTTATGTACCGCGCTGTTTGGTTTATCATGATTTTCGTAACGGCCAACTCGTGGATATTTTCCCGGAACAAGTGGGCAAAAAATTGGGTATATATGCCGTGTATCCCTTTACTCGCCAACCCCCGAATAAAGTCCGCTTGCTGATAGAGCACATCCGCGCCCGTTATTTGACTATTTCACACTATTTTTGAGTGTGACTTATGTAAAGGATGTCTTCGGTCGTATACCGTTCTGTTCCTCCCCCTAAAAGGGGAGGGAATTAGTTTCGTGAGCGTTGAGAGTGTGCCATTTATTATGATTGGTATGGCTTACTAAAACACTTTTGCCCCTTTATGAGTTACAACCCAAAGTTCAAACAGTGATGTTGAGGTAACTTTGATATACAAAAAGGGCTCTTCTCCGCTTA
>NZ_JAHGUP010000042.1 GCF_001989995.2 Vibrio anguillarum
GGAGAAGAGCCAATTTTTCTAATTCGAATAGTTTTTTATAACTCAGAAATAGAGTGAATAATCTAAATAATTTTGGGGCAGAAATGAGTTTGGCAACATCGCCTCTGTTAGATTCCAAAATCAGCACAGAAAGCACTACCTCCATAAGAACTATGCTTTAGTTCAGTTCACCCTTACTACCGCAGATATTAACCATCAAGACAGATGTTACACTTTCAAGGATGCATAACAAACTATATTGTTCTCCGATAATCGCGTTAACCTCAGTTAAATAACGATACAAAAAAGGTCGCTCCTTATGGGCGACCTTTGCAATATAGGGTTTTGAAGTGAAAATGAGTCATCACTTCATCACTTGAAATAGCAATTACTCTTCTTCAGGGTCCGCTTTCGTTTCGGCGCTAAATTCCAACACTTGGTTGTCGATTAAGCGTACTTTACCCAGAAATGCAGACACTAAGATCACCGCTTGTGTGGTCTCATTCGAGATCAGTTGCAGCGTTTTGGCATCGCGAATAAACAACTCATCAGGTTGTAGCCCAGCAGCGCGCAATTGGTCACTGGCATCTTCAATGATCGACGCGTAATCGTCGCGGCCACCACGCAGTGCACTGCTTATCCAACGCATGGTGCGAGCAAGGACAGGTGCACGTTGGCGTTCATCTAACGTCAGCAGCCCGTTACGTGAACTCATCGCCAAGCCATCCATTTCACGGACGGTAGGGACGCCGACAATCTCGATATCCATACAAAGATCGCTGATCATTTGACGGATCACCGCTAACTGTTGAAAATCTTTTTCACCAAAACAGGCAACATTCGGCTGCACTATGTTGAACAGCTTAGCGACTATGGTTGCAACGCCACGGAAATGCCCTGGTCTTGATGCGCCTTCTAGCATATGAGAAAGCCCCGGTACTTCAACAAAGGTCTGTTTTTCTAATCCTTGCGGGTACATTATTTCTGGGGTTGGGGTAAAGACCAAATCAACCGCTTCCGCGTTGAGTTTACTTAAGTCTTCATCCAGTGTTCTCGGGTAGTTATTTAAGTCATCCGCGCGGTCAAATTGCATCGGGTTAACAAAAATACTGACCACGACCACATTGCCCTCTTCACGTGCTTTACGCACTAGGGTTAAGTGGCCTTCATGTAAATTGCCCATGGTCGGTACAAAAGCGACTCGGCGGCCTTCACGCTTATACTGTTTGATCTGCTCGCGAAGAGCTGAAATGTCAGCAAAAGTTTGCATGAATATCTCCTTTAGGCGATGGTATGAGCGTCATCAGGGAAAGCGGCACTTTCTACATCTGCGATGTATTTTGCGACGGCTTTACGCATATCCCCTGTTTCAGCAAGAAAGTTTTTCGAGAATTTTGGCATGTAATTCGCCGAAATTCCGAACATATCGTGCATTACTAGAATTTGTCCATCGGTCACGTTACCTGCGCCAATGCCAATCACTGGCACATCAAGCACTTCGGTAATTCGCGCTGCTAGGCTGGCCGGTACACACTCTAATAACACAATTTGTGCGCCCGCTTCTTGGAGCGCCAACGCGTCTTTGACCATTCGGTCTGCTTTTTCTTGGTCGCGGCCTTGTACTTTATAGCCACCAAAAATATTGACCGATTGTGGTGTTAAACCAAGGTGTGCGCAAACCGGAACCGCGCGTTCAGTCAGCATTTTCACCGTTTCTACCAGCCAATCACCACCTTCGATTTTGACCATATTTGCACCCGCTTGCATCAATTTAGCGGCGCTTTCACAGGCTTGTTGTGGTGTGGCATAGCTCATAAAAGGCATATCAGCCATCAATAAACAGTTAGGGCTACCAGCACGCACGCTGCGTGTGTGGTAGGCAATCTCTTCAACGGTGACGGGTAGGGTATCTGTGTGACCTTGTAGCACCATACCCAGAGAATCGCCCACTAATAATACAGGCATCTCTTGGCTTTCAAAAAGCTGAGCAAAGCTTGCGTCATACGCGGTGACGGTTGCAAATTTACGACCTTGTTGTTTCCATTGGATCAGATCGTTTATGGTGATTTTTTTCATTAAATGTCCTTACGAGGCGCTGGCGAGTGCCAAATACCGAGCCCGTTACGTTCGACGAGCGGTAACAGTTGATTGAGCTCAGTCCCATCAGGGAGTTGTAAACTTGGTGCAATTTCGGCGAGCGGATAGAGCACGAATTCACGTACTTTCATTCCGTAGTGAGGAATGGTCAATCGCTCGGAATCGATCACCTCATTGCCGTAAAGAAGAATATCCAGATCGAGCGTTCTTGGCCCCCAACGTTCTTCTTTGCGAACTCGCCCTTGCTCTAACTCGATATTTTGGGTGCAATCGAGCAGCTCAAGTGGCGTTAAATCGGTTTCTATCGCAACCACCGCATTGATGTAATCGGGCTGGTTTTGTGGTCCCATCGGTGTACTACTGTACAAGGATGAGGCGCTTAAAAATCGAGAGTGTGGCAAGCATTTCAAGGCTTCAATGGCCTGCTTAGCTTGCGCGATTGGGTCGCCTAAATTACTGCCAACAGCAATATAAACGAGAATCATGATTCTGGGCGGCTCTTTTTATTACGTGGGCTTCTGCGGCGGCGTACATTGGGTTTGTTACTTGCGCCACTTTCCAAATCATTTGCCATCGCTTGGCGCATATCCCGCCCGGCGCTTTCAAACGTTGTCCACCAGTCAGCCAGCTTCTTCGTCTCTCCGCCTTCGATCTCGCCACGCATTTGTAGAAAATCAAAACCCGCTCGGAATTTGTTGAGCTCCATAAGGCGGAAGGCGCGTTTCCCATTGCGACGTGGTAAGCGCAACTGCAATTGCCAAATTTCGCGAATTGTCGCGGTATGACGACGAGGTATGGCAAGGGTTTTCACCACTTGGTCAAGGATGAGGTTACTCGCTTCCATGACGGCGTCGTAATAGGCGAAATTACGCTGCTGCATTAACGCATCAGCCAGTTTCACCGTCGGGTACCAGAACATGGCAGCAAACATGAAGGCTGGGTTGATGCGTTTACCTTCTTCAATACGCAGGTCGGTTGAATCTAAGACCAGATCCAACATCTGTTCTGTGTGCGAGTCGTAGTCTGGAGTGAACTCTTGAGCTATCACAGGGAACAACTGCTGGAACAGGTTGTACTCACGCATTAAGTGGTAGGTTTCTAAACCGTGGCCGGTTTGCAGCATCTTTAGCGATTCTTCGTACAAACGTGCCGCAGGAATATCTTGCAGTAAAGGAGCAAGATGTTCGATTGGGTCGGCAGTCTCTTCTTCGATATCGAAATCGAGCTTGGCCGCAAAACGAATCGCACGCAACATGCGCACTGGGTCTTCACGGTAGCGCGTTTCAGGATCGCCAATTAAGCGGATGAGCTTATCTTCTAAGTCGTCCATGCCGCCAGCATAATCATGAATGCTGTAATCACCGATGTTGTAATACATGGCGTTAATCGTGAAGTCCCGGCGTTCTGCATCTTCATCAATGGTGCCGTAGACGTTATCACGCAGCAGCATACCCGCTTCAGATTGTGCTGAGACGTTTTGGCTCGGCTCTTGATGGTGTCCACGGAAAGTCGCCACTTCTACCACGTCGCGGCCAAACATGATGTGCGCTAAGCGAAAGCGACGGCCGATCAAGCGGCAGTTGCGAAACTGTTGGCGTATTTGCTCTGGTGTTGCATTAGTGGCGATATCAAAATCTTTTGGTGTCTCACCTAATAGTAGGTCGCGTACTCCACCACCGACTAAATAGGCGTCAAAACCTGCGCCATGAAGTCGGTATAGCACCTTGAGCGCATTATCGCTGATTTGCTTGCGCGAAATATTGTGTTCATCACGAGTGATAATATTTAGAGCTAAGTCTTGGTAAACGCGATTTTCGCGTGGTGTATAGTCGTTTTTATTCATGTGCATCTGGCAATAATTGGTTTTTGCCAACCTTGCTTTTGTTATTTAAAGTGCCCGTTCGGGACGATTTTGCGGCTAATCATAGCGTAAGGATAGCCTTTTGAGAATCACGGTGTGATCTCGGTCTCCCGAGGGAGTTGTTCAACGTGCCAATTCTGACTGCCCCAAAAGATAATTTCATCGATGGAAGCGTCGCTAATCTCTTGTTTTATCTCAAACCCTAAAAAGCGCATTGCCTTAAGCAAGGTAGGTTTAGGATTTTGAATATCAATGGCTGTGGCATGATTCTGTTTGGATAATTTATTGCCATTACCATCCATCGCGAGCGGCAGGTGAAGGTAGCTTACCGGAGTTTTATGTAAGCAATGATACAAGCTGATTTGTCGTCCTGTTGGTTCAATTAAATCGGCTCCCCGCACCACTTCCGTCACTCCTTGATCGATATCATCGAGCACTACGGCAAGATTATAAGCAAATAAACCGTCACGTCGCTTAATGATGAAGTCTTCCTGTGCTAATGCTTTAGGAATGTGAATTTCGCCATGTTTTTGGTCGAAAAATGACTCTACCGGTGTATCAACACGCAACCTAACCGCGCAATCTTCGGTTAATGTTGGTTTTTTATAGCGGCATGTACCGGGATAAAAGCCACCCATCTGTTTAATTTGTTTACGCGTGCAATCACAATAATAGGCTTGCCCTGATTCAAGCCAAGCCTCAATTTGATCTTGGTATAAAGTGTGGCGCTGGCTTTGATAAACCACCTCGCCATCCCAATGCAAACCATAGGCTTCAATGGCTTGAAGTATCAGGGTGGAGGCTCCTGGCATTTCCCTTGGCGGATCTAAATCTTCGATGCGAACCAACCACTTACCTTGCTGTGATTTTGCTTGAAAGTAGCTGCCAAGTGCAGCGATCAAAGAACCAAAATGAAGTGGGCCTGAAGGTGATGGGGCAAATCGGCCAATATCGTGCATTGCGATTCATCCAAGTTACAAGTTATTTGGGTATCGAGTGAAAACAAAAAGGGAGCTCTAGCTCCCTTTTTTAACACAAACAAAAGGTAAGATTAACCTTGCATCTGTTTTTCTTTAAGTTCGGCTAGCGTTTTGCAGTCAATGCAAAGGTCCGCTGTTGGTCGAGCTTCTAAGCGACGAACGCCGATTTCCACGCCACAAGATTCACAAAAACCAAAATCATCTTCTTCAATTTTGCTTAATGTTTTTTCAATTTTCTTGATCAAGCGACGTTCACGGTCACGGTTACGCAATTCCAAGCTGAATTCTTCTTCTTGAGAAGCGCGATCAACGGGATCGGGAAAGTTTGCGGCTTCATCTTGCATATGGTGAACGGTACGCTCAACTTCTTCACGAAGTTGGTTGCGCCAAGCACTTAAAATTTTTGTAAAGTGAGCTATTTGCTCAGGTGACATATACTCTTCACCTGGCTTTTCCTGATACGGCTCAACACCTGCAATGGCTAGGATGCCTATCGCTTTTTTCTTTAATTCCGGCATGCAGCATCTCCTACTAACACCTAGTCAACTGCGCGAGCAGCTAATTTTAGGCGGGTATCTATAGCAAAAAGATCTATAGGAGGCAAACACTCAATCGTAAACTTATTGTCAATGTGAAGGCGCCATCAATTTTTTGTCACTAATGGGCGAATTCTACAGTGTTAACGAGCTTGATTTCATTCCTTGAAAGTACAGCCTTGTAGCACAGTACTTCCACCCCTTCTTTTTGCGCTTGTTTCAATAATAGTGAATAGTTTGCGTCTATATGGAGTGCAGGCGAGACTTTTTCAATCCCTGAATGCAAAACAGCAAACAAAAGTACTGCTCTGCTTCCACTTTTTGCCATTTCCGTTAATTCACGCAAATGCTTTTGTCCACGCGTTGTAACGGCATCGGGGAAATAACCTTGTCCTGAATTGCAGGCGATATCGTCGTGTGGAGAGTAACGCTCATCCAATAAGGTGACGCTTTTCACTTCTATATAGCACGTCGGTTTAGAGGGTGATTTGAGCAAGATATCAATTCGGCTATTTTCTTGGCCGTAGCGCACTTCAGTTTGTAATTGCTCATATCCTTGCAGCTCTTTGATGATGCCGTTTTGAATCGCTTCTACTGCCAGCGTATTCGCCCGAGCCGTGTTGACGCAAATGCAGTGGCCTTGCTGGGTTTCAGTCAGCTCCCAACTGTGTGGGTATTTACGTTTAGGGTTGTCTGAGGTGGAGAACCAGACACGATTACCCGCCTCGGCGCAGCCCGTCATCGCGCCAGTATTGGCGCAGTGAATAGTCTCTTGCTGACCATCGGCAAACTCAATGTCGGCCAAAAAACGCTTGTAGCGTTTGAGTAAGGTCGCGGATCGAAGTGGAGGATTGAACTGCATTTATCTACTGTTTTTATGTACAATGTTGCCGCCATTTAACCATAAGGATTGCACATTGTCACAATTGCCCATTCAAGCTGTGATGCCCGAGCTGCTGGCGGGAGTACAAGCTCACCCACAGATGATTGTCAAAGCCGCTCCCGGCGCGGGTAAGTCGACCCATTTCCCGTTACAGCTATTAAAAGCGCAATTATTCACGGGTAAGATCATCATGCTTGAACCGCGTCGTTTGGCGGCGCGCAGTATTGCTTGCTATTTAGCACAGCAATTAGGTGAGAGTGTTGGGCAAACCGTCGGCTATCGTATGCGTGGTGAGAGTAAAGTCAGCGCAGCGACGCAGCTTGAAATTGTGACAGAAGGGATCATGACACGTATGATTCAAACCGATCCTGAGCTAAGCGGCATCGATCTCTTGATCTTCGATGAGTATCACGAGCGAAGTATTCACGCGGATACGGCTCTCGCATTAAGTTTGGAAGTGCAATCAGCGCTGCGAGAAGATCTTAAAATCGTCGTAATGTCGGCAACCTTAGATCAATTGGCATTACAGTCATTATTACCCCAAGCGCTTTATGTGCAATCTGAAGGTCGTGCTTATCCAGTTGAAGTGCGCTATGCACCGCTGCGAGCCAATGATTATCTTGTGCCGACGATGAGCAAACAGATTGAAGGCTTGATGCGAGCTGAAAGTGGCTCTCTGCTGGCTTTTTTACCTGGCGTTTCAGCCATTAAACAGCTTGAACAGCAGCTCGCACACTTAGCCGATGAGTTTGATATTTGTCCTTTATACGGGCAGTTGAGTCTACAAGCGCAGCAAAAAGCGATTGCGCCTGCAGTAGCAGGCAAACGTAAAATTGTGCTAGCGACTAATATTGCCGAAACATCGCTGACCATTGAAGGGATACGCTTAGTGGTGGATGCGGGGCTAGAGCGGATAGCGAAGTTTGATCTTAAAACGGGCATCACTCGTTTAGATCAAGTGAAAATTGCCCAGTCATCGGCGCAGCAACGTACGGGGCGCGCTGGACGCCTAGAACCCGGCATCTGTTTGCGCCTTTACAGCGAAGCACAATATAAGCAGCAACCCAATGTACCGAGCGCGGAAATATTGCACAGTGACTTAGCGCCTTTGGCGATGGAGCTTGCGCAGTGGGGTGTGGTGTCGGTTAACGATTTGCCTTGGCTAGATACTCCACCAGCAGCAGCGATGCAGCAAGCTTGGAGTCTATTGCATACGCTTGGTTTGATGGACAGCAAACAGCAGCTCAGCGCATTGGGTAAAAAAGCGCAGTCACTTGGTGTGGAACCAAGGCTAGTGAGTATGCTGCTCAAAGCCCATGAAACGAGTGATTCAATGCTAAATACGGCGCTCGCTGTGACCGCTTTATTGGAAGAGCCTGAGCGTAATGTGCTGGATTTACAACATAGCTTAATGCGTTGGCAGCAAGCGACTCACCCTAAAACACAAAACCTACATCAGCGTGCCACGACGCTTTCGCGCACACTTGGTGGCCAATTTCAGCTAAAAAAAGTGGATGAATCATTGCTGGCGTTAGTGCTGAGTTTGGCTTTTCCCGATCGCATTGCTCAGCGCCGCAGCGAGTCGCAACGGGGGCAGTTTTTATTGGCGAATGGTCACGGCGCGCAAATGCGTGACGATGAACGCCTCGCCGGCGCGCACTATTTAGTGGTGGTGGATTTAATGCGCAGCGGCTCACAAGCGAGCCAAATCTTTGTTGCGACAGAGTTGGATATGGATGCACTGCAAGCCCATTTCCCAGAGCTATTTAGTACGCAAGAACGAGTCGATTGGGATGAGAAAGCGGGGAAACTGTGCGCGGAAAGGCTAACCCTGTGCGGTAAATTGGTCATTGAGCGTGAAGCGCTGCCAGAGCCTGCTCATGAAAAAATGACGCAAGCTTTGCTCAATTATGTTCGTCGCAAGGGGCTATCGGTATTACAGTGGAGCGAAGCGGCGAGCGCTTTATTAACGCGCATACGTTGCGCTGCGCAATGGCTACCGGAAGCGGCGTGGCCTGCTGTCGAGGAACAAGCGCTGCTTGATGATCTTGAAATTTGGTTAGCCCCCTATTTAGTCGGAGTAAAATCGGTCAAAGCGTTAGCGAAAGTACCGCTTTTTGATGCGCTCAATGCTTATTTAGGTTGGCCATTAAACCAAGAGATTGATCGCTGGCTTCCAACTCACCACCCGCTACCCACAGGCAATCGAGCCGCCATTCGCTATCAACTGGGCGCGGAGCCGATGTTGTCGGTTCGTATGCAGGAGATGTTTGGCGAGCAAGATTCCCCCACCATCGCTCAAGGGCGAAAAAAAGTGGTGATGGAACTGCTCTCACCTGCGCAGCGGCCTTTGCAAGTAACTCAAGATCTCGCCGGTTTCTGGCAGGGTGCTTATAAAGAAGTACAAAAAGAGATGAAAGGGCGTTACCCAAAACACGTTTGGCCTGATGATCCTGCCAACCACATAGCGACGACGAAAACTAAGCGGCAATTAGCACAATGACAACCCAGAAAAAGCCTACGGGCACTCAAAAAAATAGCGTAAAAAAACCTTCACGTCGCCCGGCCAAGAAGCCTTCACCTCCACGCAAAGCATGGTGGAAAATTGTGTGGGGTATTGGCTGGAAACTGAGCCTTGCACTGGCTGCGGTGCTGTTGTTTGTTGGTATTTACTTAAATAGCGTGGTTAAACAACGCTTCGAAGGTCAGCTTTTTGATTTACCGACCGTCGTGTATGCGCGCATTTTGAATTTAGCACCCGGTGATGACATCCCGCTGCAAGAGCTGCGCAATGAGCTTGATGTACTCAACTATCGCAAAGTGAACCAGCCACGCTATGCTGGCGAGTACTCTTCATCATCAAGCAAAATTGAGATCATCCGCCGCCCTTTTGAGTTTGCCGATGGCCCTGAGCCTGACCGCCATGTGATGCTCCATTTTAATGACAGCGGTTTAGTCCGTATCCAATCTCTTGAGCAAAAAGGGGATTTAGGTTACTTGCGTATTGAGCCAAAAATGCTCGGCATGCTAGAGAAAGGCAACGATGAGCAGCGGCTATTTTTACGTCGTGATCAGTTTCCTGAAGTGATGGTGGATGCGTTGCTTGCGACCGAGGATCGCTATTTTTATCAACATGATGGCATCTCTCCATTTGCGATTGCCCGTGCTTTAGTGGCTAACATCAAGGCTGGGCGCACTGTGCAAGGCGGCAGTACGTTAACTCAGCAGCTGGCAAAAAACATTTTCTTATCCAGTGATCGAACCTTATGGCGTAAAGTGCGTGAAGCTTATATGGCGCTCATTATCGACTATCGCTACAGCAAAGATCGCATTTTAGAAGCCTATCTAAATGAGGTCTATTTGGGGCAAAGTGGCGGTGAGGCGATTCACGGTTTCGGCCTCGCCTCACGGCTTTATTTCGGTCAACCATTGCAAGAATTGCGCATTGATCAATTAGCGTTGTTGGTGGGCATGGTTAAAGGGCCTTCTTATTATAACCCTGCGCGTTACCCTGAACGTGCTAAAGAGCGTCGCGACTTGGTTTTAAAGCTGATGATGCAGCAAGATATTTTGACGGCTAAACAGTTTGAACAAGCGGCCAGTCGACCGTTAGATGTGCAAAAGCATCCTCACATTGCTAGCCGGCAGCCAGCGTATTTTCAGCAGTTAAAAATTGAACTGAAAGAGAAAGTGGGCGAGATCTTCAAAGCGGATACTGGCTTGCGCGTTTTTACCTCGCTCGATCCTGTTTCGCAAGCCAAATTGGAGCTGGCGATTGCTCGACAAATTCCAGTGCTTTCCAAAACGGCGGGGAAAAACTTAGAAGCCGCAGCGATCGCTGTTGATCGAACCAGTGGTGAGATCCGTGCCATGGTTGGCGGTAAACAGACCGGTTATGACGGCTTTAACCGCGCTTTAAATGCAAGCCGTCCTATCGGCTCGTTAGTCAAACCAGCGGTCTATCTCACCGCACTCGCACAGCCAGATAAATACAACTTAGCCAGCACGCTTATCGATAAACCCATCACACTCAAAGGGAACAAAGGCGAAGTGTGGTCACCGCGCAACTTTGATCGTCAGTTCCGTGGTGAAGTGCCGCTGTATCTCGCGTTAGCTAAATCACTTAATGTGCCTACGGTACAATTGGGCATGCAGCTTGGGATTGAACAAGTTTCTGACACTTTGGTGCGGCTTGGTGTCAACAAAGAGGAGATCCGTCCTGTACCGTCGATGTTTCTTGGCGCGTTCTCTCTGACGCCTTATCAAGTGGCGCAGATGTACCAAACCTTAACCAACTCGGGTAAAAAAGCGCCCTTATCGGCACTGCGCTCGGTACTGGATTTAGAGGGCAATGTGCTCTATCAATCAATTCCCAAAGTATCCCAAGCCGTTGAGCAGCAAGCGGCGTGGCTTACAACTTATGCGATGAAGCGAGGAGTACTTGAAGGGACCGGGCGCTATCTCAATAACCAGTTCGCTTGGGCGGCATTGGCGGGGAAAACTGGTACCACTAACGATAGCCGCGACAGTTGGTTTGTCGGGGTGGATGGTCGTGAAGTCACCACGGTTTGGCTTGGCCGCGATGATAATCAGCCGATCAAACTTACGGGTTCGAGTGGTGCATTACGGGTGTACGCGGAATATTTACAACATCGGATCCCAGAAAAATTACTTCTTCCTTGGCCGCAAGGCATTACCACGATTGGCTTTAAAACCAGTGCCGAGGGTGAATTAGTCCAAGATTGTCACAACGAATTTAAACTGCCCATGTGGGATAAAAGCGGCGCATTGAAACAGAGCTGTGATAAACAACCAGGACAATGGTTAAAAAATCTCTTTCAGTGGTAGTTGGGGGAGTTTATATTAAATTGATTTCAAAGGGATTTAAGGAAGAGTCGTGAAACAGTTTTTAAGTAACTTATTGTTCTTGGTATTCATGTTTCCTGCGACTTTCGCGGTGGCTGATGAGCCACAAGCTGAAAAACCTATGCTGGACAGTGCTGCGCGCCCCAAGATTGCTGTGGTACTTGCTGGTGGCGGAGCAAAAGGTGCAGCGCACATTGGCGTTCTCAAAGCGCTGGAAGAGATGCGCATCCCCGTTGATTTCATTACTGGTACCAGCATGGGCGCTTATGTGGGCGGCCTCTATGCCAGTGGTATGAGCGCCGATGAAATTGAAAGTTTAATTTACAGCGTAGATTGGAATGAAGGTTATCGTGACCGGGTCAACCGTAGCCAACGTCGTGTTCGGGATAAAGAGTACGAAGACCGCTATCAACTGACCACCGACCTTGGACTGCGTTGGGGGGAGATCCGCGCACCACGCGGTGTGGTGCAAGGGCAGAATATGTTGCGTATTTTGCGAGAAACGTCGGGCAATCTCTCTGAATTTCAGTCCTTTGACCAACTGCCTATCCCTTATCGCGCGGTAGCCACTGATATCATTGCTCTTGAGGAAGTAGTGTTGGATCGTGGCTATTTAGTGGATGCGATGATGGCGAGTATGTCAGTACCCGGAGCACTGCCACCTTACGAAGTTGATGGTCGTTGGTTAGTCGATGGCGGTGTGACCAATAACATGCCTGTTGATGTTGCACGTGCCTTAGGGGCTGATATTGTTATCGCGATAGATATCAGTACCGATTACAAAAACCAAGAAGCTTTCACCACCTTTTTGACGGTAGCCGATCAGCTTTCCAACTATCTCGTACAAAGAAGCACTCAAAAACAAGCACGTTTATTGAATGAGCAAGATGTCTTTTTACGCCCTGATGTCGGCAGTATGGAAACCACTGAATTTGATAAAATGCCTACCGCTTATGAAAAAGGGTATGAGATTGCAATGGTGAACCAATCGGTATTGACTTCGTTGTCATTATCGAGTGCTAGTTATCAACGCTATGTGGAAGCAAAACAAGCTCGCCGCAGGGCTTTAATTTATGGCGATGATGTGCAGGTTGATGAAATCGTACTCAACAACCGCAGTCATTACAGCGATCAATTGTTAAAAAACCGTTTACATTTAAAGACAGGACAACCGCTATCAACCGAGCAGATTGAAGCGACGGTCGAAAATCTCTATGCATTGGATCGGTTTGAGTTAGTGACCTATGAATACCGAGAATTTGAAGGAAAGAACCAACTGGTCATCAATGTAAAAGAGAAATCTTGGGGGCCAAATTACCTCAATTTTCGCTTTTTCTTAGAAGATGATTTTCATACGGATAGTCAGTATGCGCTGGGTATCTCTTCCAATTTCACTAACTTAAATTCGTTTGGTTCTGAATTACGTTTCAATTTAGAAATGGGCACCGATAAGATCATCGAAGCGGAGCTTTTTTCTCCTCTGTTCTCAGGGCAAAAAGCGTTTACCTCAGCTTTGATTTCGTTTAGCAATGATAAACGTAATAAGCCAATGCAAGGGTTTGATGACACCAGTCTAGAAGCCAGTAAAGATTATTTGCCGATCAGCTATTTAGAATGGATTGGAGAATTGTCGCTTGGTTATCAAGATAAATTATGGCGAGAGTTTAAGTTAGGGATCCGCTATACAGATGGGGAGGCTGAAGTGTCAAATTGGCCATCCATGGGAAATATGGATTACACCCGTGCTGGTGTGTTTGCTAACTACCGCATTGATACCTTAGATGACTTCAGCTTGCCTACCCGCGGTGTTTATCTTGATCTTGAGTATCTTGCATCGCACGATAAAGTTTCTGGTGTCTCTTCCGATCTTGAATCAAACGATACCGTGTATGAATTTTCCGGTGAACTGATCGCCGCTTACAGCTTTGGTCGCCATACTTTGGTCGGTAATCTTGATTACGGTGTGGTACAAAGTAAAAATTCCAGTGAACCGATAAACCCTAAATCGATTGGTGGTTTCTTAAATTTATCGGGTATCCCTCGTAACAGCTTAATTGGCCAGAACAAAGCGTTCACCAGTTTAGTGTATCGTTATCGCTGGTTTGATAATGACTTTGGCCTGTTCAGTTCCCCATTTTATGTCGGTGCATCAATAGAATACGGCGGTGTATGGTCTGATCCTGATCTAAGCTTTGATACCGCCCCATTATACGGTGCGGGATCGGTGTTTGCTGGTGTTGATTCGCCGATTGGACCGATTATGTTTGCTTATGGTCGAACCGAAGATAATTTTGATTCGATATACTTGAGTATTGGCACTACCTTTTAGCGAGAATTGAGCTGAAAAGTGGGCGGTAAGTGACTCAAAAATCATAGAACTTTAGTCTTAAGTTGCTATGTTGGTCAAAATGATAAGATTTTAATTTAAAGTTAAATTTGCTATTCTTCGTCCCACAGTTTGGCCTCTCTGCCGCTGATTACATAAAAATATCTGGCAATGGAGAGCCAAGTTTCCAAGGATGTTTGCCCATCATGTCAATAATAATGGGGTAAACCGCAATGAGAGGAAAAAGTCGTGCTTGAAGCCTACCGTAAACACGTCGCAGAGCGTGCTGCCGAAGGAGTTGTTCCTAGACCCCTAAATGCTGAACAAGTCGCAGGACTTGTTGAACTGTTGAAAAATCCCCCTCAAGGTGAAGAAGCGTTCATGCTTGATCTCCTTGAAAATCGAATTCCTCCCGGTGTGGATGAGGCCGCTTATGTTAAAGCGGGCTTTTTAACCGCCATCACTAAAGGTGAGGTCTCTTCACCGTTAGTGAGCCGCGCAAAAGCTGCGCAACTACTCGGAACTATGCAAGGTGGTTATAACATCGAGCCGCTAGTCTCATTGCTTGATGATGCTGAGCTGGCACCGATTGCGGCTGATGCACTATCGCGTACTCTACTGATGTTTGATGCGTTCTATGACGTTGAAGAGAAAGCAAAAGCGGGTAATGCACATGCACAAAAAGTGTTGCAATCATGGGCAGACGCGGAATGGTTCCTTTCAAAACCGGCGCTTCAAGAGAAGATCACGCTAACCGTATTTAAAGTTACTGGTGAAACCAATACTGATGATTTGTCACCAGCGCCAGATGCATGGTCACGCCCAGATATTCCAGTGCACGCACTTGCTATGTTGAAAAATGAACGTGAAGGCATTCAACCTGATAAAGCAGGCAGCATTGGCCCTATCACTCAAATCGAAGCTCTAAAAGAGAAAGGCCATCAGCTAGTCTATGTGGGTGATGTGGTCGGTACAGGCTCGTCTCGTAAATCCGCGACTAACTCTGTTTTGTGGTTTATGGGTGACGACATCCCATTTGTGCCCAATAAACGCGCGGGTGGCTACGTGCTCGGCGGTAAAATTGCACCTATCTTCTTCAACACCATGGAAGATGCCGGCGCGTTGCCGATTGAAGTTGACGTTACCAAACTCAACATGGGTGATGTGATTGATGTTTACCCATTTGAAGGCAAAGTGTGCAACCATGACACTGGCGAAGTGCTTGCCACGTTCAAGCTTAAAACCGACGTACTGATTGATGAAGTGCGCGCTGGCGGCCGTATTCCACTGATTGTTGGCCGTGGTTTAACGGATAAAGCACGCGAAGCACTAGGCTTAGAAGCGTCAACAGTATTTCGTCGCCCAGTTGCAGTGGCTGATACAGGCAAAGGTTATACACTGGCTCAGAAAATGGTCGGTAAAGCATGC
The DNA here is from genome assembly GCF_001989995.2 of Vibrio anguillarum. Taxonomy (GTDB): domain Bacteria; phylum Pseudomonadota; class Gammaproteobacteria; order Enterobacterales; family Vibrionaceae; genus Vibrio; species Vibrio anguillarum. The sequence continues at coordinate 14,957 of NZ_JAHGUP010000042.1, forward strand.
GGCGTGACGGGTGTTCGTCCGGGGACTTACTGCGAACCTAAAATGACCACGGTTGGATCGCAAGATACCACTGGCCCGATGACACGTGATGAATTGAAAGATTTGGCGTGTCTTGGTTTCTCTGCTGACTTAGTCATGCAATCTTTCTGTCATACCTCGGCTTATCCAAAGCCTGTTGATGTGAATACCCACCATACCTTGCCTGATTTCATCATGAACCGTGGCGGTGTTTCACTGCGTCCGGGTGATGGCGTTATTCACTCATGGCTAAACCGCATGTTGTTACCTGATACCGTCGGTACTGGTGGTGACTCGCATACACGCTTCCCGCTTGGCATTTCATTCCCAGCTGGTTCTGGCTTGGTTGCTTTTGCGGCCGCAACGGGTGTGATGCCACTTGATATGCCAGAATCTGTCTTGGTGCGTTTCAAAGGTGAAATGCAGCCGGGCATCACGCTGCGCGATCTAGTGCACGCGATTCCTTATTACGGGATTAAGCAAGGCCTGCTCACGGTGGCGAAAGCGGGGAAAATTAACGAATTCTCTGGCCGTGTGCTAGAAATCGAAGGGGTTGAGCACTTAACGGTTGAGCAAGCGTTTGAACTTTCTGATGCCTCGGCAGAACGCAGTGCGGCGGGTTGTACGGTTAAATTGTCACAAGCCTCAATTGAAGAGTACCTCAACTCTAACATCACTATGTTGAAGTGGATGATCGCCGAAGGTTATGGTGACCGCCGGACTATTGAGCGTCGCATTACGGCGATGGAAGCGTGGCTAGCCAATCCTGAGTTGATGCAAGCGGATAGTGATGCAGAATACGCACATGTGATTGAGATTGATCTTGCTGAGATTAAAGAGCCGATTTTATGTGCGCCAAATGACCCAGACGATGCGCGCTTACTTTCTGATGTACAAGGTACGCCTATTGATGAAGTCTTCATCGGTTCTTGTATGACCAACATTGGTCACTTCCGTGCGGCAGGTAAATTGCTTGAGAAGTTCAATGGTCAGTTAGACACACGTTTGTGGGTTGCGCCACCGACTAAGATGGACAAAGATCAGCTTATCGAAGAGGGCTATTACGGCATCTTTGGTCGCGCTGGGGTACGCATTGAAACGCCAGGGTGTTCGTTATGCATGGGTAACCAAGCGCGTGTTGCCGATAAAGCGACCGTTATGTCGACTTCGACTCGTAACTTCCCGAACCGTTTAGGGACCGGCGCGAATGTTTACCTTGCTTCGGCAGAGCTGTCGGCCGTGGGTGCCATTTTAGGCCGCATTCCGACATTGGAAGAATACCTAGAGTACGCGAAGCAGATCAACGCAACTGCAGCTGATACCTATCGCTACCTCAACTTCCATCGTATGGCGCAATACACTAAAAAAGCGGACAGTGTGATTGTCCAGCAAGCGGTGTAAGAGCTATCCAAGCTAACCTCCCAATAAAAAAGCCACCGATTCGGTGGCTTTTTACCATTCTAGCTTCTCACTCAATGCTGAAATAACATTAGATTAAGTTCGATCGGTGGCTGCATCCGCCAACAATGACTTGACCCATAATTTATAACGTTGTTCTGTCAATGGAGTTAAAATGAGTGTGAACGTCATATGGTATTCAGCGAAATAGTTATTGCCTGTAAGACAAGCTAAAAACACACGCGACATTACGCGCGGTCATTTCTACATTTTGCGCCGCTTCGGCAAGGGCTGTAGGCAAGTCGACCGAGCGTGGAACGACACTGAATACCGCATCAATGCCATGTGGGTGAACAACGGCGCAGTCTGCTGACAAGCAGCCTGCAATGCCGATCACTGGCACGGAAAAAAGTTTGGCAGTGCGCGCAACACCGATTGGCGTTTTACCGTGAATGGTTTGGCTATCAATGCGTCCTTCCCCAGTGATGACTAAATCGGCATCCTTTACTACATCGCTAAGGTTCACGGCATCCATCACAATTTCAATGCCCGGACGAAGGCTCGCTCCTAGTAGACCAACCAGCGCCGCACCTAAACCGCCTGCCGCGCCAGCGCCCGGCATCTCTTTAACATCACGACCTAATTGCGTTTTGATGATGTTTGCATAATGCGCAAGGTTGGCATCAAGTTGCGCGACCATCTCGGGTGTTGCTCCTTTTTGTGGGCCAAAGACGTGCGAAGCGCCTTGTACGCCGCACAGTGGATTATCGACATCGCAGGCGACCTCCAATTGGATGCGGGCCAAGCGTGGATCCAGTTGTGTGAGATCAATCGAGGCCAGTTTCGACAATTCACCGCCACCAAAGCCTAATGGATTGCCATCTGAATCAAGCAGTTGAATGCCGAGGGCTTGCGCCATGCCGAGGCCACCATCGTTGGTTGCGCTACCACCAATGCCGATGATGATGTGTTCAACACCTTGATCAAGCACGGTTTTAATCAGCTCACCAGTACCGTAGCTGGTGGTGTTCATTGGGTTGCGTTGCTCTGGCGGCACCAGGTGTAAGCCCGATGCGGCCGCCATCTCAATGATCGCTGTTTTACCATCACCCATTAAGCCATAAAAAGCCTCGACTTGTTCACCTAGCGGCGCCGTTACGGTTGTGGTAACAATCGATCCATTAGTGGCATCAACCAGTGATTGGACCGTCCCTTCGCCGCCATCGGCCATCGGTAACTTAATGTAGTGCGCATCGGGCAACACTTGTTTGAATCCATTCTCTATCGCGGTGGCGACTTCCATTGCCGTTAGGCTCTCTTTATAAGAATCTGGAGCAATAACAATTTTCATTTTTTAACACCTTAACTGCGTTAAACAAACAGACCAAATACGCCAAAAATCATCACAGAAATGAAGGCAATCACTAAACCTACTGCCGATTCATAAGGAATTAAGGTGAGACGCTCACGAATGTCCATATGTACCGCTCCGCCCGTGGCATGGAAGAAACTACCGTGTGGCATATGATCAAGTACGGTCGCACCTGAATGGATCATGGCAGCCCCTGCCAGTGCGGGTACGCCTAGTTCGAGTATAGTGGAGCTAAAGACGCTGGAGGCAACGGCTGTACCTGCGGTGGTTGAAGCGGTTGCCAGTGACATCATTGCACCTGAGATCGGTGCAAGCAGGTAAGAAGGCAAGCCAGAAGCGGTCAGTACTTCGATTAAACCGCCTTTAAGACCTGAATTGGCGATGATGCCGGCTAAAGTACCAGTACCAAGCAGCATAACCGCAACCGGAGCCATGCGTGTTAAACCTGAAACCGCGAAGTGGTTAGTGTCTGCAAATCGTCCCATCACGACCGCACCGACTAATCCGCCTAATGGGAGTGCAATTAAAGGATCCACATTGATGCCAGCGATAGGGCGTAGTGCGAGTAACACAATCGCCACTAATGGTGCGATGATCGCTGAGCTAAAGCGGGGGAGCCTAGAATGATCCACCGCAACGACTTCACTGACGGAGACTTTACTTCCTTTATTGACTAAACGTTTGGCAATCAAGTAAGCCATAATAAGCCCGCAGATCCCAGGAATAATACCCGCCGCCATGACAGAAGTAAGTGGCACGTTAAACGCGTCGGCTGCGGCAATCGCATTAGGGTTAGGTGACATTACGTTACCCGCTTTACCGCCGCCAATCATCGCTAGCAGAATGGCCGCCTTGGAGAGATCGGCACGGCGAGCGATCGCCAGAGCGATAGGAGATACGGTGATTACTGCCACGTCGACAAACACGCCGACCGCAGTCAAAATTAAGGTTGCTAAGGCCAAGGCAAATAAAGCGCGAGTTTCTCCAACCTTTTTCACTATGGTTTCTGCAATGGAAGTGGCAGCGCCTGATTCAATCAATACACCAGCCAAAATACCTGCTGCAAGAATGCGTAGCACTGCGGTCACAATGCCTTGTGCGCCACCAATCATCAGAGCAACGGTGTCGGTCAGCGATACACCGCCGATCACGCCACCGACCAACGCGCCGATGATCATGCCATAGGCGGGTGGTACTTTTTTTAGAATGAGCGTGATAGCCACGACTAATGCGGCCAGAGCTCCGAGAGTTGAAACTTCAATCATCTTCTATATCCATATTTTTTATCAGTGATTGGCTGCAATATAGGGAGCAAAAATAAAAGAGTCTTCAGTCTATTGCACAGATTACTGGCTTTGATACGACTGATTAATTGTGCAAATGCACAATTTTATGTTTTTATTTGAAGCAAGATAAAGCCAAATAAAGGTGAATAATGTTATTTAACTGATTGAATTTTAAAGCGGTTACTTGCTCAATTTTTTCAAGCCTATAGCGCAAGGTATTACGGTGAATATGCAGTGCTTGGCAAGTTTGATGAACATCGCAGTTTTGCTCAAAATAATGGCGGAGGGTTTTAATTAATATTCCCTTAGTGTCATACCGTTCCAGCAGGGTATAGGGTTGGCGTAACTGCTCGCGGCTCCATGGCTCATGCTGTACGCTATTGAGCAGTACAGGTAACTTATCATCTTGATAAAAGAAGACGTCTCCCTGTTTATGGTGGGAGGCTTGCATCGTCAACTTGGCGGTTTGATAAGATTGAGCCAGCCCTGAGAGCGTTGGAAAATAATCACCTAGTGCAATTTTGATGGTGAATTTGCCCTCTTTTTTCACTCGCTTCAACAGTTGATTGACTCGTTTCGTTTCGGCCTCTTGTGACCAACCTTTTTCGGTGAGTGAGATGGGTTTTAAAACCACCACTTCGTTGTGAGAAACTGAAATGATCCCCACCAAATTGTCCCGTTCAGGGTATTCCAGCAGATGCACCAACTGCTGTAAGTGTTCTAGCGATAAGGCGGTATCGTTATCTGGGATCAATTTGACCACGGCAGCGATACGCGGCTGGGAAAGATCGAGCCCTAATCGCTCGGCGATTGAATTGAGCTGTGTTTCGTTGAGAGTGGCACCTTGAATTAGTTGTAATAGCAGCTCTTCACGGTGGCGCTTATTCCACTGTACTTGTGCCATTAGTGCGGCTTGTTCAACGATAAGCTCCGCCGTCATTTTGACCAGCTCGCCATAACGGTGAACTTCCGTTGGGTTACCGGAAATTCCAACTACGCCGATCACTCGTTGTTGATAAATGATGGGGAAATTGATGCCGGGTTTAACGCCTTTTAGGTAACTGGCGGTGGCATGATCAATTTCAACCACTCGATTTTCATTGATGGCTAAAATCGCCCCTTCGTGTTTCTGGTGCAAACGAGTGGGATCACCTGAGCCAATAATGCGTCCCTTTTCATCCATTACGTTGACTGAATAAGTGATGATCTTCATCGCTCTTTCTACAATCTGGCGTGCGGTGGTTTCTGTGATCTGCATAATCTCAAGTGGTTTCGTTAGCCATAATCACCGATAATAACAAAGTTATCCGTATCCCCAAGCACCAATATCGAGAACCCGATGGACTACGAATTTAAAAAAAATACCCTAGATGGCAGCTATTACTGCTCTTTTTCGATGGGGCACGAAATTATTGGCCGTTGGCTACAAGAGGAGATCAGCAACGATCTTCCCAAAATAGATCAAGTTATTGCGCTAATGGCAGCATCGAAACGTGCATTTAATCAGGAGCAGACGCTTGAGGGGCAGGAAATCAGCGTGATGATTCTTGCCGATGAGGTCACGGTTCAGGCCAATGTTTTGACGCATGGTGAAGCGCTTGATAGTGACAGTGAGTTTGATTTTTACGATTGTGAAAGCACCGCAAGCTGCGGCATTGATGATTTTGCTTTGATGATCAAGCAGTGGTGCGAATTTGTACGTTACTCACCTGCGGACTTCACTTAGCGCTGCACAAAACTGGTGAAGATTAACCACTTCGCTTTATTTTTGGGAAAGGGTTGCACCTCATTTGTGCAACCCTTTTCTTTTTGGCATAAGAAATGGTTGTAAATCTTTTAAAATCATTAAGTTAAAAAGTTGGCACGCAGCTTGGATTGTATTGATCGTAAACGGACTACTGCTTGTGAGAGGATGCAATGAAACTGATCAACGCGATAATTAAACCATTTAAGTTAGACGATGTGCGTGAAGCTTTGGCCGATGTCGGCATCGAAGGGATGACGGTTTCCGAAGTGAAAGGCTTTGGTCGCCAAAAAGGGCACACCGAGCTCTACCGAGGCGCGGAATATCAAGTCGATTTTCTGCCTAAAGTGAAATTAGAAATAGCGACACAAGCTGAAAATGTCGATCGCGTGATAGAAGCGATTATCAAAGCGGCGCACACCGGAAAAATTGGTGACGGAAAAATTTTTGTGTATGACCTCAGCCAAGCTGTGCGTATTCGCACAGGCGAAATGGACAGTGAAGCACTGTAAAGATTCAAAGGATTGGAGATAACCATTATGGAATTAGCAGCAACGGTAACAGAGCTACGTTACGCACTCGATACGTTTTTTTTCTTAATTTCGGGTGCGTTGGTCATGTGGATGGCAGCTGGCTTTGCCATGTTAGAAGCGGGTTTAGTCCGTTCTAAAAACACCACTGAAATTTTAACCAAAAACTTTTGTTTGTACGCGATTGCCTGTACCACGTATTTAGTGGTTGGTTACAACATTATGTATGTTGATAACGCAGAAGCAGGCTGGCTGCCTTCATTCGGCTCCTTGATAGGTAGCCAAGCAGAAGGCGCGGATCACTCCCTTGAATCAGACTTTTTCTTCCAAGTGGTGTTTGTGGCAACCGCGATGTCGGTGGTTTCTGGCGCTGTCGCTGAGCGAATGAAATTGTGGTCGTTCCTTATTTTTTCCGTCGTTTTGACCGCATTCATTTACCCAATGGAAGGCTATTGGACTTGGGGCGGTGGCTTTCTTTCTGCTGCCGGTTTCAGTGATTTTGCAGGCTCTGGTATTGTTCACTTAGCGGGTGCATCGGCGGCGCTAGCTGGGGTCATCTTGTTGGGAGCACGTAAAGGTAAATACGGTAAAAATGGTGAAATTTACCCTATTCCGGGCTCCAACATGCCACTTGCGACTTTGGGTACATTTATCCTGTGGTTTGGCTGGTTTGGTTTTAACGGTGGTTCACAATTAATGCTGTCTGATTTTGAAAACGCGACAGCGGTTGGTCAGATTTTCCTCAACACCAATGCCGCTGCAGCAGCGGGTTCTATCGCGGCTCTATTAGTGTGTAAAACCACTTGGGGTAAAGCGGATTTAACCATGGTACTCAACGGTGCGTTGGCCGGGTTAGTGGCCATTACCGCTGATCCTCTCTCTCCATCACCACTGTATGCGGTAGCGATTGGTGCTGTAGCGGGTGTGTTGGTTGTGTTTAGCATTATTGCGCTTGATAAAGTGAAAATTGACGATCCTGTGGGCGCAATTTCAGTACATGGCGTATGTGGTTTGTTCGGTTTAATGGTTGTGCCAATCAGCAATACTGATGCGACTTTTGGCGCTCAACTACTTGGAGCAGCAGTGATTTTCGCTTGGGTATTTGGTGCAAGCCTTGTGGTTTGGGGCATCCTGAAGGCAACGATAGGCATTCGAGTTTCGGAAGAAGAAGAATTAGAAGGGATGGATATGCACGACTGTGGGGTGGGGGCCTACCCAGAATTCGTGACAATAAAGTAATATTTTCTTACAGATAACCTACCTAAAAACCTGCCGATTAAGGCAGGTTTTTTTATTGATTGAATTGTTTTTCAATCCATCATCAATATAATAACGAAACTGATAAACATTATCATTACCAATTTTAAAGGGAACTAGAAATGAAGAAACTGCTTACTCTGTCTGCGATGGCATGTAGTGTGATGGCTCCGAGCGCGATGGCGGCAGAGGAGGTCAACGTTTACTCATACCGCCAACCATTTTTGATTGAGCCGATGTTTAAAGAGTTCACTCAACAAACGGGCATTAAAGTGAATGTGAAGTTTGCGAAAGAAGGGATTGCTGAGAAATTGGTACAAGAGGGTGAGTACAGCCCTGCTGACGTGATTTTAACCTCAGAATTTAGCCGTCTTTTTGAGTTATCTGAAAAAGGTTTAGTCCAAGCGGTGGATAACAAAACCATTGAAACTAACATTCCTGCCCAATATCGCGATAGCGCAGATGAGTGGTTTGCACTAACAATACGTACCCGTAGCGTCTACTCATCACGCGATCGCGTAGGCAAGCTGGGTGATGACTTCAACTACGCTGACCTCGCGAAGCCTGAATTTAAAGGCAAAATCTGTACTCGTAGTGGTAAGCACCCTTACAACGTGGCGCTGGTTGCATCCATGATTGCAGAGCAAGGCGAAGCGAGCACTAAAGTTTGGCTTGAAGGTGTCAAAGCAAATTTAGCACGTAAGCCTCAAGGTAATGATCGTGACCAAGTTAAAGCGATTAAAGAAGGTTTGTGTGATGTCTCATTGGGTAATAGCTATTATTTAGGGAAAATGTTAGCTGATGAGAAGCAAAAATCATGGGCTGAAGCCGTCTACATCAACTTCCCAGGTCAGAATGCGCAAGGCACGCATGTTAACGTGAGTGGTATGGCGATGGCGAAGTACGCGCCTAACAAAGAAAACGCAGTTAAGCTGATGGAGTTTTTGACCAGCGATAAAGCACAGCACATGTACGCTGACGTCAACTTTGAATACCCAGTAAAAGCAGGTGTTGAGCGTTCTGCACTAGTCGCTTCATGGGGTGATTTTAAAGCGGATCCACTGCCGCTCGAAAAAATTGCCGACAATCATGCCGCGGCAATTAAGCTGCTTGATGAAGTGAAATTTGACCTTTAATCGGTTCTAGGGGTATAACAGTGCCCCTATTCTATTGAAGGGGCATGAGATGTATTTGCAAACGCATTTATGTGTCAGTAAGCCTTATTGTAATTAGGCAATGAAAGAAAAAAATACATTATGGAAAACCAGTAGTGCCAGTGTCACTGTGCTACTGGTTTTGCCGATCTTAGCCATCTTTATTACCGCTGCGGGACAAAGTGATGAGGTTTTTTCTCATCTCATGTCAACAGTGATGCCCACCTATACCTTTAATACCGTCGTATTAACGTTCAGTGTGATGGGGCTTTCTTTGCTATTTGGCATTCCCACTGCTTGGTTAATGGCGATGTGTAAGCTGCCTACCGAACGCATTTTACAATGGGCTTTGGTGTTACCACTTGCGATGCCCGGCTATATTATCGGTTACATCTTTACCGGTTGGTTTGACTACGCAGGCCCAGTGCAAGTGTTACTTAGAGATCTTACTGGCTGGGGCGCAGGTGATTACTGGTTTCCCGACATTCGCAGTTTGGGCGGGGCAAGCATTGTGCTTGCGCTGGTGCTTTATCCATATGTTTACCTACTGTGCCGTGCAGCATTCATGGAACAAAACGTCTCCTTATTGCAATCCGCTCGTCTATTAAAATGCTCTCCGTGGCAGAGTTTTCGTCTGATTTCACTACCGCTTGCACGGCCCGCGATGGCGGTTGGCCTCTCCTTAGTGGCGATGGAAACGGTGGGTGATTTTGGTACGGTGAGTTACTTTGCCGTTAATACCCTAACGACTGCGGTGTATGACACTTGGCTCGGTTATTCTAATTTGAATGCGGCAGCGAAAATATCCGCCATCATGTTGGTGATTGTATTATTACTGCTGAGCGCAGAGCGCTATAGCCGTCGTAAACAGAAATTATTTCAAAGCCAATTTAACAGCCATGAAGATTTTCGCTATCAGTTGCAAGGGTGGAAAAAATGGGCCGCTTTGTGTTGGTGTTGGGGGCTAGTTGCGCTCGCGTTTCTTCTGCCTTTATTGCAGTTGGTCTCATTCGCTTATCACTATTTTGCGAAAAGTTGGACTTCGGAGTTCCAAGACTTTGCGATCAATAGCTTAACGGTTTCGTTGACGACAGCGCTGGTGGCGGTGTTGATTGCTTTGGTCGTGAATTTTTGCCATCGGTTGAACGCCAATGGGGTGACTTTAGCCTTTATGCGCTTGTCTTCTATGGGTTATGCGGTTCCCGGAACCGTGCTAGCGATTGGTGTGATGGTTCCGGTGCTGTTTATGGATCATTGGGTCAATGATGTTGCTAAAGCGATGCAATGGGGGCGACCGGGTCTTATCTTTTCTGGTTCGATGTTTGCTATTATTTTTGCTTTAGTGGTGCGTTTTTCGGCCGTGGCGATTGGTAGCATAGAAAGTAGCCTCAATAAAGTCTCACCTTCTTTGGATATGGCGGCTCGAACTATGGGTTATCGATCGAACGCTATGCTGTGGCGAGTTCATCTGCCATTGATCCGCCGTGGTACGCTTATCGCTGGGTTGTTGGTGTTTATTGAGTCAATGAAAGAGCTGAATGCCGCTTTGTTATTGCGTCCGTTCAATTTCGAAACCTTGGCGACCTATGTTTATAACTACGCATCGGATGAACAATTAGAAGTGGCTGCTTTGCCTGCGATACTCTTGGTCGCGGTTGGTTTAATTCCACTTATCGTCGTTAACCGTTCACTGGAGCAAAATCACTGATGAGTTGTGCGCTGTCTATCCATGATTTGACTTGCAAATATGAAAACCAAACGGTTTTACAATCACTGTCGCTGGAAGTCAAACAGGGAGAAATCGTCTGTTTATTAGGAGCAAGTGGTTGTGGGAAAACGACCTTATTGAAAGCTATTGCGGGTTTGCTGCCGCTTAGCTCTGGGGTGATGAGCCTTAATTGTGTGACGATTGACGATGGTCAACATTGGTTGCCACCGGAAGCGCGAAACATAGGGATGATTTTCCAAGATTATGCGCTGTTTCCTCACTTAACTGTTGCGGAAAATATCGCGTTTGGATTGCGTCAACTCTCTCAAACCGAGCGCAAAGCAAAAGTCGAAGAGATGTTGGCATTAGTGCACTTAGCTGAGCTGGGGGATCGTTATCCTCATCAACTATCAGGTGGGCAGCAGCAGCGAGTGGCGATTGCTCGCTCCTTGGCGTATAAACCGGATCTACTGCTGCTTGATGAGCCGTTTTCCAACATCGATACCCAAGTTCGCCATGAGTTGATCGGTGAAATTCGCAACATTTTTAAAAAGCAGGGTGTGACGGCTATTTTTGTGACCCATAGCCGCGAAGAAGCTTTTGCTTTTGCTGATAAAATGGCGGTAATGAACCACGGTGTCATTGAGCAATATGGCACCGCATCAGAGCTGTACTACCAACCGTCGAGTAAATTTGTGGCCGATTTCTTGGGTGGTGGAAGTTATTTAAGCGCCAAACGAATTTCAGAATGGCAATTTGAGACCGATTTAGGTGTGGTTGACGCCAAAGCTCAGCAACCCATTGAGCTTGAAGCCAAATGCGAATTACTACTGCGGCCACAACACATTCAAATTAGTGCGCAACAAGAGAGCAAAGTCCGCGTGTTAGAGCAGCAATTTATGGGCGATCACTGCCGTTATGTGATTGATGCGTATGGCAGTAAGTTGCTGGCGAGTTCTTCACAGCCGTTGAGCGTTGGGCAAAATGTTGCAGTCAGCATTGATACGCAAGGTGTGTTGGCTTTTTAAAAAAAGCCCGGCGTGACGCCGGGCAAGTGTTCTTCATCGATATACCTACAACCTCTTCATACTGTGCGGGTATAGCGACTCAAATTTGAGTCGAAGTGGGTAAAAGCTATAACGATAGAAAATCTTTCACCTGTTGAAGAACACGTTCTGCAGTGTCTTTATCCGCCATTTCGGCAAAAATGCGTAGCAATGGTTCAGTGCCAGAGAAACGAGCAATAACCCAGCCGCCGTTTTTAAAGTAGACTTTGGCTCCGTCTTCGTAACTGACTTTCTCAATCTCATACTCAAATTGAGGCAACTGTTTCTCAACGTAGATTTTGTTATACAACGACTCTTTTTGTGCGGCTTTAAATTTGCAGTCACCTTCTGCGGTGTAGGCGTAACCGTATTTCGCGTAAATTTCCCCCAGTAATTCGGAGAGTTTTTTACCTGTCACGCTGATCATTTCAACCAACAAACTCGATGCAAAAACCCCATCTTTACCTTTGATGTGTCCACGAATGGTTAAACCGCCGGAGCTCTCACCACCAATTAGTGAATCATCCGCTTCCATTTGTGAGCTGATGTGCTTAAAGCCAACGGGGACTTCAAAACTTTTCTCATCGTGGTCAGCGGCAATTTTATCCAGTAGGTGGGTGGTGGCGATGTTACGCACCACGGATCCTTTCCAGCCCTTATATTCAAGCAGGTAGTAGTAAAGCAGGATCAGTACTTCATTAGGATGGATGAAGTTGCCTTTCTCATCAATAATACCAAGTCGGTCTGCATCGCCGTCGGTACCTATCCCAATATCGTAACCTTCTGCGGCCACTAAATGTTTGAGACGATAAAGAGTCGCTGCATTAGGGGAAGGCATTAAACCGCCAAAATCGGGGTTTTTGCCATCATTGATCACATCCACATCGCAGCGGCCATTGATCAGAACCGTCTGCAATGCATTTTTCGCGACGCCAAACATAGGGTCAATCAACACACGCAGGTTGGCTTTTTTGATCGCTTCAATATCGATAAAGTTGATGATTGAATCCACAAATTCATTCATTGGATTGATGATGACAATCGATTTATCTTGCAGCGCTTGTTCAAATTCGACTTGTTTTACATCGGCAAGCGTCAGTGACGCGATTTGTTGTTCAATTTTTTGCGTGATCACCTCATCAGCGTCTCGTCCACCTTCAATGAACACTTTGATGCCGTTGTAGTCCGCAGGGTTGTGGGATGCCGTAATACACGCCGAATAGGCGCAATTCATCTCTTTGGCCTTGAACATCACAATAGGGGTAGGAACAAACTTATCGATAAAACTTACCACCACGCCATTCGCTGCTAAGACTTGCGCAAACCAACGTGCGGCTTTGTCAGAAAGAAAGCGGCGGTCGTAGCCGATAACGAACCCGTTGTTAGCCACATTTTCGTGGTTAATGATGTTGGCAAGTGATTGAGCCACTAGACAGACGTTGTCTTTGGTAAACTCTTCACCAATAAAGGCGCGCCAGCCACCTGTACCAAATTTGATCATAATAAAATCCTTGTGGGACGAATGTTGAGCCTCAGCTCCTTCGCGCTGAGGCTCAAATCGCGTTAACCGAGAATAACCACTACATCGTTGACACTGCCTTGTGCCATGACAGGAATCACGCCTTCTACTGCTTCGCCATTCACTGTGATTGTTTTCACCCCTTTACTGACGGAGTTCGGGTTTTGCACTGTGATGTTGTAAGTCGCGCCGCGCCATTGGCGAGTGACTTCAAAACCAGGCCAATTGGTAGGAATGCATGGGTCTACGACGAGGCCATCAAAACCGACACGAACACCCAAAATGAAATTGGTGACGGCAAAGTAGGCCCAACCAGACGTACCTGTTAACCATGGATGGTTTGCACGGCCGTGATCTTGGTGATCTCGTCCCATAATGAACTGCACGTATGAGTAAGGTTCGGCAACGCGCTTTTCAATGATGTCGTTTTGGTTATAAGGGTTTAATGCGTCGTAGAACTTCATGGCTCGATCACCACGGCCAAGCTTCGTTTCTGCAACCCATGCCCAAGGGTTTGGATGTGAGAAAATAGCGCCATTTTCTTTAACACCTTGATAAACACGAGTAACGAAACCGATGTCATCATTAGGGGTTGAGAAGGAAGGTGCGTTCAGATGTAGACCGTATTCGGAGAATAGATTCTCATCAACGGCATCCATCGCTTTTTCACCACGCTCTTGCGACACTGCGCCCGATAAGACGGCGAGTGTGTTTGATTCAAGGTGAACTCGACCTTCAGTTTGCTGAGCGGTTCCTATCTTGTCGCCATTTTTCGTCAGGCCACGGATATACCAGCCACCTTCTTCATCCCAAAGGTGAGTTTCACAAGCTTCACGTACGTTCGCCGCCATTTCGGTATATTTCGCAACATCCTCTGCATTGTCACGGTATTTTGCAAGGTCGATAAACTCTTGCAGCGCCCAAAAGTGAAGGAAAGAAACCATAGATGATTCGCCACCACCTAAGTTCAAGCAGTCGTTCCAGTCAGCGCGTAAGCCTTTGCAGATACCTGTTTGCCCCACGTATTCTGCCGAGAAGTTAAGCGCCGCCTTCATGTGTTCGTAAACCGTTGCATTGCCACCATCGGCGTAAGGGATCACTTCATCAAAGAAGGATGTTTCACCCGTTTCCATCACGTATTTACAGATGGTTGGAACGAGCCAGAGATGATCGTCAGAACACGTATCTTCAATGCCGTGGATCTTATCTTCATCACTTGGTGTTGGTACAACGGTTGGCGATTTTGATGGTTTGACATCCACTTTTTCTGGATCAAACCAGTCAGGATCAAATAGGTGTAGGCCATAGCCCGCTTTGACTTGACCACGAAGCAGATCAACCAAGCGTTTACGGGTCATCTTCGGGTTTGCGTGCGGTACTGAAATGGCATCTTGCGCCGTGTCACGGTAACCAAGGCCAGTACGACCGCCCACTTCAATGAAAGAGGCAAAGCGAGACCACACCACACACGTTTCCGCTTGATAAAGCGTCCAAGTGTTGATCATGGTATCAAGGCCTTCATTCGGTGATTTTACTTGGAATTTCGCACAACGTTCATCCCAATGCGCTTTGATCCCAGCAAAAGCGGCATCGACATTAGCCAAGTCTTGGTACTTAGCACGCAAACGCGCGCCATTGCCTTTACCAATTCCCAAAATATAAGCAAAGCGAACTTCTTCACCCGGTTGGATTACAAATTGTTTGTGCAGCGAACCGCAATGGTTGTAGCAGGTTTGCGCGCTGTTCGAGCAGTGACCACGTTCTACTGCAATGGGATTGGCTTCGTCACGATACAAGCCGAGGAAGGTATCGCGTTGTCCATCATAAGAATCTGGATCAAACGTCGAGGCTAAGTAGTAAAAGCCTTCGAAATCATTGGTGTTGTAGTAAAGATCGTACTCAATCACACCCGCGTGATAAGCGGTACCTGCAGAGTAAAGCGACATCTGATGGTTTTGGTTATCGGATTGAATGTGACTAAAAGAGAATTCAACAAACGAAAAAGCGCTGATAGTGCGAGTCTCAGTGGAATCGTTTTTAATGACGACATCCCAAATTTCAGCATCTTCGCCTTTCGGTACAAAGAGAGTTTTAGTGGCAGTAATGCCGCTGTATTCACATTTGAATTTGGAGTAAGAGAGGCCGTGGCGGACTTCATACTTCGCTTCTTCTAAGCTTTTTGCTACGGGTTGCCAAGAAATAGACCAATAGTCGCCAGTTGCATCGTCACGTAAGTAAACATAGTGCCCCGGGCGATCAAAAGAAGCGTTCGGGCGAAATTTGGTAACACGGTTATATTCTGGTGAATTGTAAAAAGAGTAACCGCCCGCGTTATGAGAGATCACGGTGCAGAATTTTTCTGTCCCTAAGTAGTTGGTCCAAGGCGCTGGAACGTCAGGGCGTGTGATGACATATTCACGATTGTCGTTATCGAAATAGCCGTATTTCATTGTCATTTCCTTTTAAACAAACTGCGTCTTTTGCAGCCAAAAATTATGCTAGTGAAAACCAAGGAGAGGCAATGCCGACTCCAAGTGTTGTGTTTATTTCCATGGTGCTCGGTAACGGATGCCTTGCTTGTCCAACATAGGCAGATGTCCTTTGAGCCGTGACAGATAATCTTGCCAATCACGATGCACTTTATGAGTCCATCCTGCTTCGGCGAGAGCAGTTAAGCGTGGATAAATCATGTATTCCATACGCTGTGGGTTATTGATTAATTCACACCATAAAGCGCACTGAATACCGAGAATTCGCTTACGGAGTGGATCGTTTTCGGGCACTTCGGCTAAGGGTTCATAGCGATAGGCTTTTTCTAATGGGGTAACACCTGCCCAGTCAACGCCCGGTTCTTCTGGCGCATAATCTTGAGCAATATCCAGATACGTGTACTGACCGGGTTGTAAAATCACATCAAACCCTTGTTTGGCACAGTTCAATGCCGCCGCTTCAGAAAGCCAAGAGTAGATAACGGTATCTTTACTGACCTTATTGCCATGATGTGCTTCTTCCCAGCCGACCATGCGTTTGCCAAGCGTACGCAGTTTTTGTTCGGCATAACGCAATAAGTGTCCTTGTAATTCTTTGGCCTCGGTATAGCCATTATCAGCCATCAGTTGTTGACATTTAGGGCTGTTAATCCAGACCCCATCAGGCACTTCGTCGGCACCAATATGAATAAAGTGGGATGGAAATAGCTCAGAGACTTCTTGCAAGACGATATCTAAGAACTCATACGTACCTTCAAGGGCGGGGGAGAGGACGTTATCGTTATAATATTGAATGCTGCGATAGTGTGATTGATCCTCTTCATCGGCCAGCAGATGAGGCAGAGATTTGATCGCGGCGCGGCAATGTCCGGGAACATCAATTTCAGGGATCACTGTGATACCACGCTCTTGAGCGTATGCGATAACCTCTTTGATCTCTTGTTGTGTATAGAAACCACCGTGGCGCTGCGTTAACAAGCTGTATTGAGGTTCGAGCACTTCATCAACCCCTCGCCATGCACCGATTTCGGTGAGTTGTGGCAGTGCTTTAATTTCGATACGCCATCCTTCGTCATCGGTCAAATGCCAATGGAACGTATTGAATTTGTAATGCGCTAATTGGTTAATAAGTCGCTTAACTGTCTCGATTCCATGAAAATGGCGCGCACAATCGAGCATCATGCCTCGGTACTTAAAGCGTGGCGCATCACTGATTTTGACGCAGGGGACTAACCAGGATTGATCTTGAACTTGAATCAACTGCAACAGGGTCGCGCTAGCATACATAAAGCCTTGATGGCCACTCGCCTCTAAGCGAATGCCGGTACGATCGACGTTGAGTTGATACGCGCCCTCGTCAAAGGTCGGGTTAGTGCGGTAGATAATATCAGCGCTGCCAATGGGTTTGGGCTGAAAATCAAATATACGGTTGAGTTCCTGTTGTAACCAAGTCGCAGCTTGCTCAGCGCACGTGGATTGCAAGGTAATCTGGCTCGAAGTCGTTAAGGTGTAATGCCCTGTGCCGGATTCAATCTTGTTTGGTAATGGAATGAGACTGAGGCTCGCGGCTTCTGCTGCAGGTATTTCACTACGCTCACGATAAGGCGAGGCGAGAGCAATCGGGGTTACGATCACATCATGACGTTCGATCGGTTGCTCGCCATTGCATTGAACAAAGGCGTGCTTTACGCCATCAGTGTAAAAATGGAAAGGAGCGGTTTTGATGCTAAATTCACAGTAAAAATGCGAGTTTGCAGCAAGCACGGTCATATCTGGCGCTAATGAGCAGAAACTGCCTATTTGCACTACGTTGCCATGGGTGATGCTGTCTGGCTGAATGAAGCGATCAATCACAAAATGTAACGACCAGTCTTTTAGGTCTTGATCGCTTAAATTATGGAACGTTAAACCAAAACGGCAAAATTGCTTCTGTTCTGAGAGTACCGCAAAGTCAATTCGATAGCTCATAGTGATTCCTTAATACAAATTATGCTCGGCTTTGCCGGCAAACATAATCGCGCCTTCGATAGCGTCGAATTGAGGTTGAACAATCCACTGCTGTACCGGTGGAGAAAGCCAATACAAGATACGCTCTGCAATGCTACCCATGAGGCAGATCCGCTTGGCTCCTTTGTTATGAAGAGCGACAAGAAACATTTCGATGTCTGCCGCGGTTTGTTTGAGAAGCTCGATCGCCAGCGCATCACCTTGTTGCGCTAGAGAAAAAATAACGGGAGAGAACTGGCCATAGTCGCGTGGGAGTGCGGTTTTTGACCATTCGACAATCTGATCAACATCGTGGTTAAAATGTTGCATCACATGAGCGCTTAATAATGAAGGCTCTCCGATGTCATCCTCAATGAGCAGCACGCGCTGGATTAGGCGTAAACCCATGATGGCACCGCTGCCTTGATCGGATATGGGAAACTCTCGGCCACCCACCACATGCTGCTGCCCTGCGTGTAAAAATAGGCCACAAGAGCCCGTTCCCGCGATCATAATTGCGCCATCTTCACCATTATGAGCACCAATACAGGCACCGTAAGCATCTGTGTTGAGCGTTAGTGAAGCAAAAGGATGTGTCTGAGACATAAACGCATGCCATGCGGATTTTTGTTCTGCACCAGCCAGAGCAAGACCCACGTGCATCTGAGCAAAATTCTCTTTCGTCAGCCCGCTTTGGTGCGCCGCTTGAGTAATTGCATCAATGATCGCCTGCATGGCAAGTTCCACACCCAATAAAATATTGGCGCTACCGCTTTTCGCTTCACCTAACAGCGCGCCTTGCTCGTTGCGGATGCGTGCGCGACATGATGTGCCGCCTCCATCAATACCGACATAATAAAAAGTCATGACTGCCTCTCTAAGTCTGGTGTTGAGAAGTGGCAAAACTGGGTTGTGATGGCTAGCAGATACCAAGCACCATGAGGAATCCATTGCTCAGCCCAACGCCAGTTTTGCAGCATGTCATCCTTCTGTTTAGCTGGGTTGAAAGCGATATCTTCTTCATCTTCAAAACCGCCTGTAATGCCATTACACACTCCCCCTTTAGCATTAAAAAAGCCTAGGTGGGGGAGGTAGTCTGGATTGTTGCGACCGTGCCCATCGAGCATGCACATATCGTATGGATTTAATCCGATAATCCAGTTCAATGCATTTTGTGCAAAGGTGGTTAAAGGGGCATGCAGATCTGCGTTGACGAAGGCTTGGGCGCGATAAGCCATACACGCGAGCGATCCTAAACGCGCATTTTCGCCTTGCCACCAGTAGCCGGATTCATTGTCGTGAGCGACAAAAAATGCGCAGCGTTTGTCGCCATTCACTGGTTTTACATATTGGCGTGGGTAGCCAAATGGGTTACTGACTTGATGAGTGATAGTGAGCTCAAAGCGGCAAGCATTCTCAATCACTTGAACGACCGATTGTTTGAGGTGTTCTTCCGTTTCAATCTCGAGATATTCGCACAGTGCAATCACTGGTAGTCCAGCTTCGGCGGCGTGATAATAAGGGCGAGTGGCATCACTATTGGCTGCCCAATAATGAGCGATGTTAGCGTCGCTGTGTTGATAAGCGCATAACCTTTGTGCCCAAAGACGACACTCAACCAGATAATTTGCTTGATGAGTTGAGCGATAGAGTTCAACCGATGCAAGCAGAGCGCAATAAGCATCAATGATGTTCTCTTGGCCATCGTCGAGATAGCGCGTGTTATTTTCTTTTAAATGCCAGTAACCATGCTCCGCCGCTGTTAAATAGTGTTCTGAGGTGAAATCACCGTGAACATCTAAACGTGCTGCCACCGCAAGAGCGGCAATCGCAATGCCTCCCCCTTGACGAAATCCGGCTTGATAATCGTCAGACTTGTGGCCTGATTGAGTGGCATAGGCGCAGATCTCTCGTTGCTTAATGTCCTTGCTCCATTTGTCAAAGACCGTTGTATAAAAGAACCCCTCGGAGTTTTGCATGCGGATCAGAAAATCAGCACCAAATAACGCCTCTTCCTTAAGGCGAGTGCGAGAAAATGCAGCAAAACTCGAGTGGTGTTCTAGTTGTGCCAATCCCTTTAGCATATTCCAAACCACCATTGGGGTTTGTTGAGGGTTTAAATAGTTGGCGTAAGAAAGGTGACTCAGATACTTACTGACGTCACCGGAAGCGTCGTACCAGCCACCGTGTACATCGGCAGTGGTTGATGTACCAAGCAGTGGTACGAGCTTATCTTGCTGGTCGAAAATGCCACCACAACGTTGTGATTTGAAGTAGTGCAATACATCAGAAAACGTTTTTTTCATCAGTATCCCTTCACCAATTTCAAAAATGGGGGAGTGGGTATTTTCAAAACGCAGGTAATACTGCCCTGAAGTGGTGTATTGAGAAAAGTCGATCGTGTAAAAGCTACCTAAATGCCAATGTGCGACTTTAGCTTGTGGTTCAACAACGAAAGTCGACACCGTTTGATGGCTGTTTGCACAAACAAGCAGGGCGATATCGGAAGAAACACGGAGTGTGTTACTCATTAGTATCGCCTGTTTTGGCCCTTGTGGCTCATAACCAATATGGTTAATCAGTAGCAGCATTAAACATCTCCAAGCCAGATCTTTGATTTCTCGCCAGCACTCAACCCGTCGGGGGCGTGTGCTGACTTTGTTTTATAGGTTTACCTAAGGTATTGAAACCGATGAGGTTATGTCAGCGGCTTCAATACATTAAGGTGTGCGTTAGTGATTATTCAAATAAGTAACAACGAACAAAGTGGTTATCAGACAACTGAGTCACCGCTGGAAGTTGTTCACGACATTTGTCACTCGCCTGCATGCATCGACCAGCAAAAGGACAGCCTGTTGATACCGGGGTCCAAAGTGGAATTTCGCCTTTGTTCCCTTTGAGCTTCTCGTGTATCGATTTACTAGGATCGGGTACTGCGGAAACCAATAGTTGAGTATATGGGTGCTGAGGATCGTGAATGATCTCTTCGGTATCGCCCCATTCCACCATATGTCCGACGTACATGACGGCTAAGTCTTCGGCGATGTAGCGTGCGGTGGCGATGTCATGCGTGATATAAAGCAGCGACATCTGCTTTTCAAACTTCATCTCTTCCATCAGGTTGAGAACACCCGCACGAATCGACACATCCAACATGGAGGTTGGTTCATCAGCCAGTACCACTTCGGCACCAACCGCGATATTACGCGCTAAGTTGACACGTTGGCGCTGTCCACCAGACAACTGGTGCGGATATTTCGCGGCTGTTTCTTTTGGTGGAATAAGGCCGACTTGTTCCAGTAAATCGTGAACGCGTTCTTCTAACTCTCTCTTATTACCTGACGTCACTTTTTTATGGATAAGCAGTGGACGAGCAATATGATGAAAAATGGTATGAGTTGGGTTGAGTGAGCCAAACGGATCTTGCCATACCATCTGGACGCCTTCGCGATAGTGCATCAGGTCACTGCGTGAAGTGATGTCTAAAATATCGCGTCCTTTGTATTCAATTACACCGGATGTTGGGGCGTACATTTTGGCAATCATTTTAGCGGTTGTTGATTTGCCAGAGCCTGATTCACCCACGACAGCCAAGCCGCGGCTTTTGAACATTTTGAACGATACGTCGTTGATCGCTCGCATCATAGGTTGTTTTAGGGTGTTACTGTTGATTGGAAAATCTTTAACTAGATTTTTCCCCTCAACCAGTAATTCACCGAAATTTTTGCTCATAATTGTCTCCAGAAATTTTTGTAATACAGCTTGTGCTCTACAGTTTCACTTGAGCAATTGGGTCACCGTAAAGGTGGCAACTGGAGAAGCGTCCAAGCTCTATTTGGCGCAAACTCGTTGGAATTTTGGTGCAAGCTTCATGTACGCGATCGCAACGAGCTTGGAAACGACAACCTTGAGGTATATCCAATAAGTTCAACGGGTTACCTGGTATTCCAGTTAACTTCGTTTTAGGGCCTGTCAGTGGAGGGAAAGAACTACCCAGCCCTTTGGTGTAAGGGTGGAAAGGGCTTTCCAGAATCTGTTTAGAAGGAGCCACTTCAATTAATTCACCGGAATACATGATGCCAATTCGATCGGAGAACTCGACCATCAACGACAAGTCATGGGTGATGAATAAGATAGAGAAGCCAAACTCTTCTTTCAGCGCATAGATTTTTTGCAATATTTCACGTTGGACAACCACATCAAGTGCCGTAGTGGGCTCATCCATAATGATCATTTTAGGATTGAGCGCGAGAGCAATTGCAATCACCAAGCGCTGACGCATACCCCCAGAGAATTGGTGTGGGTAATCGTTTAATCGACTTGGGTGAATATCGACAATTTCTAACAAACCTTCAGCACGGCGTTTAGCTTGTTCACGAGTCATGTTGGTATGGCGCATGATCACGTCACAAAATTGCTCTTCCATCGTCAATACTGGGTTCAAAGCGTTCATCGCACTTTGAAACACCATCGACATTTGGCTCCAGCGAAAGGATTGCATGCGTTCATCGCTGTATTTAATGATATTTTCACCATTAAAAATCACTTCTCCACCAGTAATAAACGCGGGCGGCTTATGCAGACGCATCAGTGAAAATGCGATAGTTGATTTACCACAGCCAGATTCACCAGCAAGGCCAAATACTTCGCCAGGTGCAATGTCAAAACTGACGTTGCTGCATGCTCGAACATCACCTGCGTCGGTGATGTAGTCAACGCATAGGTTACGGATTGAAATAAGTGGGTTTGTCATGATTATTTATCTCCGCTCCAAAGTGCATTTTGTGGTGGCAGGTCAGGCTGACGCTCTTTCTTGTCTTGCTCTGCGAGTTTTTTCCAACGCTTCATTCCTTTGTGTGAACGCAGTTGTGGGTTGGCAATTTCATCGACCGCAAAGTTCAGTAAAGCCAAACCAGTAACGAGTAGAGTCAAAGCAATACAAGGAGCAAGCAGTTCCCACCAAGCGCCAATCAGCATAGAAGAGGACGTTTGAACGTTGTACAACATGATGCCCCAACTGATGGTGTTTGGATCGCCAAGACCAAGGAAGGAGATAGTGGCTTCCATCATGATGGCGTACATCACTGAACCGATGAAGCTAGCGCCAACGATGGAGATGAGGTTAGGTAGAATCTCAACGAAAATGATGCGCCATGATGATTCACCCAAGACTTCCGCCGCTCTGACAAATTCTTTTTCACGCAGTGCGAGGGTTTGTGAGCGTACGACCCTAGCGCCCCAAGCCCAGGAGGTGCAGCCAATGATGAGTGCAATGGTTAATGGGCCGGCCTCTCCAATAAATGCCGCGACCACGAATAAAAGAGGATATTGCGGTATCACCAGCATGATATTCATAGCGGCGGTTAGAATGTCATCGACCTTACCGCCAAAGTAACCGGCAGAAACACCAATCACAGTCGCAAGAAAACAGACGGTCATTCCTGCGCCAAAACCCACGGCGAGTGAGACTCGTGCGCCATACACCACTTGTGACCAAACATCGCGTCCCATACGAGAGGTGCCTAGCACATGGTCTTCACCTTTTGAGAGTAGTAAGGTGCGGCGGTCAGTCGCCAAGTTTTCAGCAATCCAGCCATTCGGATCTGCTTTAGCGGCTTTGACGACAAACGATGGGTACTCGTGTGGATTTCCGGTACGTTTATCTGGCGCATGTTTGGTGATCAGTGGCGCAGCAAGGGCGATGAATAAAAATAGGCCCAAAATAATGACACCAACCATGGCAACGGTATTGCCGCGAATGAGTTTAATGAGATCTTTCATGATTATTTACCTCCCTTGCGTAGGCGAGGGTCTAGTACGACATAAAGCATGTCCGCCAACAGGTTAAAGAACAGCATAAAGAGCGTCATAATCAGTAGCTGCCCTTGCAGAACTTGGTAATCACGAGCGTTGATCGCATTAAATAAAACGGTACCAAGGCCAGGATAGTTAAAGATAATTTCAATGATGAGCTGACCACCGATAGCCATACCCAAAGACATCGATAGAGCGGTGACACTTGGCAATAAAGCATTACGAGCGGCGTACTGGAAAACCACACGGTTTTCGCTGAGCCCTTTCCCTTTCGCCATCGTTATGTAGTCTTCAGCGAGCAGGTTAATCATGTTGTTACGCATGTTGACGAGAAACCCACCGATTTGTACTAGAGACGCACAGACAAGAGGCAAGAAAGCGTGGTAGGCCACATCTTTAATGAATGTCCAACTTGTCCAATCTGGCATCGTACCAGCAGTGTAGGCATAACCCGTAGGGAACCATTGCAAGCCGATAGCAAAAGTAAACATAGCGATCATCGCAATAACCACTTGCGGAACGGCTTGTATAACCAACATCCCTGGAGTAATAAACGTATCGTAACGACTGCCTCGTTTCCATGCGGCAAAAATGCCCAGTAGAGAACCGATTGAGAACGAGATCACAACCGCAGTACCCGCTAGAAATAACGACCAACCAAATGCACTACCCAGTAATTCATTGACACTTAACGGATAGAACTTAATCGACGTGCCTAATTCCCAACTTAGAATGCTTTTTAAATAGGTCAAATATTGTACGGGTAACGGACCATCAACGAAACCGAGAAGCTGTTTCATTGCTTCGATTCGTTCTGGCGTTACTTGCGTTGTTGCGTTTGCGAACATCATGGTCACTGGGTCTCCAGGCATGGCTCGCGGAATGATGAAGTTCAATGTTGCTGCAACCAGCAACGCGATAAAATAAAATGACAAACGTCTTAAAAAATAACCCATAACTCACACCTTACTCACCCAGTTTTATCCTGTACCTGGTTTCAGGTCGCTCCTAGCGAAATTTAGAGCGAAAAATCCCCTAACGACGAGCGTTATACATTTGCTAGGTATTTAGGGGATTTTATTTAGCGGCGCACGAAGTACGCCGCAAGGAATGAACTTCTACTTACTTAACTGGTTTTAGGTCCAGTACGTGTAATAGACGCTCAGGGATACCAGCCCAAATGTTTGGACGACCCTTAGGATTTTCTTCGTTCCACCAGCCGCTAAAGCGTGCTGTGTTGTATTGGTACATGTAAGCACCTGACATTACAGGGATGGTCACTTGGTTTTCAGCAATGATTTTCTGAATTCCGTGAGCGATTTCTAGCTGCTCATTTTTATCCGCTGTTTTGTAGAAGCTGTCTAGCAAAGTATCTAGCTTATCGTTTTTGTAGAAGTGCATAGCAAAACGAGGCATACCTTCACCTTTCTGTAGTGCAGAGTTGTATGCACTGTTCCAGTATAGATGTGGGTCCGCACCGTGGAAGTAGTTGGTGTAAGCGACGTCATAAGTACCTTCAAGCATTGCTTGGTTATAAACCGCAAACTCTGGAGTACGAGCACGTGCTTTGATGCCTACTTCGGCAAGCTGTTCAACAGCAAGTTGTACTGTGTTGTTGAAGTCAGTCCAGCCATTTGGTGATTGAACAAGTAGCTCAAAAGATTTACCTGATGGAGTATCAACAAAACCGTCTTTGTTCACGTCTTTGAAGCCCGCTTTAGCAAGCAGTTTTTTCGCGCCTTCAACGTTGTACGTGTTGTAGCCTTTGTACTTATTGTGGATGTTTTCATCAGACCAAGCTTGGAATGCATAACCTAAGCCTGAAGCGAAGTCATTAACGGTACCGCCGCCATAGAAAGCGATATCGATAATAGTTTGACGGTCAAGAGCCATAGAGAATGCGCGACGGAAATCAACGTTGCTTAGCGCTTCATTTTTTACTGCATCTGGGTTTTTGAAGTTAACCATAAATGCTTGTGTGCCTGATGGCGGATACCAGTAGTGGTGGCTAGGGCTTGCAGCGGCATAAGTACGGTCAATATCCGGAACGAATGAAGAGGTCCAATCGAGTTCAGAGTTAACAATCTTACCTAGCAATTGGTCATTGTTTGCAATTTGAGGTACACGCAAACAGTCAACCTCAAGGTTTGCAGCATCCCAGTAATTCGGGTTACGACATTGGATGTATAGCTGTGGAGTGAAGGTGTCGATTTCAGTAAACGGACCAGTACCTACAGGGTTCTCGTTGGTGAAAGTCGCTGGATCTTTCACATCTTTCCATACATGCTCAGCAACGATAGGAACTAACGAGATTTCATAAGGTACGTTTGAGTTCGCTTCAGTTAAACGGAAACGGATTTGGTAGTCGTTCAGTTTTTCTACGCTCGTTACCCACTTGTTGATACCACGTTGGTCGAGTTCAGGTTTATTTTTCAATAAGCCATAAGAGAACACGACATCATCCGCTGTAAATGCTTGACCATCTGACCATTTAACACCTTTACGGATATCAAAAGTAACACTCATTAGGTCATCAGACATTTTAAAGCCTTCAGCCAAACGCATAACGGGTGTATTACCATGCATTTCGTTGAAGATGACCAGTGGTTCATAGATGAAATCAGTGGTCGTACGTAGGTTTGTTGCTAGATACGGGTTAAAGTTACGTACCATTGTAGGGTAGAAATCAGGTACGATCGTTAGCTCACTGCGTGCGGCTGCTGGAGCTGAAAGGCTCGCTGCGGCGGCGATTACTGCAGCGGCTAGCGCTGTTTTTTTAATATTGGCAAGCATAGCTGTTCCTTACTATTTGCTTTCATTTCACTAATGGATATGAATGTCATCAATTGATAAACACTCTCCAAGGCCTACCTCATTGCGTGTTAACAAACCGGAGGAGTTGGTCAACATGAGTGGCCTGTAGACCTTTGGCAGGAGTAAGAAGACACCTTGGAGAGAAAATTATCAATTTGAATTCCCGTTAAAAACGTCAATTTGTAGAAAGTGATCGTTATAAACGTCAATTTACCATCTTTGGTTTGATTTTTACTCTCATTTAGGTCAGTGATCTGCCTCTCATACTCAATTCGATTAACTTATAGTTGTAAGCGCTCGCTATCTTTTTATCCCTTTATTTTTAATGTTTTTTTGTTTTTTTTGTATCATGAGATCTTGCTCACTTATAGTTTTATCGTTAATTTTTTTACTTAAATTAATTCTGCCGAATTGTTGTGATTCGGTTCGCAATCTGGATCTTTATTCATCTTCAATTGAAAATCTGCTGGTGAAATTGCCTAGAAATCAGTTTTTACTTCCAATTTTCATCATCATTTTGCCTCTTTTTTTCTATTGAGAAGTAAGGTTTGTAATATGCAGTGAATAAGGCGTACCAGAGTAATGGATGCTTGAGGTTAACATTGATTAAATTTAACTAGTCATAACTCTGGATGCATCAATGGGGTGGTTGTTCCGTTGATGGTCATGGAAATATAGTGATAAAAAAGCCTGCAGAGTGCAGGCTTAATGGTGTTGATGTACTTAGAGTGATGAGGTCAGTAGCTTTTGCAATTTATCGCGCTGAGCTTCGATGTGAGAGCGTTCAGGGCCGTGCTCCTGACAATGATCAAGAATGTAATCTAACGAATTAAGAACGGTACGCCAGCGAGGTGTTTTAGGCAGTGTCTCGATACGTAAGTACTTGTCTAGTGTCCGAGTCTGTAATGTGCTTCTATCGAGATACACTCGCCATAGTCCACTCTGCTCTGCAAAGGTAAACTTGCTTTGGTTACTGACCCGTTCCCAGTAATCTAAAGCACTGGTCATTGCTTCAACCAGTACTTCGCGCATTAAATCTTGCTTAGATTGACTCTCTCCCGATACTTTGTCGGCGATACGAGTGAACTCGCCACCGAGTTCTTTGAGCTGCTGCAGTTTTTCTTTATCGCCTTCAAATGCGTAACTGGATAGCGCTTCAATTGCGGTTTCAAGGTTATTGATGCGCGCTGCATTGATGTTTCCACCCACGTTAAAGATGTACATAGCCTGCAACCCAGAGCCATCCGGTAGTCGTAACACATCAGCAGACATATGCTGACGTGTATCTTCGACATAGATATCGATATTACCGCAGTAATGCTCTTGCTCGACGACTAAGTATTTGGGAGCGATGAGTTCTTCCGCATTTGAGCGCTTTAGTTGTTCTTGGCTGCGCTTAAATAACCGAGCCGCCGCTTCGTTCGCAAAGCGGATTTTATGATCGTCTCGAATGCAAATAATGGCCTCAGGAGCGGATTCAAGCTGCTCTAGTAGACGGCCTTGGGTTTCCAATAAACTGGCCTCTACCATTGCTCTATGCTTCAGCTCTTGTTGCAGTTGGTTGTTCTCAATACGTCTTTGTTCAGCTTTGCTGGCCGTTAAATGCGCCGTAATACGTGCAGCGAGCTCTTGCTTATTAAAAGGTTTCGATAAGTAATCGTTCGCTCCCGCTGCAAAACCACGAACTCTATCGTCAGTTTGATTTAATGCCGTCAACATAATGATAGGTAGCTCGGCATGATCGTATGTTTCTCTTAACTTTTCACAGACTTGGTAGCCGCTTAATCCTGGCATCATAATGTCGAGCAGTAGAAGTTCCGGTTTTTCTTTTTCGACCGCGCTAATGACTTCATTGCCATCTTTAGCGGTGCGGACTTGATAGCCTTCTAAACGTAGGAAGCTGTCTAGGACACGCAGATTGACGGGTTCATCATCTGCTATCAGTAGCACTGGGCCTTCTTTATTTTCAGGTAGTGAATGCATTTCAGGCAGTTCAATGTCTGAAATGGTCGGAGATTGGAAATGGCCAGCTTCCATATAGCTTGTCGATTCAATTTCCGCTTTTGATGCTAATGGTAAGGTAAAGCTGAATGTCGTACCGACCATCGGTTGGCTACTGACATAAAGCGTTCCTTGCATTAATTCGATCAATTGACGGCTGATCGAAAGACCCAAGCCTGCGCCTTGTCGATAACGACTGGCATCTTGCCCTGCTTGAATCAGTGGTTCGAAGATGTGTTCAAGTTGTTCAGCAGGAATGCCTTGCCCCGTATCGACAACTTGGACACGAATCTTGTCATCAACCACATTGGCTGAAATGACAATTTTCCCTTCAGTCGTATATTTAATGGCGTTTCCTACAAGGTTATAAAGCACTTGCTCTAATCGTTGTGGATCGGCAGAGACCCAAATGCATTCATCAGGGATTTGGTTTATTACGCGAATGGGCTTTTTGTTGAGTAGATGGTTAGACAGCTCTAACACTAAGCGTGTTGCGCCGGATAGATCAACAGCACACTGTTTGATATCCAAGCTGCCATAGCGCATCTTATGGTAATCGAGTAAGTCATCGACCAAGTTTGTCAGCCGTTGTCCACTGCTGATGATTATGCCCAATTGATAACGATGATCGGCGGTGATAGTTCCACTTGACCCAGAGATCAGTGCTTCTGCAATACCGACCATACCGTGCAGCGGTGTTCTTAATTCATGTGACGTTGTGGCTAGGAATTCATCTTTTAGTTTGTTAGCGAGATGCAACTCATCGTTCTGTTTGCGGATTAATTGAATGTTGCTTTCGAGCTCTTTATTTTGCGCTTTAATCAGCTGCATTTTTTCTCGGATTGAACGCTGCATACGTTCAAAACTCACTGCGAGTCGACCAATCTCATCTTTACGATCGGTATTGATAACATTTTCATCTAAATCCCCAGCTGAGACTTTTTCTGCCGCCCAAGTGAGCTTCAGTAGGGGAGAGGTAATAAAATTAGAGAGATAATGTGAAGCGATGACGACTAAAATAATCGCGGTTAGCATGGCGAAAATAAATAATTTCTCAAGTTGATGAACTCGCGCATAAGCCTCTTTTTCGGGTATCTCTACAACCAAAGCCCAATTGATATTTTTGTTTGCAACAGGTGCATAGGCGGCAATGGTTTTCTCATTCAATGTATTGGTGTAAGTACCAACGGCACTCAACCCAGAAAGCGCAAGATTGATCACTTTTTGACTAGTCTCGATTTCTTGCTGCGTGTAAGAGAGTATTCGAGAATGATGATCTTGCCCGACGAGTAAAGTCCTTATTTGCGATGTCGCATTGGTGTCAGCAACGAGCTTTGTGATGCCATTGTTTGGTAGGCGGAACATGGCGTAGCTGTGCAGGTA
Source organism: Vibrio anguillarum (assembly GCF_001989995.2). Classification (GTDB taxonomy): domain Bacteria; phylum Pseudomonadota; class Gammaproteobacteria; order Enterobacterales; family Vibrionaceae; genus Vibrio; species Vibrio anguillarum. Next base: position 44,476 of record NZ_JAHGUP010000042.1, read on the forward strand.
GCCCTGTTGAATAATGGGCGCGCCAAGCCAAGCAACTGATTGCCCTTCTTGTTGTGAAAAGTCAGAAATAATGACTGGTGTATATTCTTCATTGATTTTTCGTTGTTCGCCAACTTGCTGCTCTAACTGGCGGAATGTTTTACCCAGATTGCTATCTTTGTATTTTCCGGTCAGTAAATTCGTCCCATAGTTGTCGTGCTTATAAACGGAATAAACGACATCACCATCGAGATCCACCAGTAAAATATCGTCAAAATCAGAACGTTTAAGCAGTTCTAAATACGCCCAATGATAGCGTTTGTGCAGTAGGCGATACCGTTCACTGCCTACATAGCTGCTCGATTGTGGCAATATTGACGTTTTTATCTGATCACCAGAACCAGGAATATAACGCTGCTGGGCATGCTCACGAGCTTGATCAATATCCAGACCAAGTCTTTGGAACGCATTGACTAAGCCGTAAAAGCGCCCCCCACTAGCATAAGCTAACTCTGAACGGACAAACCCCATCACTTCTGATTCTTTGGCCGTGAGGTAATCGAGAACTTGCTGTTGCTTAGTGTCTCTGACTGACAATAAGTGAGACGTGCTTTGTTCTTGAAGATCTTTAGTGTGTGATTGCAGAAAAAAAATGGCAGTCACAGTTAAAGGCGTGATGCTCAAAACGAGAAAAGCCAGCATAAGAGTATTTTGCAGGCGCTTAAATTTTTGCTTACGAGAGAACCTAAACATAGAAAAAGGCATTACTTTCCGTGAGGCTTTAACGGCATGAGGTAGTCGTTAAAGTGAATGAAAAAAACAAAGAAAACCTAAAGTGACGAAATTAACGAGTTTTTTTACTTTGACAAGTAAGTCCTGTGGAAAGCGTGGTCACTAACGCAAAATTCGTAAAAATCATCCAGTTTAGTGACCAATTGAGAGTGGATTACACTTATTGTTGCGACTTTTGTAATGTTTTTTTTGCGTGGTAAATGATGAATTTGTTAGTCTTATTTAACACCTCGCAATGACCATAAGCCTGTTCAATCAGCGGGGTATATTTAAGAAAACTGTTGGCCACAATAAAAAGTTCGCCTTTCACGGTTTGATGGCTTGGTGCGTTAGCCAGTAAGGCTTCTGTCGCACTATAGCTGGTCTCTAATCCGGAGTGGAAAGGGGGGTTTGAGACGATAAATTGATAATCTTTAGCGGTATCTGAGTAGACATCAGAGGCAAATACATTCCCTGATATGTTATTCGCTATCAAGGTTGCTTTGGTTGATTCAATCGCAAGCGCGCTGATATCGCACAGTTCAATCTCGATATCTGGGTTCAATGTGGCCATTACACTACCCAACACACCAGCACCACAACCAAAGTCGAGAACTTTTCCTCTCAGTTTAGGTAGTGTATCGAGTAACAGTTGGCTGCCGAGGTCAAATTCGCCATGACTAAATACGCCAGGTAAACTTTTTACAATCAGTGAGTGTTGCTGATACTGCACCTGATAAGTTTTGAACCAGCCTGCAATTTGGAAGCTTGGTGGCTGCTGGGTGCATTGCCCCCAATAGAACGAACAGCGTCGAGCTGAATCATACTTTTTAACCACCCCATAAGCTGCAAACATTTTTTCAATGCTTTTTATGCCCGAGCGGTTTTCACCCACGACCACAATCTCAGTCTCTTTGCCCAGTTTGGCCAACAGCATCGCAAGTAGATATTCAGCTTCCTGCTTCGCTTTGGGCCAGTAAAGCAGAATCATGTCTGCATCGGTTTTTTGCTCAAATTGAGCGCCAAAATGACATGTAATTTGCGAATAGGATTCGAGTTGGCGGTAGTAACCATAATGAGTGGTGAACACCGAAACAGAGCGACAATGATTAGCTAACTCTACAGGAAATAAATCCTCCGCTTCTCCAGCCACTAAAAGATGTTTTCCTTCGAAATAAGCAAGCTGACGCTGGGCAATTTGACTTGGTGCGGTGTAACTGGACATAGTAGGCTCTGCGCTAAAAAAGAGGGGCAGATTCTCGCACAGTCTGCCCCTTGCTTCTAGCTTGATCGTCAGTAAGTCAAAAGTTAGCTATTATCTTGTTGATTGAGAAAACCTTTAAACTCTTCCTCATAAATATTAAACAGCACCATAGTGATGGCAAAAATGAGTGGGCCGTAAATTAACCCAATCAGGCCAAACAGCTGAATACCACCGAGCAGAGAGAAGAAGATCATTAAGGTGTTCATGCCCGCGCTCCCTTGCATTAAAAAGGGCCGCAATAAATTATCAATTGAGCCAACAACTATAACGCTCCAGAGGGCCAAGAATATGCCCCATGTGCTATCTCCGGTTAGAAAGAGATAAACAGTGGCTGGAATCCATATCAGAGCAGTGCCGACAACCGGAATAAACGAAGCAAACCCCATCATAGTGCCCCAAAATAACCCAGGAAAACCGGCGAGCCACATACCAAACCCGCCCGCAAAGCCTTGCGCTATTGCGGTTAAAAATGACCCCATGACAGCCGATTTGGAGACTTGCTCAATTTCGCAGAGCAACCTGTCTTCTTGACTACGCGACAATGGCAAGATGTGCCTAAGAGCGCTGATGAGCTTATCGTGATCACGGAGTAGGAAAAACAACACAAACAGCATTAAGAAGAAGTCCATCAAAAAACTGGTCGCATCACCCAGCACTTTTGCGCTAATACTGACCAAGTTGGTACCAAATGAACTGGCAAATTGCCCCACTTTTTGTGCGATTTGTTGTGGCTGAATTTCATCAAAGGGCAAATATTGATTCGCAATGGCGAGTCCTTTGACAATCCAAGGATGAGCAAAGGCGGTTTGAATGCCACCATGGGTGACCCATTGGTACATGTTCTGAGAAAATACCGACCCTTGCTGCACAATAGCAGCAAAGACAAACAGCAGTGGAATCACAATAATAAACGTCAAAATAATACACGAGAGAAACGAGGCGGTATTTTTGTATTTGGGGATTTTTCGTTCGAGCCACTCATGAATGGGAAACATCAATAACGAGATGATGAAAGCCATCACAATCGAGTTGATATAAGGTGCAATCAACAGATAACAAGCAATAGCCGCAGCGACAAGTGCCGCAATGAGCACCCAGTGGCTAGAGGTGATTTTCACTTTTTCTGACACGTTGTTAATCCAGCCTTGTAAAGTAATAGGGTTATAATGACTGCAAATCAGCGTGTTATCAATGAGGAACTGATGAGATGGGATGTTGTGATAATGAAAAAGGGTGTCAAAACCAGCATAAAAAAAAGTTGAAGCTACCGTGGTTTGCCATCAGCATGATGGCGTTGGTCGTTTTAGTGATTTATTACTGGCAATGATAGCTTGCTTATTGAGTCTGAAATAAATAAAGGGCTGATCTACAGCCCTTTATAATTATGATGAGTCTGCCTAATGGTGCTTATTCCGCTTGAGCTGCCATCATCGCAAAGCAGCGATCGGCCGCTTCTAATGTCGCTTCAATTTCTTTGGAGCCGTGCGCCAAAGAAGTAAAACTTGCTTCAAAAGCTGAAGGCGCTAAATAGACACCATGATCGAGCATCAAATGGAAGAAGCGCTTGAAACGTTCAACATCACATTTTGCGACTTCTTCATAACAGGTGACGCGTTCTTGATCGGTAAAAAAGAAGCCGAACATGCCACCAACTTGGCTGACCAGCAAAGGAATACCGTGTTTGTCTGCGAGTTCTTTGAATCCATCAGCCAATTGCTTTGTTTTGGCCGCGAGACGTTTTTCATTGCCTTCTTCTTTTAGAAGCGTCAAGCAGGCATAACCCGCAGCCATAGCCACAGGGTTACCTGATAGCGTACCAGCTTGGTACACCGGGCCCGTTGGAGCGATGTATTGCATCACATCACGGCGTCCACCAAAAGCGCCAACAGGCATACCACCGCCAATCACTTTCCCTAGCGTTGTTAAGTCTGGTTTGATGTTGTAGTAAGCCTGTGCACCACCTAGTGCAACACGAAAACCTGTCATTACTTCATCAAAGATCAGCAGAGCGCCTTCTTGGTCACAAATCTCACGTAAGCCTTCATGGAACCCTTCTACTGGTGGAATGCAGTTCATATTGCCCGCGACCGGTTCGACGATAATGCAGGCTATTTGGTCTTTATTGGCCGCGAACAATTCACGTACAGATTCTAAATCATTAAAAGTGGCGGTCAGTGTATGTTTAGCAAAATCAGCAGGCACACCAGGAGAGCTTGGCTGGCCTAATGTTAAGGCGCCAGAGCCTGCTTTTACTAGCAAACTGTCCGCATGACCGTGATAGCAGCCTTCAAATTTTAAAATTTTATCGCGCCCAGTGAATCCACGAGCTAAACGAATGGCGCTCATCGTTGCTTCGGTACCGGAACTGACCATACGCAATTGTTCCATCGATGGAACCAGCTCAGAAACTAATTCTGCCATATCGATTTCCATCTCGGTCGGCGCACCAAAACTGAGACCGCGCTGCGCTGCGCCTATCACGGCTTCACGAATGACCGCATGGTTGTGGCCTAGTATCATTGGCCCCCAAGAGCCGACATAATCAATATAAGCTTTGCCATCAGCATCAAAAATCAACGGGCCGTCTGCGCGGTCGATAAAAATCGGCGAGCCACCAACTCCGTTAAAAGCACGTACAGGAGAGTTAACTCCACCGGGGATTGCACGTTGTGCCTTTTGATAAAGCTCTGCTGATTTGGTCATGGATTTATCCTCTTCTGCTTGTTCGGACCAGTTGGTGTCGCATTGTATACCCAAACTCACCAAAGACACTTTTTTTCACTCATTTTCTGAGCTCATTCACAGCCAAATAAGCGCCGTATAGTGTACAACTCACGCGACAGTGAGTGTTTTTTCAGTGCATAATGCCTCGATAGTTGGAGTTTTAGCTTAAGTGACGGTGAATACTTGAACGAATAGGTCAGGTATTAGATAATCATTGCATTATTAAAAAAGAATCACCTTTACAGGCATAAGTTAAGCATAATAAGTCTGACAGGTATTAACACGAGTGAGAGAGGCCATCGTGAGTGAAGTAAATGTACCATTGTCATTTTCTGATACTGCAGCACAACGCGTAAAAATGTTGATTGCTGAAGAAGAGAATCCAGCGCTAAAACTGCGCGTTTATATTACTGGTGGTGGTTGTAGCGGTTTTCAATATGGGTTTACCTTTGATGAAAATGTAAACGATGGCGATACCACAATAGTTAATAGTGGCGTGACATTAGTGGTTGACCCGATGAGCTTACAATATTTGATAGGTGGCATTGTCGATTACACAGAAGGCCTAGAAGGCTCTCGTTTTTTTGTCAATAATCCTAATGCAACAACAACATGCGGTTGTGGTGCATCATTTAGTGTTTAACTAAAAAAGGTTCGATGCACAATTAATCTACTGTAGCTAATTAAGCTTAATAGCCCTACGTATTTGGATGTTATGTAGGGCTTTGCCTTAACCTTAAGAAGGCAAGAACATAATAAAGGATTATTTATGCCTGATACCAAAATCAGCCGTTCATCTATTGGCCGCTTTTTTTCGCAACGACCTTGGCTACTCTCGACGATTTTTATTTTACTTCTCTGTTTTTGGTTAGGTTTTGGGGCATTGAAAGCGGAAGAGCCCCGGCAAACTGCCAATGACACCATTCCTTTTGCGAAAGTTATTTATCAATCTTTTGAGGCTGAATTGACCGATAAGCATATCGATCTTTACGGTCGGACCGCACCTAATCGTCAAGCTAAAATTGGTGCTGAAATCGCAGGGAAAATTACTCAGATATCGATAGCAAAAGGACAGCCTGTCAATAAAGGACAACAGATCGTCTTAATCGATCAAGCTGATCTAGCGGCTCAATTAGAGAGTGCGCAAGCCTTGTTCAAACTCAAACAAAAAGAATTCAGTGCCGCTGAGTCGTTAAAAAATCGAGGTTTGCAAGGCGAAGTGGCCTTTGCTTCGGCGCAAGCCGCTTTAGCGGAAGCCAGCGCTGTGCAAAGTCGTGCCCAATTGGCTTTACGTAATACGTCAGTTGTGGCTCCCTTCGATGGCATTGTTCAAGACATATTGATAGAAAAAGGCGATTTTGTCGGAGTGGGTGACCCGATGGTCACCTTTATTGATCTCAGTAAATTAGTGATAGAAGCTGATGTCAGCGAACGACACATCCAAAAAATCAAACAAAACCAAACCGCTCGTGTACGTTTTATCGATGGTTCTATTATCGATGGCAAGGTTCGTTATATTTCTCGCGTCTCATCACCTACCACCAACACGTTTGCTATCGAAGTGGAATTAGACAATCCCAATCAAACGATCCCCGCGGGTGTGAGCGCTGAAGTGGAGATGAGTTTAGAAACACAACTGGCGGTGAAAATCACGCCTGCCATGCTTGCGCTTGATGATCAAGGAAATTTAGGTGTTAAAACACTGCAGCAAGATCGTGTTCGCTTCATCCCCATTCAATTGGTAAAAGCGGAGCAAGATGGTGTGTGGCTAACTGGGCTAGGGGATACGGTGGATATTATCACCGTTGGGCAAGGTTTTGTTCGAGATGGTGATCAAGTGATTGCGGTCAAGAAACCTAACCACTCAGCGCAGTAGGGGGCGCCATGTTTTCTATTATTGATGCGGCGCTCTCTCGCTCGCGCACTATGTTATCGCTGCTGATTTTTATCTTGATCGCTGGCGTGGCGACCTATTTTTCGATCCCTAAAGAATCGAGCCCTGACATTACTATTCCTATTATTTATGTCTCCGTAAGTCATCAAGGCATATCACCGAGTGATGCTGAGCGCCTTATCGTGCGGCCCCTAGAGCAAGAAATGCGCTCTATTGAAGGCGTAAAAGAGATGACGTCGAATGCTTCCGAAGGGCATGCTTCTGTAGTTTTGGAATTTAACGTTGGCGTTAACCTTGATAAAGCGATGGCGGATGTGAGAGATGCGGTCAATTTGGCCGAGCCGAAGCTACCAGCAGACAGCGATGAGCCGACCGTGAACGAAGTAACATTGGCATCAGAGCAACCGGTATTATCAGTGGTGCTTTATGGCACTTTACCAGAGAGAGCTATCGTACAAATTGCAAGGCAGTTGAGAGACAAATTAGAAAGCTACCGACAAGTATTAGAAGTTGATATCGCTGGCGATCGCGAAGATATTGTTGAGATCATTGTCGATCCCCTATTGATGGAAAGTTACGGACTCGATCAAGGCGATATCTATAACTTAATCGCACTGAATAATAAAGTCGTTGCGGCGGGTTTCGTCGATACGGGCTACGGACGTTTTTCCGTAAAGGTTCCTTCAGTTTTTGAATCCTTGAAAGATGTGTTAGAGCTTCCGGTGAAGGTTGATGGTAAGCAAGTAATCACCTTTGGCGATATCGCGACCGTCAGACGAGCATTTCGGGACCCCGAAAGCTTTGCTCGTTTAGATGGCAAATCGGCGGTGGTGTTGGACGTTAAAAAGCGTGCTGGTGAAAATATCATCGAAACCGTTGAGCTGGTAAAAACGGTAATGGGAGAGGCGCAAAAACGGGAAGATTGGCCAAGTAATTTGTTGGTGAAATACACGTGGGATGAGTCGAAAGACGTTGAAATCATGCTCAACGATCTACAAAACAATATTCTGTCGGCCATTATTTTAGTCGTGATCGTGATTATCGCTATTTTGGGAATGAGGACGGCGCTGCTGGTTGGTATCTCAATACCAGGCTCATTTTTGACCGGATTATTAGTCTTGTCGGTGTTTGGACTAACCGTCAATATTGTCGTGTTATTTGCATTAATTATGGCGGTTGGCATGCTGGTTGATGGAGCCATAGTGGTAACTGAGTTTGCTGATCGGCGCATGCAAGAAGGTGTGCCGCGTAAAGAAGCGTATCGAGATGCCGCAAAACGGATGGCATGGCCGATTACCGCATCAACTGCTACTACTTTAGCCGCTTTTGCCCCTCTGCTTTTTTGGCCAGATATCACGGGTGAGTTCATGAAATACTTGCCTCTCACGCTTATCGCTACACTGGCTGCTTCATTGATTATGGCACTGCTTTTTGTTCCTGTGCTGGGAGGCTTAATTGGCCGACCGCAACATGCTTCGGCTGCCAGTCAAGCACGGATGATTGCTTTACATGAAGGTGATTTTGCCCAAGCGACTGGCATCACCAAGCTCTATTATCACACGTTGGCCATTGCGATTCGTCACCCACTTAAAATACTGTTCAGTGCGATAGTGCTCGCGATTGTGATTGGTTTTGCTTATGCCAAAGCAGGGCTCGGTGCCGAATTCTTCCCAGAGGTGGATCCGCCTTATTTCACCGTTAAAGTTCGTTCTTATGGCGATCTTTCCATCCAAGAAAAAGACACCTTAATGCGAGAAATTGAGCAGGTGATGCTTGGTCATGAGGAATTTGAGAGCGTCTATACTCGAACGGGGGGAGAGGATGAAATTGGCCAGATTCAAATTACCCCTGTTGATTGGCAATATCGCCGCACCGTCAAAGCGATTATTGAAGAGCTTAAAAGCACCACAGATCAGTTTTCAGGGGTGGAAATCGAGTATAAATTTCCAGATGCAGGGCCACCGGTTGAGCATGATCTGGTGATTGAAATGTCGGCGCGTACTCCTGAAAATCTTAATGAGGCCGCTAAAATGGTCAGAAAGTGGGCTGATAACAATCCCGCGTTGACTAATATCAGTGACACCTCAAATAAAGAAGGAATTGACTGGCGAATTGATATTCGACGTGATGATGCTTCTCGATTTTCAGCCGATGCGACATTGGTGGGTAACACAGTGCAATTTGTGACTAATGGGCTAAAAATTGGTGACTACTTGCCTGATGATGCAAACGAAGAGGTCGATATTTTGGTGCGTTACCCAGAGGATAAGCGTGATATTGGTCGATTTGATCAGTTACGGGTCAACACACCCGCAGGTCTGGTGCCGATAACCAATTTTGCGCAGATAAAACCGGATCACAAACAAGATACGATCAAACGGATTGATGGTCGACGGGTTATCGATATTATGGCGGATCTAAAGGAAGGGTATAATCTGGCCCTTGAATTGCCCAAAGTTACTCAAGCATTGTCGGAACTGAATTTACCTAATGGGGTGGAGTTTAAATTACGAGGGCAAAATGAAGAGCAGGAACATTCCTCAGAATTTCTAAAAAATGCCTTTTTGATTGCGCTGGTGGTTATGGGGTTAATTCTGGTTACGCAATTTAATAGTTTTTACCAAGCATTCCTCATTTTAAGTGCAGTACTGTTTTCAACGGTCGGAGTATTTGCGGGCCTGCTGATTTTCCAAAAACCTTTCGGCATTATTATGTCAGGTATTGGGGTCATCGCCTTGGCCGGCATCGTGGTGAATAACAATATCGTATTGATAGATACTTATAACCAACTGATACGCAGAGGCTTGTCAAAACAAGAGGCCATTTTACGCACTGGTGTTCAGCGTTTAAGGCCCGTTTTATTGACCACAGTGACGACTATTTTAGGGTTATTGCCAATGGTACTGGAGATGAACATCGACTTGATTAACCAGAAAATTGAGTTTGGTGCTCCCAGCACGCAATGGTGGTCACAACTCGCCACGGCCGTTGCGGGAGGCCTTGCTTTTGCCACTGTCTTAACATTAGTGCTGACGCCTTGCTTGTTGATGTTGGGGCGTAAGGAACCACCACCTATTCTCGAAGAGTAATCTGCTCAATCTTACACAATGAAGCCCACATTATTGGTGGGCCTTTTCTTATTATTTATTGGCATAGAGTAATTGGCTATAGCGTTCTAGCTTCCCAAGCCTAATTTGAGCATTGGCGATAAAGGTGCTTTTTGCTTGGCCCGTTAAGGATTTAGATTGCGGTAAAGAGACCGTTCTTGGGTTTTTGTGTACACCGTTGACCAAAAATTCATAGTGGAGATGAGGGCCGGTGACTCTTCCAGTACCTCCTAAAGTACCAATCGTTTGTCCTTGCTTGACTCGTTGACCCGTTTTGACCATACGTCGTTGTAAGTGTAGGTATTTGGTAATGTAGGTGTTGCTGTGACGAATAAACACATAATTACCATTAAATTGGTTGTAACTTGATTTCTCAACCACACCATCGCCGGCGGCCCAAATTGGGGTACCAACTGGCGCGGCATAATCGGTTCCTCTGTGTGCGGTGACTTTTCCTGTGACGGGGTGGCGACGCACAGGATTGAAATTCGATGTCACGCGACGAAAATCGATCGGCGAGCGTAAAAAGGCCTTTTTCATGGCCCGGCCATTTTCGTCATAGTAATTGCCTGTTGCATCGTCCAATATTGCTGTGAACGTCGTACCTTGGTTGGTAAAGGCGGCGGCAATGATATTTCCGCGGCCAATTACCTCACCTTCCACCACCTTTTCTTGGAATAGCAGCTTAAATTGGTCACCTTCACGAATATCTAACGCAAAATCCACATCCCAACCAAATATACCCGCTAACTCCATGATTTGGTTTGCTGTTAAACCCGCGCTTATCCCCGCATTCCAAAAATTTGAAGTAATGATCGCCTCGGCATAGTTGTACTGGAACATCAGCTCTTTTTTATCAAACTCAGAAGTAAAGCCATCGCCCGATTTAGTGATACGAAAGGTTTCAAAGGCGCTAATAATGCGATTGAGTTGAACAAGTTCATTATTTTCATCAAAGCCAAATTGCAGCTCATCTCCTGGCTTAAGTCGTGAAAGCTGGCTGTCAATATCACGATTTGTTGCCGTGAGTTGATAGAGTAAGCGAGCCGAAAGCCCAATTCGCTGAAATAATACGGCGGCACTTTCCCCCGATTTAACTTGATAAGTTTCCCAACGCAGCATGGTGGAAGGCGAGATAGATATTCCCGGAGAGAGTGCTTCTGCGTTAATGGTTAATGGATAATGGCGACCAATTTCTAGACGATTTGGATCCTGAGCGAGATCTTCAGGATTTGGCAGAAATAGCAGCGCGAAAACCATGAGTGCGCTTAAAAAGGCGATGAGGATTCGATGCACCCAAGGGAGACGAGCGAAAATTGAAAGCATATTTAGGTTCGTTTAGTAAATTATAAAGAAATTAGCCGGTTCGTTAGTCTAACTGGTTTCAAAAAGCATCGCTATTCAAGTAAGATGTTCAACTATTAAATTTTGCCAAATCTGTAGGAGTGAACAAGAATGGCGAGTATTGAAGCGGCTTTAGCTGAAATTAAACGCGGCGTTGAAGAGCTAATCCCAGAAGATGAATTGATCGCGAAACTGAAAGAAAACCGTCCACTGCGCATTAAATTAGGTGCTGATCCAACGGCTCCAGATATCCATCTTGGACATACGGTGATCCTCAATAAATTACGTGCATTTCAAGATTTGGGCCATGAAGTCACCTTTTTGATTGGTGATTTCACGGGTATGGTTGGTGACCCAAGCGGTAAAAATACCACGCGTCCACCGCTCACTCGTGACGATGTTTTGCGTAATGCTGAAACCTATAAGACACAAGTGTTTAAGATCCTCGATCCGGCTAAAACGAAAATTCAGTTTAACTCTGAATGGTTGTCTCTATTGGGCGCGGAAGGCATGATCCGTCTTGCATCGAACCAAACAGTGGCACGCATGCTAGAGCGCGATGATTTTAAAAAGCGCTACGCTAATGGTCAGCCTATTGCCATTCATGAATTCATGTATCCACTCCTACAGGGTTATGATTCAGTCGCAATGGAGACAGATGTTGAGCTTGGCGGTACTGACCAAAAATTCAACCTATTGATGGGCCGTGAACTGCAAAAAGCACATGGTCAAAAACCACAAGTTGTCTTGATGATGCCACTGCTTGTTGGTTTGGATGGCGAGAAAAAAATGTCCAAATCAGCGCACAACTACATTGGTGTCAGTGAATCACCAAGTGAAATGTTTGGCAAAATCATGTCGATCTCTGACACATTAATGTGGAGCTACTACGAGTTGCTTTCTTTCCGTCCATTGGAAGAAGTCGCACAGTTCAAAGCTGATGTTGAAAATGGCACGAACCCACGCGATCTCAAAATCTTGTTGGCGAAAGAGATCATTGCACGTTTTCACTCTAAAGAAGAGGCGGATGCGGCTGAGCAAGAGTTTATCAACCGCTTCCAAAAAGGTGCGATGCCAGAAGAGATGCCAGAATTTGAATTTGCAGCGGGTATTGCTATCACTAACCTGCTCAAAGAGGCGGGTTTAGTGGCTTCAACGTCTGATGCGATGCGAATGATCAAGCAAGGCGGTGCCAAACAAGATGGCGAAAAAATCGACGACAGCAAAAATGTACCAGCCGCGGGGACTTATGTTTACCAAGTCGGCAAGCGTAAGTTCGCACGAGTTACTGTAAAGTAAAAATCACAGTAAAGTGAACCGTCTATTCATCAAAGCGCCTAAGGGCGCTTTTTTGCTGGACCTGATCTTGGCATATTAATTAGTCATTAAATCTTCAATCTGAATGGTGTGGTTGGGTATGCGTGAAATTGGAACGCATTGGATGCAAAGATCAGAGTGTATTTCGCCAAAGGCTTTGGTACAATTTGCGCACTGCTAATTGAGCAGTACTTTCGGAGATTTTTATGAACAATACCGACCATCCCCCTAGTATGAAGGGAGAAAAATAACCGCTTTCGGTATTGGCGATCTTCGCTCCTACCTTCAGTGGTAGGGCTTATCTTTTCTGATTTACTCCTCTCGATTTTTCTCCTGCTCTCTAGTTTGAGATGAAAACTTATCTGTGAATTACATTGATGAACAATGACGTCATTGCTCATGTATATATTGCATTTGGTTATCATTTCGATGGTCGTTACCTTTGCCAATCGGGAGATTCGCCATGACGGTAATGAGCAACATTTATATTGAAAATTCACCTAACTTTTCTTTGGAAGAGATTGGTGCGGCTCGTAATGCATTTTTGCAGTACGAACAGCAAAAACAGGTACATTTATTGGCAGTGATGCCTATCGAAGAGGCAGTGGCGATTTTACGTCACTGTACTATTGGTTATGTTCAGCAACTACTCAGTGAATTAGATAAAGGGGGTTATGACATTCGCGCTCGCCATTACGCTAACCAATTGGGGTTTATTTACTCAGAAGTTGAAACGGCACAAAGCTATTTAACCACTAGCGTGATTGAACATGTGAAGCAGCGTATTGGCTGGATTATTGTATTGGCACTACTTGGTATCGTATCAGGGCTGATTATTACCCAGTATGAAGATACATTGAGCCAGCTTGTGCTCTTAGCTGTGTATATGCCTGTTATTGCTGCTGCAGGTGGGAATACTGGCTCGCAAGCTGCGACGTTAGTCGTGCGCGCGTTGGCGGTTGGTGAATTACGCAAACGTCAATGGTTGCGTGTATTATGGAAGGAGTGCCGTGTTGCGGTTTGTCTTGCGTTGGCTATCTCTGCGGTGATGGTGGCTCGCATTATGTTGTTTAGTGATGCCAACTCAACCGGAGGCTTTCCACTAGAAAACATTGCGTTTGCAATTGCGGTTGCGCTCTTTATCCAAGTCACTATTTCTACGACGATTGGTGGCTTATTACCCATTGCTGCGCGCGTTTTTAAATTAGATCCTGCGGTATTAGTTAGCCCTGTACTGGCTTCTATCGTCGATATTTCGGGTATGTGGATCTACTTTAACGTGGTGAATTATTCATTAGGACTGAGCTGACTGAACTTAACGACATCTTCAAAGAAGAGCGTCTCAAATTGAGCAATCGGGGCGGTAACACTAGTGTTATCGCCTTGATCTTGCGGATAATAATCAGTGATGAATTGAACAAATAATGTACTCGGTTTTCCTTGTTTATCTAAACCGAAGCCCGCCATGTTATGCGTTCCATAAAGCGAACCACTTTTGGCAATTAGCTGCCCTTGTATAGCTTGGCCACGCATACTACGTCGGTACTGTAAGGTACCGGATTCACCTGCTTTAGGCATGATGTCAATAAGCTTAAGGGTTTGATTATTAATCCAAATGTAATTCAGCACATCCACCATATTTTGTACTGACAGGCGGTTGTTACGTGATAAACCCGAACCATCAGCCAACTGAGCTTGTGCCAAGTTGATGCCTGTTCGAGAAAAAAGGATCTGCTTGATCGCCTCGGTGCCATTACTAAAACTGCCGGGTTGAATAAAAAAATGCTGGCCAAGTGTTTTGGTTAAACTGTCAGCAATCAAATTGTCAGACTCTTTAAGCATCATTTCTAACAACGAGTACAGTGGCATAGATTGATGTGTTGCTATCAATGAACCCTTTTCTATGCTCAGTTCATCTTGCTTTACACCCAGCTTAACCTCGCCTAGTAATTCAATGCCCACTTGTTTGAGTTGCTTATAAATCATACGTGTGGCGTATAAGTTTGGGTCTTGCACGGCAAACTTTAGTGGCAGAGGTTGTGTTCGCTCGGCCAAACAGCCGTCGAGCTGGTAATGGTTCTGCTCTGAAGTACGCAGTTCTAAATCACAGCGAGCGCTCTCTTGTTCAGTCTTAGTGACACTTCTTGCGTAGCTGGTCACGTGAATGGGATAGTGCTCAGGCACATAAACCCGAGTTTTCCCGTTCGGTTGCGTATAAATAGAGGCTTGCACACAATTACCATCCAGAGTGATTGCACTTGATGGGGCGCTATAGCATACCCCCAGAATATCCCAAGGTGATCCAACCGCGCGGTCGTAACCTGAAAAGGCTGAATTATCTAACCAAAGGTTGCCTTTTATTTGTGAGATGCCCTGTTTTTTTAGCTCGCTGAGTAGCTGCTTCATATCTTGGCTGGTTAACGTAGGGTCGCCAGAGAAGTGAATAACAATGTCATCGCCATGTTGAGTTAGTTGAGTCGTGAAGCGAAATTGTTCGCCAAGCTCTAGCGTGGCGGCAAGCGCGGTGAGCATTTTTAAAGTGCTGGCAGGAGGGAAAAGCGCTTGTATGTTATCAGTATCTTGAAAAACCTGTTCAGTGGCTAAAGAGTGAACGAATAAACCCACCCGAGTACCTTGTGGCAGTGTTTGCAAAGGCGTATACGCCAAAGTCGATAAAGGAAGGAAGAATGAGAGTATGAATAAAAAAGCACTGCGGTTTAATAAGAGCATAACACGGCATTTCAGGGCGGAGTGTGCATACAGTATAGCGAGATAAAAAAACGCCTGCTAGCAAGCAGGCGTTTTAAATCTATGACATTAAGCCAAGAATTAGAAGTCGTAACGTAGACCTAGTGCTAGTTCGTCTTCAGATTTAGCTTTACCTACTTTGTCTGAATCAAGTAGGTTGAAGTTGTAAGAGATATACGAACGGAAGTTAGGTTTGAAGAAGTAAGTTGCATCAACTGCAAAGTTATCAGCTTCATCTGCTTTATTGCCAGAATTTTTAGATTCTAGGTAGTTGTAAGTAGAAGTGAATACAGCTTGACCCATAGTGTATTTTGCTGCTAGCTCATAACCAGTTTTATCTGTTTTGCTATTTGCTGCTTTGTCTTGACCATCAACAAAAGTACCAGCGAAGTAGAAATCAGAGATAGCGTAAGACGCTGCTAGCATGTATTGATCAGAAGACGCATTCGCTGCTGTATCTTGATCTGCGTAACCCGCACCTAGCTTAACACCAGTGTCGCCGATTGCGTAGATAGCTGATAGAGAGTAGCCATCTGCATTGTTGTCTGTGATTGCAGACGTGCTTTCTTGACGGTCAGCAAAACGGTAGCTTGCTTTAACGCCTAGATCAGCAAATTGACCTTTATAAGCAACCATGTTGTCTACGCGGTCTGCTACAGCGATTTTATACGCTGCTGAGTTGCCGTGGTAAGACATGATACCAGTAAAGTCAGTGATAACACCTAGCGCGCCGTCATTTTTACCGTAAGTTACTTCACCGAAGTTACCGCCGATACCAGCATAAGTATAACGGTTTTCTAAATCACCTTTTTGGTCAGCTTTACCGTCGTCAGCAGTAGTAAATTCACCTTCGTAGAAACCAACACCGTATAGGCTATCGTTGATCGCTACTTTACCTAGGAAGTTTAGACGTACGCGAGTTTTATCTTCCGCTTTGCCATCTTTAAGAGAAAGACGTGCTTCTGCGCGGCCGCCCATTTCTAGAGATGTACCGTCTTGGTTGTATAGCTCACCAGCATTTACACCAGTTACTACTGCAGCAGCTGATACTGCTAAAGCAATCAGAGTTTTGTTCATCTTATTAGTCCTAATTTACTGTCCATAAATATTTTTATTTGCGACGTCTATATCGTCCTTCGAGTGCTTTTGAACATTGAGTTGCATAGGTTGGGTTTTGTAAACCTTCACTAATGTACAACCAAACGTTACTAGCATTTCGTGTTCTACTTTTACTCTTAAGTTCCGAAATTAGTTAGTAAAATGATATAAAACAGATTTATGAACACCGTTTTATTTAGTGTAAATAAATATCAAGTCTTTGTTTTTTATTTTATTTATTGGTTTTTATCAACTGGTCTGAATAGTTTGTTTTTTATTTTTTTTTAGTGAAGTGGGTCGGTTTTTTGTGCGAAAACATTCGTGAAAATGAGCTTTGTGTCTGTTTTTTATCACTTTCCCCTAAACTCATTCACAGAAATCTGACAGGGGTCACGTGTGATTTAAGATGATTTAGTCACGAAGTTTGATTACACTGATTAGCAACTATGTTAATCCATGTACTACCTAACCTTTGTTGTGTTGGGTAGTTTTGTTTTGCCCAAATACGAATTTTGGCATTAGAGGTATAAAATGGAAAAAGTTCCAATGACAGTTCGTGGTGAACAATTGCTGCGCGAAGAGTTAGATAGGCTGCTAAAATTACGTCCACAAATTACCCAAGCTATTGCAACCGCACGTGAACTTGGCGACCTAAAAGAAAATGCGGAATATCACGCTGCTCGAGAAGAGCAAGGTATTTGTGAGGCTCAAATTCGTGATATTGAATATAAGCTATCTGTTGCTCAGGTGATCGATATCACTAAAATGGAAAATACAGGCAAAGTGATTTTTGGTTCAACAGTGACATTGATTGACAGTGATACTGATGAAGTGAAACGCTACCAGATTGTGGGTGAAGATGAAGCTGAGATTAAATCTGGGCGCATTTCTGTCAGCTCACCGATTGCCCGCGGTTTGATCGGTAAAATGGAAGGTGATGAGGTGATTATCGCCACTCCTGGTGGTGATAAAGATTTCGAAATCGATAAAGTTGAATACCTCTAATTCATTTCAACAACAATCAAAAAGGTCGCAGTGTGCGACCTTTTTTTGTCTGTATCCATCAGAGTCAGAGCGTCGATAACGCGACTGATTACTTACGAGGGATCTCGATTTTACGTTGCTCGGTTTGACGAAATAGTACGAGAATCTTACCAATGGTTTGTACTTTTTCTGCGCCAGTCTCACGCACGATAGCATCGATAATCAACTGCTTAGTTTCGCGATCTTCGGATGCTACTTTCACTTTGATCAGTTCGTGGTGGTTGAGGGCAATCTCGATTTCCGCTAGAACAGCCTCAGTGAGTCCATTCGCGCCCATCAGTACAACAGGTTTCAAACTGTGTGCTAGGCCTTTAAGGTGCTGCTTTTGTTTGGTGCTTAGGTTCATTATGCGGCCAATTTTATTTAATATAAGGGTTGAAAAAAGCTATTTTAACGCCATCTATCCCTGAAGACTATATTTTCTACCATACTTTCTTGGATGGAAACATTTCAGTTAGGAATCGAATGAGTAAACAGAAGCATTCGGCCAGCTCTAGTCGCTGGTTGAAAGAACATTTTGATGATAAATACGTGAATGAAGCCAAAAAGAGAGGTTATCGTTCGCGTGCTATTTTCAAAATAGAAGAGATTCAAAATAAAGATAAACTGCTTAGGCCAGGAATGACTGTTGTGGATTTAGGGGCGGCTCCCGGCGGGTGGTCTCAATATTCAGCGGGTATCGTCGGTGATAAAGGCCGAGTGATCGCGTGTGATATTTTGCCGATGGATCCTATTGTTGGCGTTGCTTTCTTACAAGGCGATTTTCGTGAAGAGGCCGTGCTGGACGCACTATTAGATCGTATACAGCCTGATATGGTTGATGTGGTGATGTCAGACATGGCACCTAACATCGCCGGAAATAATTCGGTTGATCAGCCAAGGGCAATGTATTTGGTTGAACTAGCTCTAGATATGTGTCGACAAGTTCTTACTCCAAATGGTAGTTTTGTGGTCAAGGTTTTTCAGGGAGAAGGCTTTGATGATTATGTCAAAGAAGTTCGAAACCTGTTTAAAGTCGTGAAAATAAGAAAACCAGACTCTTCGCGAGCTCGCTCAAGAGAAGTCTTTGTTGTAGCCACTGGTTACAAAGGTTAACGTTTTTGCTGTACAAGGCATAAGTTAACATATGGCTACAGGTTACAAACTGTAGTACCCTACCTTTAATTACAATTAGTTATCGCGAGGCTTACACCTTGAGTGATATGGCAAAAAATTTAATTCTGTGGCTAGTTATAGCTGTCGTTTTAATGTCGGTATTCCAGAGCTTTGGCCCTGGTGATAGTAACGGCAAAGCAGTGGATTACACCACGTTCGTACAGGAAGTTGGCCAAGGCCAGATTCAAGAAGCTCAATTTAACAATAGTGAAATTTCCTTTACTCGTAGAGGCGGTGGTACTCGCTATGTAACTTACATGCCCGTGTACGATCAAAAACTGCTTGATGATTTGATTAATCAAAACGTTAAAGTACAAGGTACACCACCAGAAGAGCAAAGTTTGCTCGGGACCATCTTTATCTCTTGGTTCCCCATGATCCTACTGATCGGTGTTTGGATATTCTTCATGCGTCAAATGCAAGGTGGCGGTGGCAAAGGTGCCATGTCATTTGGTAAGAGCAAAGCTCGTATGATGAGTGAAGAGCAAATCAAAACCACGTTCGGTGATGTGGCGGGTTGTGACGAAGCGAAAGAAGATGTGAAAGAGCTTGTGGATTACTTGCGTGATCCGAGTCGCTTCCAAAAACTGGGTGGCAAAATTCCAACCGGTGTTTTGATGGTTGGTCCTCCTGGTACAGGTAAAACATTACTGGCAAAAGCAATTGCTGGTGAGGCGAAAGTACCGTTCTTCACTATATCTGGTTCTGATTTCGTTGAAATGTTTGTTGGTGTCGGTGCATCTCGTGTACGTGACATGTTCGAGCAAGCGAAAAAGGCTTCACCTTGTATCATCTTTATTGATGAGATTGATGCGGTAGGTCGTCAACGTGGTGCTGGTGTCGGCGGCGGTCACGATGAGCGTGAGCAGACGTTAAACCAAATGTTGGTTGAAATGGATGGTTTTGAAGGTAATGAAGGCGTTATCGTCATTGCGGCAACCAACCGTCCAGACGTTTTAGACCCAGCATTGCTGCGTCCGGGGCGTTTTGACCGTCAAGTGGTGGTCGGTTTACCTGATGTTCGCGGTCGTGAACAGATCTTGAAAGTTCATATGCGCAAAGTACCTTTAGCTGGTGATGTTGAACCTTCATTGATTGCTCGCGGAACACCGGGTTTCTCTGGTGCCGATTTGGCGAACTTAGTGAACGAGGCGGCGTTATTCTCTGCTCGCGGTAACAAACGCAATGTTTCAATGGTTGAGTTTGAGTTAGCAAAAGACAAAATCATGATGGGTGCTGAACGTCGTTCGATGGTGATGTCTGAAGAAACTAAAGCATCAACAGCTTATCATGAAGCAGGACACGCCATTGTTGGTCGTTTGGTACCTGAACATGATCCTGTTTATAAAGTATCGATTATTCCACGTGGTCGAGCTTTAGGTGTGACGATGTACTTGCCTGAACAAGACAGAGTTAGCATGTCGAAGCTGCATCTTGAGTCTATGATTTCAAGCTTGTATGGCGGTCGTTTAGCGGAAGAGTTAATTTACGGCCCAGAGAACGTTTCAACTGGTGCATCAAACGATATCGAACGTGCGACAGCCATTGCTCGTAAAATGGTTACGCAATGGGGCTTTTCGGAAAAACTTGGCCCATTGTTGTATGCAGAAGATGAAGGTGAAGTCTTCTTAGGGCGCAGCGTGACTCAAACTAAGCATGTGTCTGAAGATACTGCTAAGTTGATTGATGACGAAGTTCGTAAAATTATTGACCGCAACTATGATCGTGCGCGTAAAATCCTTGAAGAAAATATGGATATTATGCATGCAATGAAAGATGCGTTGATGAAATACGAAACGATTGATGCAGGCCAAATTGATGACTTAATGGAGCGTAAAACCGAGATTCGCGAACCTGCAGGTTGGGCTGATCAAGCCAAAGCTCAAGCAGAAAAAGCGGAAGCGGAAAAAGCTCAAGAGCCAAAAGTAGAGCCAGCAGCAGAAGACGAAGTAGCCACTGAGTCCTCAGAAAAGAAAGATGCTGAGTAATCGTTAATATTCAAATTAAACCCCGAGCTTTCTCGGGGTTTTTGTGTTTTAGAGCAAAATGAAGATTCAAACCCCAACAAAGACACTTATCCTCGATCGTCCTCATGTCATGGGTATCTTGAACATGACACCGGATTCATTTTCCGATGGTGGAAAATTTAACGCGCTAGATTTGGCACTAGAGCATGCCGATAAAATGATTGCCGCAGGTGTCAGCATTATTGATATTGGAGGGGAGTCAACTCGGCCGGGTGCTCCAGAAGTGACTCTCGATGACGAATTATCTCGTGTTATTCCTATTATTAAAGCTATTCGTGCAAAATATGACGTCTGGATTTCAATTGACACTAGTAAAGCTGAAGTGATGCGTCAGGCGGTTGAGGCTGGTGCTGATTTGATTAATGATGTTCGTGCACTGCAAGAGCCGGGGGCATTAGAGGTTGCGGCTAAAGCACAAGTGCCTGTCTGTATCATGCATATGCAAGGCCAGCCACGAACGATGCAAACCAGCCCACATTATCAAGATGTGTTAGCGGATGTTAAGCTCTTTCTAGAAGATCGAGTCGCAGCGTGCGAGCGCGCGGGGATCGCGCGTGCAAATATTATCCTCGACCCCGGTTTTGGATTTGGCAAAACCATTGAGCATAATTATTATCTGCTTGCACATCTAGACGCATTTCATCAGCTAGGTTTGCCGATATTGGCTGGGATGTCTCGTAAGTCAATGATTTTTAAACTACTCAATAAAAAACCAGCTGAATGTATGGTGGCGAGCGTTACCTGCGCGGCTGTAGCGGCAATGAAAGGTGCACAGATTATTCGTGTCCATGATGTGAACGAAACCATTGAAGCAATGAAAATAGTACAAACCATTATTCAAAATAGTTAACAATAATAATTAAGGAAAAATCATGTCTGACAAAAGACGTTACTTTGGTACAGATGGTGTCCGCGGTAAAGTTGGACAGTATCCTATCACTCCCGATTTCGTATTAAAACTTGGCTGGGCAGCTGGACGTGTATTGGCAAAACAAGGCACGAAAAAAGTCATTATTGGTAAAGATACGCGTATTTCAGGTTATATGCTTGAGTCGGCTCTAGAAGCGGGCTTAGCCGCTGCAGGATTAAAGGCGATTTTTACCGGACCTATGCCGACGCCAGCTGTTGCTTACCTGACTCAAACCTTTCGTGCCGAAGCGGGGATCGTTATCTCAGCGTCGCATAACCCTTATTACGATAACGGCATCAAATTCTTCTCATCCGAAGGGACTAAATTACCTGATGAAATTGAATTGGAGATCGAAGCTGAATTGGATAAACCGATTGAGTGTGTCGAGTCTGCCGAACTTGGTAAGGCTTCACGTATGGTCGACGCTGCAGGGCGGTATATCGAGTTTTGTAAAAGTACCTTTCCATCGCAATGGAATTTATCAAAGCTGAAAATCGTCGTTGACTGTGCTCATGGTGCCACCTATCACATCGCGCCTAATGTCTTTAAGGAACTTGGCGCTGAAGTGATAGCAATGGGGGTTGAGCCAGATGGTCTGAATATTAATGACGAAGTTGGAGCAACGGATGTCCGCGCGTTGCAACAGCGCGTTGTGGCAGAAAAAGCAGATTTAGGACTGGCATTTGATGGTGATGGCGATCGCTTAATTATGGTTGATGAGCTTGGCAATAAAGTGGATGGAGATCAAATTGCCTATATCATCGCCCGTGATGCCCTGAGACGTGGAGAATTAAAAGGTGGTGTTGTTGGAACGCTAATGACAAACCTTGGTATGGAAAACGGCTTAAAGCAGTTAGGTATCCCTTTTGCGCGCGCGGCGGTTGGTGACCGTTATGTGATGGAAAAATTGCTGGCAAAAGGTTGGAAAATTGGCGCAGAAAATTCAGGGCACATCATACTGCTAGACAAAGTGACTACGGGTGATGCGATTGTTGCGGCGTTGCAAGTTCTTGCTTCCGTTGTGGGCAGTGAAATGTCGCTCAATGAACTGGCTAAAGGCATGACGCTTTACCCGCAGGTTTTAGAAAACGTACGTTTTAGTGGTGATTCCAACCCATTAGAAGCCGAAGCGGTAAAAGCAGCTGTAGCTGCCGTAGAAGCGGAACTTGGTAGCCAAGGTCGAGTGCTCTTGCGTAAATCAGGTACTGAACCTTTATTGCGCGTGATGGTGGAAGGGGAAGATGCTGAGCTAGTAAAAAATTCAGCATTAAAGATAGCGCAAGCGGTTAAAGATAATTGCTAACCAGGCAAATAATATGAGTTAACCTAGGATTTCATGACCGTAATTCGGCTTGAAATCTTATGGTTAGCTATACACATAGGGTGTTGTTGCCCTTTTTTTAACCGCTTGAAGCATAAACTCCATTTTTTTATAAAATACTCCTTGTCAGCATGGGATGCATTCGTTAGTATTGCGTCCGCCTTCGTTGAGGAGGTCGCTAGCCTTGTTCAAGTCAGTTGATAAGAACGGCGCTGGCTCAATTATTTGGAACATAGGTGGAAGTAATGTTTACAGTTCTACTTGTGATTTACCTGTTGGCAGCGCTTGGTATCATTGGCCTAGTGTTAATTCAACAAGGTAAAGGCGCAGATATGGGAGCCTCTTTCGGTGCTGGCGCGTCAAACACTGTGTTTGGTGCTAGTGGCTCAGGAAATTTCCTAACCCGAATGACTGCAATTTTTGCAACCGTATTCTTCATTCTTAGTTTGGCATTGGGCAATTTGTCTACGCATAAAACTGAATCACAATGGATTGACCCAACTAAAGGTCAAGTGATTGAGCAAACTACGGATACAGCGAGTGACGTTCCAGTAAAATCTGGTGACGAAATCCCGCAATAACTTATCTTAGATAAGTACAAATAATTGCCGAGATGGTGAAATTGGTAGACACACTAGCATGAGGTGCTAGCGCCTTAGGTGTGAGGGTTCGAGTCCCTCTCTCGGCACCATTATTTACAAACTTGTAAATCACTTGATAGAGCGTATAATGCTCGCAAGTCGGACGCGGGGTGGAGCAGCTTGGTAGCTCGTCGGGCTCATAACCCGAAGGTCGTCGGTTCAAATCCGGCCCCCGCAACCAAATTCTTTTTGGGTTTTGGATGCAAGTTTGTGCAGTGTCAACCTCACTGCAATTGAGAATTTAGATTCTCAATCATCAGGGTCCAGCAACAAAAAACCCCGACTAATCGGGGTTTTTTGTTATCTGAGTTTCTCAAGTATGAGATTTTCAGATAGTTGCTTGGAATTTAAATTGGGCTCTGTGCCCTTTTTTTGTTTCTGGAGTGGTTTAAATGACTGGTTTAGAAAGACAACTTACTGAAATGCTTGACGCTCCAGTAGCGGCATCAGGTTATGAGTTAGTTGGATTAGAATTTATTCGTGCCGGAGAGCACTCAACATTACGCATCTATATTGATCATGAAAACGGTATTAACGTTGATGATTGCGCAGAAGTGAGCCATCAAGTGAGTGCTGTGCTCGATGTTGAAGATCCAATTTCTGTGGCTTACAACCTAGAAGTTTCTTCACCAGGTTTAGAGAGACCACTTTTTAAAGCAGCGCATTATGAACAGTTTATTGGTCACGAAGTCAGCATCGTTTTGAAAATGGGTGTCGGCAACCGCCGCAAATGGAAAGGAATTATCCATTCTATTGATGGCGAAACCGTTGCAATTAGCGTTGATGGGAAAGAAGAACTATTTGCGCTAAGCAATATTTCTAAAGCTAACCTGATCCCTAAATTTTAGTTCTCCTAGAGAAAAGAGCTTAAGAGGCTAGATTAAATGAGTAAAGAAATTTTAGCGGTAGTTGAGGCGGTTTCGAACGAGAAGGCCGTACCTCGTGAGCGTATTTTTGAGGCGCTTGAAACTGCGCTTGCCACATCAACAAAGAAGAAACATGAAATTGAAGTCGATGTACGTGTTGCTATCGACCGTAAAACGGGTGAGTTTGAAACTTTTCGCCGTTGGTTAATCGTTGAAAATGTTGAACATCCAACAAAAGAAATTTCATACGATGCAGCTAAATACGACGACGAAACAGCTGAACTTGGTCAATATATTGAAGATCAAATTGAATCAGTGACCTTTGACCGTATTACAACACAAACAGCAAAACAAGTTATCGTACAAAAAGTGCGTGAAGCTGAACGTGCGCAAATCGTCGAACAGTTTATTGATAACGAAGGTGAGTTGGTTACTGGCGTTGTTAAGAAAGTAAACCGTGATTCGGTTATTTTGGATTTAGGTAATAACGCTGAAGCGGTTATTTTACGTGATGACCAGCTACCGCGTGAAAACTTTCGTCCAGGTGACCGAGTTCGTGGTCTGCTATATGCTGTACGCCCTGAAGCGCGCGGATTCCAACTCTTCATTACTCGTTCAAAACCAGAAATGCTCGCTGAGCTATTCCGTGTAGAAGTGCCAGAAATCGGTGAAGAGCTGATTGAATTGAAAGCCGCGGCTCGTGATCCGGGTTCGCGTGCGAAAATTGCAGTCAAAACCAATGACAAACGCATTGACCCTGTGGGCGCGTGTGTCGGTATGCGTGGAGCACGTGTTCAAGCCGTATCGAGTGAGCTCGGCGGTGAGCGCATTGATATCGTTCTTTGGGATGATAACCCAGCTCAATTTGTTATCAATGCAATGGCACCAGCAGATGTTGCATCGATCATCATGGATGAAGATACGCACTCAATTGATATTGCTGTTGAAGCGGATAACCTAGCGCAAGCAATCGGTCGTAATGGTCAAAACGTACGTCTCGCTTCTCAACTGACTGGTTGGGAATTGAATGTTATGACGGTTGCTGATCTACAGAAAAAACATCAAGAAGAATCGATGGCTTCTATTGAAAACTTTATGAAGTACCTCGATATCGAGCAAGACTTCGCTGAGTTATTGGTTGAAGAAGGCTTCTCAACGCTTGAAGAAGTGGCTTATGTGCCAGTTGCTGAGCTACTTGAAGTTGACGGCCTAGATGAAGATATCATCGAAGCATTGCGTACTCGCGCGAAGAATGCGTTGACCACGATTGCGCTAGCACAAGAAGAGTCTTTTGAAGGGCTAGAGCCAGCAGAAGATCTGCTCGCACTAGAAGGTTTAGAGCGTGAAATGGCCTTTAAACTCGCAGCGAAAGGCATAGTCACATTAGAAGATCTTGCTGACCAAGGTATTGATGACCTCGAAAATATTGAAGGTCTAACAGAAGAGCGTGCAGGTCAATTGATCATGGCAGCGCGCAATATTTGTTGGTTTAGCGAAGAAGAATAATTCTCAGCAAGGGGAGAGAGCGGCATGACACAACTTACAGTTAAAGCACTGAGTGAAGAAATTGGTACGCCAGTTGACCGCTTGTTAGAACAACTTGCTGATGCAGGCATGAACAAAACGAGTTCTGATAACGTTTCTGATGATGAAAAGCATAAGCTACTGTCACATCTTAGAAAAGAGCACGGTGATACCACTGGTGACTCAGAGCCGACTCGTTTGACGTTGCAGCGAAAAACACGCAGCACATTGAGCGTCAATGCCGGCGGCGGCAAAAGTAAGAATGTTCAAGTTGAAGTGCGTAAAAAACGTACCTACGTTAAGCGCAGTGCAGTAGACGATGAAGCAGCACGTGAAGCGGAAGAAGCCGCGCAACGTGAAGCACAAGAATTAGCAGCGCGTGAAGCACAAGCAAAAGCAAAAGCAGAGCGCGAAGCCGAAGAAAAAGCAAAGCGTGAAGCCGAAGAAAAAGCGAAGCGTGAGGCACAAGAGAAAGCGAAGGTTGAAGCACAAACGAATGCAACAGCTAACGCGGATGAGAAAGCAAAACGTTCTGCAGTGAAACCAGAACTTTCTGCTGAAAATAAAATGAAGCAAGAAGCAGCGCGAAAAGAAGCCGAAGAGCTTAAACGTCGTCAAGAAGCCGAAGCATTACGTAAAGCTGAAGAGGAAAGTCAGCGCCAGCTAGAAATAGCACGTGAATTGGCTGAGAAGAATAAAGAGCGTTGGTCTGCTGAAGAAGAGAAAAAGGGTAGTATGGAAGAAAATACAGATTACCATGTTACGACTTCAACGTATGCACGTGAAGCCGAAGATGAAGCAGATCGCCGTGAAGAAGGTGCTAGC
The DNA here is from genome assembly GCF_001989995.2 of Vibrio anguillarum. Lineage (GTDB taxonomy): Bacteria > Pseudomonadota > Gammaproteobacteria > Enterobacterales > Vibrionaceae > Vibrio > Vibrio anguillarum. The sequence goes on from NZ_JAHGUP010000042.1 coordinate 71,035, forward strand.
CGTAAATCTACGAAAGCCAATAAGAGCAAAATCTCATCTCAGGATGATAAGCAAGAGCGCGGTACGCGCCGAGGCAAAGCTCGTAAGGGTCGTATGGCTAAACCTGCATCGATGCAACATGGTTTTGATAAAACAGCGGTTGTCGCTAAGCAAGATGTTGTGATCGGTGAAACGATTGTTCTTTCTGAACTGGCAAACAAAATGTCAGTGAAAGCAACTGAAGTTATCAAAGTGATGATGAAGATGGGCGCTATGGCAACCATCAACCAAGTGATCGACCAAGAAACCGCGCAATTAGTCGCTGAAGAAATGGGTCATAAAGTTCTCATCCGCAAAGAGAATGAACTGGAAGAAGCGATCCTTTCAGACCGTGATAACAAGTTTGAAGCAGTGCCTCGTGCGCCAGTTGTGACTATCATGGGTCACGTTGACCACGGTAAGACATCAACACTTGATTACATCCGTCGCACACACGTTGCATCAGGCGAGGCCGGTGGTATTACTCAGCACATTGGTGCTTACCACGTTGAAACACCAAACGGTATGATCACCTTCCTTGATACTCCTGGACACGCTGCGTTTACTTCAATGCGTGCTCGTGGTGCTCAAGCGACAGATATCGTTGTATTGGTTGTTGCAGCAGATGATGGCGTGATGCCACAAACGGTTGAAGCGATTCAACATGCGAAAGCGGCGAATGTGCCACTTATCGTTGCAGTGAACAAAATCGATAAAGATGGTGCGAACCCAGATGGCGTGAAAAATGAGCTTGCTCAACACAACATCATTCCTGAAGAGTGGGGCGGTGAGAACATGTTTGTTCACATCTCTGCGAAACAGGGAACTAATATTGATGGCCTACTAGAAGCTATCCTACTTCAAGCTGAAGTTCTTGAGCTTCATGCTGTTAAAGATGGTATGGCGTCTGGTGTGGTGGTTGAATCTCGTCTTGATAAAGGCCGTGGCCCTGTAGCAACCGTTCTTGTTCAATCAGGAACACTACGCAAAGGCGACATCGTACTGTGTGGTCAAGAATATGGCCGTGTTCGTGCGATGCGCGACGAAACGGGTAACGAAGTTACGGAAGCGGGCCCATCAATTCCTGTTGAAATTCTAGGTTTGTCTGGTGTTCCAGCTGCCGGTGATGAAGCAACAGTGGTACGTGATGAGCGTAAAGCACGTGAAGTGGCAAATTATCGTCAAGGCAAATTCCGTGATGTGAAGCTTGCACGTCAGCAGAAATCTAAGCTCGAAAACATGTTCTCTAACATGACAGCGGGCGAAGTGGCTGAACTGAACGTGGTACTAAAAGCAGACGTTCAAGGTTCGGTTGAAGCCATTGCTGATTCACTGCGTAACCTTTCAACTGATGAAGTGAAAGTGAACATCGTGGGTTCTGGTGTGGGTGGTATCACAGAAACTGACGCAGTACTTGCAGCAGCTTCTAACGCTATCGTACTTGGCTTTAACGTTCGTGCTGATGCATCAGCTCGTCGTACTATCGAATCTGAAAACTTAGACCTACGTTACTACTCAATCATTTATCAATTGATTGATGAAGTAAAAGCGGCCATGAGCGGCATGCTAGCACCAGAGTTTAAGCAAGAGATCATTGGTCTTGCTCAGGTTCGTGAAGTATTCAAATCACCTAAACTAGGCGCAGTTGCTGGTTGTATGGTGACTGAAGGCGTTATCAAACGTAATAGCCCTATCCGTGTTCTACGTGATAACGTGGTTATCTACGAAGGTGAACTTGAGTCACTACGTCGCTTTAAAGATGACGTACAAGAAGTGAAGAATGGCTACGAATGTGGTATCGGCGTTAAGAACTACAATGATGTTCGCGTTGGTGACCAAATCGAAGTCTTCGAAACAGTGGAAATTAAACGTACACTGGATTAATTGACTGACGTTGCTGTATTGAAATAGACAGTAATCGGTTGTTGAATACACCATGGGGGGCTGGGTTGAACCATCCCCCCATTCTTTCTATATGTGAGAAAAGATATGTCAAAAGAATTTAGCCGCACGCAGCGCGTATCCCAACAGCTGCAAAAAGAACTCGCTATGATCATACAACGTGAAGTCCGCGACTCACGCTTAGGTATGGTGACTATTTCAGAAGTCGAAGTGTCACGTGACCTTGCTTATGCAAAAGTGTTTGTGACGTTTCTATGCGTTGGTGAGCAGACCCCAGAAAGCTGCTTAGCTGCGTTAAAAGAGCATGAAGTTCATATCCGCATGATGCTTGGCAAACGTATTCGCTTACGTTTGACCCCAGAAATTCGCTTCACTTATGACAATACTTTGGTTGAAGGTATGCGCATGTCCAACTTGGTGACTGAAGTGGTCAGCAATGATAAGCGCAGACAGAAAGATGCAGGACGTGAAGATGAAGCGTCTGCAGAAGAAGGGAATGAATAGATGGCTCGTCGTCGTAAAGGTCGCCCAATCAACGGGGTAATTTTACTGGATAAGCCAACGGGTATCTCCTCGAATGATGCCTTACAAAAAGTAAAACGTATTTATTTTGCAGAAAAAGCCGGACACACTGGCGCGCTCGATCCTTTGGCAACAGGAATGTTGCCTATTTGCCTTGGTGAAGCGACAAAATTCTCTCAGTTTTTACTTGATTCAGATAAGCGTTATCGAGTCATTGCAAAACTGGGTGAGCGAACCAATACCTCTGATTCAGACGGAGAGGTAGTGGAAACACGTCCAGTCAATGTGCAATTAAATACCCTGCGAGAGTGCATCGAGCGTTTTCGTGGTGAAACCGACCAAATTCCGTCAATGTTTTCTGCACTGAAGTATCAAGGCCGTCCTCTATATGAATACGCTCGTGAAGGCATTGATATTCCTCGCGAATCTCGAAAAATCACTGTCTATGATATTGAATTGATCCGTTTCGAAGGTGATGAAGTTGAAATGGATGTGCACTGTTCGAAAGGCACGTATATCCGCACTATCGTGGATGACTTAGGTGAAATGCTTGGTTGTGGCGCACATGTGACCATGCTGCGTCGTACTGCGGTCGCGAAGTACCCATATGAGAAGATGGTGACTTTAGAGCAACTTGATGCATTGCTGCAACAGGCGCTGCGTGATGATGTCGCACCGAAAAATGTGTTGGACTCGTTATTGATGCCAATGGACAGTGCGGTGCAAGATTTGCCGGAAGTTAACCTTATTCCTGAGTTGGCAGACATGGTACAACATGGCCAACCAGTGCAAGTGTTGGGTGTGCCACTTGATGGCACAGTGCGCATGACCATGGGTGAAGAGAAACTCTTTATCGGTGTGGGTGAAATTGACCAAGATGGTCGTGTTGCGCCTAAGCGATTGGTCGTTTTTAGAGACGAAGAGTCGCTTTAAATAGCTATTGCTTAACGTTGGGGATTTCCCTATAATCCCGGCTTCGCGTAGCGGCTGAATCAGAGATTGGCTGCTACACCTTTAAACTTACTCTTATTAGGAGAGCATTATGTCTCTGAATGCAGAAACTAAAGCGGCAATCGTTGCTGAATACGCACGTGGCGAAGGCGACACTGGTTCACCAGAAGTACAAGTAGCACTACTAACTGCTTCTATCAACCACCTACAAGGTCACTTCAAAACTCACAAAGGCGATCACCACAGCCGTCGTGGTCTACTACGTATGGTTTCAAGCCGTCGTAAGCTTCTAGACTACCTAAAAGGTAAAGATTTAGGTCGTTACCAAGACCTAATCAAACGTCTTGAGCTACGTCGCTAAGATCAGTTTGTTCAGAAAAGGGGCTTTTAGCCCCTTTTTTGTTATCTAAATTTGGCACAATCTCTCCTAAGTCGCTATACTACCCGCCGTTAAAGTGTGTTGTATGTACTTTAACGCTTCATACTCATAGCATTACAGTCACCGAAGTCGGCCAGCAGGTCGCGGCTATTAAAAGTAGCGTTCAGATACCAGTGGGAGCGGCAAGCCCAACGCTTTGTTTCCCGTGATATAGAGCCTATTTTTACTAGTCGCGATTCGTAATGTCTTGAGTGTTATTTCATTCAATCTAGAGGCAACTCTAGAGCAAGGATAAACAATGTTTGATAAACCAGTAGTGAAATCATTCCAATACGGTAATCATACCGTCACTCTAGAAACCGGCGTTATCGCACGCCAAGCTACATCGGCCGTTATGGTCACTATGAACGATACCGCGGTATTCGTTTCTGTTGTTGGTAAAAAAGAAGCAGTAGAAGGTCAAGACTTCTTCCCTCTTACTGTTAACTACCAAGAGCGTACTTACGCAGCGGGTAAAATTCCAGGTGGCTTCTTCAAGCGTGAAGGTCGTCCATCAGAAGGCGAAACTTTGACTGCGCGTCTGATTGACCGCCCAATTCGTCCTCTTTTCCCTAATGCATTTAAAAATGAAGTTCAAGTCATCGCGACAGTGATGTCTGTAAACCCAGACGTTCAACCTGATATCGTGACTATGATTGGTACTTCAGCAGCACTTGCTATCTCTGGCATTCCATTCAATGGTCCTATTGGCGCGGCGCGCGTGGGTCACATTGATGGTCAATTAGTACTTAACCCTAGCATGACCGAGCTTGCAGTATCTCGTCTTGATCTTGTGGTTGCAGGTACAGACAACGCAGTGCTGATGGTTGAGTCAGAAGCGGATAACCTAACTGAAGAAGAAATGCTAGCAGCGGTTGTTTACGGCCACGACCAACAACAAGCTGTGATTAAAGCGATCAATGAATTTGCTGCTGAAGTTGCCACTCCAGCTTGGGATTGGGTTGCTCCTCAAGAGAACACAGTACTTAACAGCAAGATCGCTGAACTAGCAGAAGCTAAGCTTGTTGAAGCTTACAAAATCACTGAAAAAATGGCTCGTTACGACCGTATTCATGAAATTGCTGCTGAAGTAAACAAAGTAATTCTTGCTGAAGATCCTGAAGCAAATGCGAAAGAAATCCACACTATCTTCCACGATCTAGAGAAGACGGTTGTACGTCGTAGCATTATTGCTGGCAACCCACGTATTGACGGTCGTGAAAAAGACATGGTTCGTGCGCTAGACGTACGCACTGGTATTCTTCCTCGTACTCACGGTTCTGCACTATTTACTCGTGGTGAAACTCAGGCAATCGTAACCGCTACTCTTGGTACTCAGCGTGATGCTCAAATCATCGATGAGCTAACAGGTGAGCGTAAAGATAACTTCCTACTACACTACAACTTCCCTCCATACTGTGTGGGCGAAACTGGTTTTGTAGGCTCTCCTAAGCGTCGTGAAATCGGCCACGGTAAACTGGCTAAGCGTGGTATCGCTGCCGTTATGCCTTCAGTGGAAGAGTTCCCATACACAGTTCGTGTCGTATCAGAAATCACAGAATCTAACGGTTCATCTTCAATGGCTTCGGTATGTGGTACTTCTCTTGCTCTGATGGATGCAGGTGTACCAATCAAGTCTTCAGTTGCAGGTATTGCAATGGGTCTTGTTAAAGAAGGCGATGATTTCGTTGTTCTTTCTGACATTCTTGGTGATGAAGATCACCTAGGTGACATGGACTTTAAAGTAGCGGGTACTAACCAAGGTATCACTGCACTGCAAATGGACATTAAGATCGAAGGTATCACCAAAGAGATCATGCAAATTGCGCTAAACCAAGCACAAGGTGCACGTAAGCATATCCTTTCTGTGATGGATCAAGCGATCTCTGGTGCTCGTGCTGAGATTTCTGAATTTGCACCACGCATTTACACCATGAAGATCAGCTCTGAGAAAATCAAAGACGTGATCGGTAAAGGTGGTGCTGTGATCCGTGCTCTAACTGAAGAGACGGGCACAACCATCGAAATCGAAGATGACGGTACAATCAAGATTGCGGCAACCGATAGCGCTCAAGCTAAAGAAGCGATTCGTCGCATTGAAGAGATCACGGCTGAAGTTGAAGTCGGCGCTATCTATACTGGTAAGGTCGCTCGTCTGGCTGATTTTGGCGCGTTCGTTAACATTCTTCCTGGTAAAGATGGTCTGGTACACATTTCTCAAATCGCGGATCAACGCATCGAGAAAGTCTCTGATTACTTGAAAGAAGGCCAAGAAGTTCAAGTTAAAGTACTTGAAATCGACCGCCAAGGCCGTGTTCGTCTAAGCATGAAAGAAGCGGTAGAGAAACCAGCTGAAGAAGTTGTTGCAGCACCAACGGCTGAATAAGGCCACTTTAAGCTTGAGAAGCACGGCGCTTTAGTCGCCTTTTCAACATAAAGCATGATATAAAGGGAGCGTTATTCGCTCCCTTTTTCATGCCTAGATTAATGCGATACACCCACTTATCTTGGGCTTTGGGGTACACAGGAGTTTTATTTGTGAAATGGTTTCCAACGGCCGCATTGAGTGCTTTGATACTGATAATGTCGGGCTGCGCGTCAACTCAAAATGACAATCAAAGTCAATGGGTATACCCTCCGATGGCAGTGCCATTGCAGTCTTCATTACAGCAACAAGTTCAGATAGCGCGTTTGACGCAACTGCTACAACGTACTGATCTGCCTGATGATGTGCGGGCCAAAATGTTTTATGAGCGTGGTAACAACTACGACAGTGTTGGGCTACGCACTTTAGCACGTTTAGATTTTGAGCAGTCACTCTCGCTTAACCCGGCGCAGCCTGATATCTTTAATTTATTAGGCGTGTATTACACGCAAGTCGCAGAGTTTGATGCCGCTTATGAGGCGTTTGATTCGACATTAGAACTTGAACCTGACAATTTTTACGCTGAGCGTAACAGAGCCATCGCACTTTATTACGGCGACCGTACAGAACTTGCGCTGGAAGAGATTCGCGCACATTATCAACATGACCCTAGCGATCCCTTTCGTGCATTGTGGCTATATATTATTCAAAGTGAAAGCGAGCCTTTGCAGGCACGTGTGGATCTCTTCAATCGCTATAAAGTTCGAGATGATCAATGGGGATGGCTCTTGGTTGCGTTAACGCTTAAAGAGATATCGGAAGAGCAAGCTTTTAAGATGATCTTAGAAGAAGGCAGCGGTAATGCGATACAAGCACAGCGTTTAACTGAAGTCTATTTTTATCTCGCTAAGCGTTACCAACAAGAGGGAAATTACGCGCACGCGATCGCCTTGTACAAGCTTGCGTTGTCATTTAACGTCTACGAATATGTTGAGCATCGATACGCTTATCTTGAATTGGGGAAAATTTTCCAGCAAGTAAGAGCCGACTATTTAGCTAAGGCGAAATCAGAACAGCCAGAGTCTCAGCAATAAATACCTTGCTATATCCTTTCCCTTAAAGCCGCTGACTTTTTCAGCGGTTTTTTTGTTGCTTAACGATCTAAAGATCCATAAAATAGTTAGCCTTGATAACTATTTAAATTTAAAAAACAGTGAAACTAGAAGCTAACTTAGAAAAATTAGAGCGTTTTAGTGCCAAAATCTGGCGTCGGTATAGCAAAGCTGATCCCATTTCACAATTGAGCTTTAATGAATATGATTACCTTAAAGTGATTCAAAGCTCTTCTTTGCCACTGCGCTTAACTGATTTAGCCAATGAGATGGAAGTGAGTAAACCATCGGTATCAAATATGGTTAAAAGGCTTAAAAATAAAGGGTTGGTTCAGACGGCACAATGCCAAGATGATGCGCGTTCTTACCGAGTTTCTCTCACCGATACTGCGCGTGAGCATTTAGCGGATGAAGCGAAAGTGTACGCTGTTGTCGCAGAGCAAGTGATTAAGCATCTCTCGGAAGAAGAAGCACTGTGTTTTAATATGTTGTTATCCAAAGTATTACTTTAATTTATTTATATAGTTAGCCTTGCTAACTATGGTGTCTGTTATGAAAAATTCAATTTACCGCCAATTTTGGCGCTATACCATTCCGACCGTGGCAGCTATGTTAGTCAATGGCTTGTATCAAGTGGTGGATGGTATTTTTATTGGTCATTATGTTGGTGCTGAGGGATTGGCGGGCATTAACGTTGCGTGGCCTATTATTGGCTTTATTTTAGGGCTTGGCATGTTGGTGGGCGTTGGAACTGGTGCTCTGGCTTCGATCAAGCAAGGTGAAGGGAACATGACGGCAGCCAAGCAAGTGCTTGCGACTGGCCTATTGTTGCTTGTGATGCTAGCTCCTGCGGTGGCGACAATTCTATGGTTTCTTGCGGACGATTTCATTGCGTGGCAAGGCGTTGAAGGACGAGTCTACGAACTTGGCTTGCAATATTTGCAAGTATTAGTGATCGCTTGTGTCTTTACGCTTGGCTCTATTGCGATGCCTTTCTTGTTACGAAACGACGACAGCCCTAATTTAGCCACATTGCTGATGGTGAGTGGTGCGATAATCAATATTCTCTTTGATTATCTGTTTATTGCCGTTTTACATTGGGAACTTACTGGTGCCGCCATAGCAACGGCACTCGCACAATTAAGTGTGACTGTATTGGGCATAGGCTATTTCTTTTCGACGCGAGCCAAGTTGCAGCTGTCACTCTCGGTGATGAGGGTGCAATGGTCGTTGTTACCTAAGATTGTTGCGATTGGTACTTCAAGCTTTTTTATGTATGCCTACGGTTCGATGATGGTGGCGGTGCACAACAGTCTATTTGCTCACTATGGCAGCGCAGTACTTGTTGGGGCATACGCGATATTAGGCTATATCGTCACGGTTTATTACTTAACGGCAGAGGGCATCGCGAATGGTATGCAGCCGTTAGTTAGCTTCAATTATGGTGCCAAAAACTATCTTCATATTAGAAAACTGCTCAAAATTGCAATGAGCATTGCCGTGCTTGGCGGGCTGGGTTTTGTGGTGCTGCTGAACTTGTTTTCCACTCAGGTTGTTGCGGTCTTCAATTCAACTGACCCGCAATTGATGGCAAGCGCTGTACTGGGCTTAAAACTGCATATGTTCGCGCTGTTTTTGGATGGATTTTTAGTTGTCGCCGCCGCCTTTTATCAAGCGACCAATCGCGGCAGTAAGGCGATGTTTGTCACCATTGGTAATATGGCGATCCAACTACCGTTCTTGTATTTGTTACCTAAGTTATATGGTGTGACTGGTGTGTGGATTGCCTTCCCCATTTCCAATATTGCGTTAAGTTTGGTGGTGGGTTTGATGTTGTGGCGAGATTTGCGTGCACTACCTTGCGATAACGCGAAGCAAACCGTGTTCGCTTAACAAGAGCCTCCCCCTTTTCTCTAGGGGGAGGCTACGCTCAGCTTTGTTGAATCGCTAGGCCCGGTAATTGGTGCCAATAGCCGTTACACTGGTGATTAGTTAAAGGGGAGGGATGCTCTCCTTTTTCATTGGCCTTGAACTGCGACAGATGTTCGAATGTCTCAAGGCCTAGTGGACTTAAACGAACGACATCGACTAATCCCGCCATGCTTGGTAAATCATTAGCAAGGTTATAGCAATAGCCCGACTGGGTTTGGATACCGTTGAGGTTAAATACCGCTTGGTCTTCTTGGCTGTGAACCTGAATTCCGGTTGGATACTTGATACAGCAAGTATCACATTCATCCTTCGCACGGTTTTCGGCCCGTGCGGTAAAGCAGCGTGCGGAGTAAGCCAGTGGCAGGTATCCGTGGCTAAAAACTTCTACTTCAAACTGGTTTTTGATACCAAGCTCGTCACATTGTTGCAATACATTGATTAGCCAATCACGGGAGAGTTCAACAGGCATGCACCAACGGATCATCCCTTGTTTTAGGAACAGTTGCAGTGTTCGCGCGTTGTAAGCATTCACGGCGGGCCCAACCACAAAAGGAAGGCGTTTTTCACTGGCGAGTTGAATCGCCGAAACGTCATTTGCTTCAATCGCAAAATCGCCATTCTCAATATACTTTTTCATCACATTGATTTCGCTCGGCGCTTCCAGTAGCGCCATGGTTGAGATCACAACCTGTTTACCCGCTTGTGAAAGCGCTTTGGCGATCTCAAACCAGTGTTGTGGTTTTATCTCACGTCGCTTGGAGCAGACCGATTCACCCAAATAGATCACATCAGCAGGGCTATTGATTGCCTGTTGATAAAAACTTTCTACCTCTTGTTTGGGCCAGAAATAGAGTAAAGGACCCAGCGCATATTTCATTCTCTTCTCCATTCTCTTATTGCCATTGGCGATGGTACGCGCCGAGTGTCGTTTGCGTGCCTTCAGAAACGTTGGCTAAGGCGGTATTCCAAGCCGTTTCTACTTGGTAGGCTTGTGGATTTGCTTGGTAGCGATCAATCGCCGCTCGCCAGGTTTTAGTCACTTGCTCCACATATGCAGGGCTACGTTGGCGACCTTCAATTTTGACGGAAGCAACGTTGGCTGCAAACAGTTCTGGTAATAGTGATAACGTATTTAAACTGGTTGGTTCTTCCAGTGCGTGGTAGCGTTTAGGTTGCCCATCGATCTGCGCTTCAAAACGACCTTTGCACAAGGTTGGGTAGCCTGCATTTTCTCCGGCTGCGTATTTATCAATCAAAATTTCGTTTAAGCGAGATTCCAAACCTGAGTCCGTTTCTTGCCAGCGGACGTACTTCGCGGGCGAACAGGCTCCGACAGTATTGGGTGATTCTCCCGTCATATAGGAAGAGAGATAACAGCGCCCTTCAGACATAATACATAAGCTGCCAAAGGCAAATACTTCAAGCTCGACGTCACTCATCATATTACGTGAGAGCTGTTTGACTTGATGGATTGATAGCACTCGCGGTAACACCACTCGCTTAATATTGAAATTCTGCTTATAAAACTCGATAGCGGCGACGTTGGTGGCGGAGGCTTGTACAGAAAGATGCAGTTCCAGATCTGGATATCGGTTAGCGGCATAATCCAATACCGCGATATCGGCGATGATCAACGCATCTACGCCTAAACTGGCGGCATTATCGACGGCGTGAGTCCAACGCTCGAAGCCATTAGGGTGGGCGAAGGTATTTAACGCGACATGAATTTTTTTATGGTGATCATGAACATATTGCACCGCTTTATCTAACTTCTTACCTGCGAAATTAAGGCCAGCAAAGTGGCGAGCATTGGTATCATCTTTGAAGCCGATATAAACCGCATCTGCACCACAATCGATCGCTGTTTTTAGAGCAGGCAGGTTACCTGCAGGACATAAAAGTTCCATTGATCCGTACGATATCTAAGGGAAAGTAGTGGTATTTTATGAAGCATTATGAATAGCAAATTTGATGTAAGGCAGGTTTGGGGCGAATAAACGAGATTTACTTATTTGGGAGTAGAACGATGACGACGATTTTGAACGAATAACTCTTCTACTTCCTGCCTCGGTTGTGGCCGATAAAAATGGAAGCCTTGAATTGAGTTACAGTTGAGATTAGAGAGCAGTGTGGCTTGTTGTTGAGTTTCCACACCTTCGGCAACGACCGTTAAGTTGAGTGATTTTCCTAAATTGATGATGTTTTCAATGACGGTGATTTGTTTAGGGAGCGTATCGATATCCGTTATAAAAGCGCGGTCAATTTTAAGTTCATCAATCGGGAAGCGAGCGAGGTAAGAGAGCGAGGAATACCCCGTACCAAAGTCGTCAATGGACAGAGAAAAGCCCAGTTTTTTGATCGCGTTCAACATTTGCAAGGTGTGTTCGCTGTCGCTCATGACGGCACTTTCGGTCAGTTCAAATGTGATGCAGTTTGGATCAAGCTCCGTGGTGCGAAGCAGTTTTTCCATATAATCAATCAACTTCGGGTTACAAAACTGTTCGGGCGATAAATTGATCGCCACGCGACCTGGTAAAATACCTTGCAGCTTCCAGCGTTTTACGGTCGAGAAGACATCACGCATCACCACTCGGCCTAAATGTTCAATCAGCCCAGCTTTTTCCGCGACAGGGATAAAAGCGCCCGGGTTGATATACCCTTCCACAGGGTGTTTCCAGCGCACCAAAGCTTCCGCACCATTGATGCTGAAGTCGCGAGCATTTACTTTCGGTTGATACCACACTTCAAGGCCATTTTGTTGCAGCGCTTTTTGCAGTTCAATTTCAAGCCATAAGCGCATGCGCGCTTCTTTGTTCATTTGATCGTTGAACTTAATCAGACGGTTTCTACCACGATCTTTGGCTTCATACATCGCCGTATCGGCGTTTTGCAACAATACGCGTGCATCGCTACCGTCACCAGGGTAGGCGACACTACCTATGGAGCAGGCTAAGCGTTTACTGAAATGGTGCAGATCAAACGGTTGGTTAATCAAAGAAATGATGCGTTCAGCCAACATTTCAGCGGCGCGACTATTTTCAGGATCAGGCAGTATTAGTCCAAATTCATCGCCGCCAAGGTGGCCCACAATCGCTTGTTGCGGTAGTAAACGTTTCAGCCGTGCTGAGACCTCTTTAATGACTTTATCGCCAATATGATGGCCTAAAGAGTCATTGATGTTTTTAAAGTTATCAATGTCTAAATAGAGCATCACAAGGGGTGTTTCATTTTGAATGAACTGTTCTAAACGTTTAGTGAAACCAAAACGGTTATACAAGTTAGTCAGAGAGTCAATGTGGATATCGGCATGCATAGTCGAAGACAACTGCTTAGGTGCATCTTCTGCATCTTGAATCAAAATCAGTTGTGAGCTGTTGCCCAGCACGACAGTGGCTCCAGCGTGCAGTTGAACTTTACGTTCAAAGCCACACTTTGGCCCAGTGAGGCAGACCAACGGTGCCCCTGCGAGTAATAAGCTGAGTGGAGAGCTGAATACGGTTTTACTTTTTTCATCAACAAACAAGCGCGATAACTCTTCACCAAGAAGCTCTGAGGTATTTTCAAAACCGAGTAAACGAGCCGATGCGGGGTTAGCAGAGATAATGCAGTCGTCATCGACCAGCAACAATCCATCGGGAAGCAAGCTAGTCAAGGTTGAAAACTTATTTTCCGACTCTTCTAATGAGCGAATGAGGATCTGTTTTTCGGAGGTGTCGATGGCGTGAAACACAATATTTTCGACTTTTTTATCACCCATGATAGGTGATAAAGAGAAATGCAAACTCGTTTCTAAATCGATCTCGTGAAGCGTCAGTTCGGTCTCAAGCGTTTCTCCTTGAAATGCCCGTTCATAATAGGGTTTGAGATGGCGGTAGAAATGCTCACCCAGAATTTGTGAGTCATTCATTCCAACCAATTCGGTCGTGCTCAAACCTGCAATATCACAATAGCGCTCATTGACCATCACATAGTTATGTTGATCGTTTAAGACAGCAAAAAAAAACGGACTGTTCGACGTGATTTTTGCAAACCAATGTTGTAAATGTTGCGAAGGCATCAAGCTACTACCACTCTCCAGAGCACTTATATTCATGAGGATGTTACAACGTAAGTAACACATTAACTATAACTTTGATTACTAAGCTAGAAAAGGTTCTCAAACAATGTACGTTTTTTGATGCATCACAGGAATTTGCACCCCCACATCCATTATGATTAGGTACTATTGCATTACAAAGTAACGGATAACGCTCGTGATTCACAAGATTCGTACTCAACTAGTTCAAAACGCCGCTTCAATTTTGCGATCCCCAGTCCACTTCTTACCGCAAGTTGTACAAAAAAAAGCCTTGCTAGAAGGGTTGAAAACTATATTTCATGAGGCTTTGCAAGAAGGTGACTTTGAATTTCTTGATGGGAAATGGTTAAAGGTTTCAATTCGCGATTTGAATTTGAATTGGTATATCAGCTATCAAGCGGAACAACTTGTTGTGTCTGATAAGACGGAAGTGGAAGATGTCAGCTTTAGCGGTAACCTAAATGATATGGTGTTGATTGCTGGTCGAAAAGAAGATCCTGACACGCTGTTCTTTCAACGTCGACTCTCCATTGAAGGGGATACCGAACTGGGGTTAGAGGTGAAGAATCTGATGGACAGTGTTGACCTAGAGCTTTTACCAAAACCGTTCCAGATGTTAATAAATCAGCTAGCAGATTTTGTGCATAAGGGCGTACAATCGCCAGTGACACAAAATGAGGTAATGAATGCTTATTCGAACTGAAGCGCCAGCGGATATCTTAGCGATTGACCGCTTATTAAAATCAGCCTTTGAGACAGATGCTGAAGCTAATTTGGTCATGACATTAAGGGAAAACAGCCATTTGACGCTCTCTTTAGTGGCCTGTGATGATGACGGCGAAGTCGTTGGTCATGTGATGTTTAGCCCAGTATTACTCAATGGTGAAGACTTAAATTGGCAAGGGCTTGCACCGTTGGCCGTGAAAAAAGAGTGGCGAAATCAAGGTGTCGCCGCCTCGTTGGTAAAAGAGGGGTTAATCTGTTTGGCTGAGTTCGATTATCCAGCTTGTGTGGTTTTGGGTGACCCGGATTATTATCAACGCTTTGGCTTTAAAGAGGCGGCGAAATCTGATTTTCGTTGTCGTTGGGATGTTCCAGTTGGCGCGTTTCAGATCGTTGCATTAGTCGACGGCGAATTGAGCGGACGAGCGGGTTTCATTGAATATTGCCCAGAGTTCAACGATCTTTAATCACCGTATTTCTATTCAAAACAGGGAGCCCAGTGCTCCCTGTTTACTTTTATGCTCTTCTCATTTGAAGCTACCGTTGTGTTGGCTACATTCGCTCACCCCAATCACCTCGTTTATCTAGGCTCATGGGGATGAATTCACTTGCCGCCTATCTGCAACTTCAAGTTGTTTGGGCATGGCTCTTGGGTCATTGGATGATTAACGGTTTCTGTCTTGGCGCTGATTTGTTAGGATTGCGATGTTCAATGAGGTCATAAACAGATGTCACATCACGAAAATCAATATTTACAAGAAATGGGCATCCAGCGTTGGGAGCTTATCCATCCACAGCGGCTGGCTGGCTATCAACCTGATCCGGTGACGCTGCCGAGCACGTGCCGTTTATTACTCGTTTCCCCCCAATACCCGCAACAAGGTGCTCTATTGCTGTTTTCAAGAGTATTGAAAAGTATGGGGCTCGAAATCAGTCAGGCGTGTCATCTTGAGCCTCACTCTCTTAGCCAACTAACAGGCTCCAGCATTGAATGGTTGTGGTTTTCAGGCTGTGAAAAGAAAGAAAGCCTGTTGGCTCAGAAAGTGTTAACGTCACCGCCGCTAGTTGAGATAGATGGCAATACCGAGCTGCGCCGGGCGTTGTGGCAGCAAATTTGTTCTTATGAGTCATAAAACTATGAATATTGATGTTGTGCCTTTATCACTTCCTTATCTTGATGCTATTTGGTCCATTGAGCAGCAAGCTCACAGTTACCCTTGGGCTGAATCACTCGTACGTGACTTGGCGAGTCGTGGTGCATGCCACCATGCTATGTTGGTTGATGGCAAAGTTGTCGGTTATTTCTATGCACAGAATATTGTTGGAGAGGTGACCTTGTTGAATATCGCTGTCGATCCGCAGCAGCAAGGTAAGGGTTACGGAAAATTGTTGATGGAGTTTTTCTTAACTTACTGTGAAAAAGCGCAAGCTGAAAGTGCGTGGCTTGAAGTTCGCGAAAGCAACATCCGCGCTTATAGCTTGTACGAATCGCTGGGTTTTAATGAGCTCGATCGTCGAGTGAACTACTATCCCACTCCGAAAGGATCAGAAGATGCGATCATCATGAGCTACTATTTTTTGTAGCTTATTTTCCATCAGCAGATCGTTTGCAAACTCAGTTTTTTTCATAGTCAGGCGTCTCGGAACTATTTCTGGTGCGCCTTATCTTTTTGATGTTCATTGAGTTGATAACATGGGCTTGCAAAACGCTTGACGACTTCCTTAGCGGTTAACGGCTTATCAAATAAGTAACCTTGGAACTGATCACAACCCAATTGTTTGAGAGTTTCGAGTTCTTGGCACTCTTCCACACCTTCGGCTATTACCTCCAAATTTAAACGTTTCGCAATCATAATAATCGTATCCACAATTGCTTGGTCACTCTCATCTAGATGCAATTGAGTGACAAAAGAACGATCGATTTTGAGCACATCCACCGATAAAAGTTTGAGGTAACGCAGTGATGAATAACCAGTGCCAAAATCATCAATCGAGATGCTCAGCTTACTTTTTTTAAGTTGCACCATTTTTTGAATCGCACTTTCTACATTTTCCAGTAATAGCCCTTCAGTAATCTCCAATTCAAGATGTTCACCAGTAATACCTGCTTGTTGCATTGCATGGTTAATGTGTTCAACAAAAGAATCTTGAGAAAACTGCAACGGACTGATGTTGATGGCTAAACGGCGAAAATGGGGCGGTAATACTCCTTGGCGCTTCCAAGCGGCGTATTGATAGCACGCTTGCTCTAATATCCAGTTTCCAATCGGAATAATTTGCCCCGTTTCTTCTGCGATGGTCATAAACACACCCGGTGGCAATACACCTTTGGTTGGGTGGTTCCAGCGGATCAAGGCTTCCACACCGACAATATTGTGCCGATCATCGACTTGAGGTTGGTAATAGAGTTCTAACTGTTGGGTATTGAGGGCTTCATGGAGGCCTTTTTCAATTTCCAGAAACGATTCGACTTGAGCCTGCATTTCTGGCTCATAAAACATGTATTTATTGCGTCCATTCGCTTTTGCGCGGTAAAGCGCTGTATCGGCTTGTCTAAGGACATCGATATTGGTTTTGCCCACTGACGGAAAAATCGAGATACCAATACTCACAGTGCAATAAAGCTGGTGGTCATCAATCGAGTAAGGGTTGGAAATCAGAGCCAGAAGCTGCTGAGCTACCTTCTCTGCTTGTTGGCGAGAGAGATGAGGAATCAACACCGCAAACTCATCGCCACCGATGCGTGCGGCGGTGTAATCGTGTTTAAGCCAGCCATCCATACGCATGGCGATAGCTTTGATTAAATGATCCCCCGTTGTGTGTCCAAGTGAATCATTGATCGTTTTGAAACGGTCGAGATCAAGGTAAAACAACACACCAGAAGTGTGGGTGCGAATACTGTTATCAATGGCATCAGTGAGCAGTTGCAGCAGCAAGCTGCGATTAGCAAGGCCAGTTAACGTGTCGTAGTAGGCTAATTGGTTAAGTTTAGCATCCGCGAGCTCTCGCTCTTTCCATAAAGTATAGAAAGTACCAGCTAACTCACTGAGCTCATTTTTTTGCTGTTGTAATGGCGGCTGTGTTGGACGTTGATTGTTTTGCAATGAGCGAACCCACGAAATTAACGTGGTGATGGGTTTTGACAGCTTGTAGTAAAAAAAGACTAAAAGGATCGAAGTCAGCAACACATTTCGAAAGAGATCAAACAGCAATACTCGTGTGGTTTTTGCAATAAATTCTTTGGCAATGGAAGAGCCGTTGACGGAAAAACTTAAGCTACCTACCACCACACTCGAATTGGGTTGATGCAAGTCAGTTTTAAAGATGGGTATTTCAGGTGTCAGATAATTCGATAAGAGCCGAATAAAAGCCGTCTGCGCTGGAATTTCTCTGCTTTTTTTTGCCAGTGTATCGCCAAAATCATCAATAATTTCAACGTGATAAATGGCATTGTCAACCATTAGGCTAGAGACGACTTGATTGGCTAATAAGTTGTTGAGGTGATAAGCAGCCTGGCTGGCATTTGAATAATTTTGCAGCAGTTTAAAACGGTAGTGATCTTCAATGCGAGCTTGCTCATGGTGTAGGTCGAGCAAAGTATGATACAAACTAAAGCCTATCCCAAGGATCACCGAGACTAGGAACACTGTTTTGGCTTGTTTAAATGCCAGAGAATTTCTTTGTTTGGTTATCAGCATAATACTCGCTTATTCTCTTCGCCCTTTTTAGTTATAGCTCATATTTATTGATAATTTAATTACAAATAGAAAGGTCGTCATTCTCTTGTTGATTTGTATAGCGACGAAAGTTGCTCCTAGATCAAATATAGGGGAGAATACCGCGCAAATTTGAATCGAACTGCTGATCAGCGTAAGCGCTTCGGCTCTCCCTTATATCAGCATATTGAGAAGACCTGTTTCATGTCAAATACTCCTTTTTTGAGTGAAGTTTCTAAACGTAGAACCTTCGCTATTATTTCGCACCCGGATGCGGGTAAAACCACCATTACTGAAAAAGTTCTGCTATTCGGGAATGCCATTCAAAAAGCGGGAACGGTAAAAGGGCGCGGCTCTAACCAGCATGCTAAATCAGATTGGATGGAAATGGAAAAAGAGCGTGGTATTTCGGTCACGACCTCTGTGATGCAATTTCCTTACAATCATTGTTTGGTTAACTTGCTCGATACTCCAGGGCACGAAGACTTCTCGGAAGATACTTACCGCACATTGACGGCGGTTGACTCGTGCTTAATGGTGATTGATGCAGCAAAAGGTGTTGAAGATCGTACTCGTAAGCTGATGGAAGTGACTCGCTTACGTGATACACCGATTGTAACCTTCATGAACAAATTGGACCGTGAAATCCGCGACCCAATGGAATTGCTTGATGAAGTGGAGAATGAGCTGAAGATTGCCTGCGCCCCGATTTCATGGCCTGTGGGTTGTGGTAAAGAGTTTAAAGGCGTGTACCACATTCACCGTGATGAGACGATTCTGTACGCGACCGGCCAAGGTCACACTATTCAAGAAGAGCGCATTGTTAAGGGCCTCAACAACCCTGATCTGGATAAGGCCGTGGGTGATGACCTTGCCGCTCAGCTGCGTGATGAGCTTGAATTGGTATTGGGTGCTTCTCATGAATTTGATCAAGAGCTGTTTTTAAAAGGTGAGTTGACCCCTGTTTTCTTCGGGACGGCATTAGGTAACTTTGGTGTGGACCATATGCTGCATGGTTTAACTGAGTGGGCTCCGGCGCCGATGCCACGTCAAGCTAATGAGCGTATTGTTGAAGCCACGGAAGAGAAATTCTCAGGCTTTGTGTTTAAAATCCAAGCGAACATGGATCCTAAACACCGCGATCGTATTGCGTTTATGCGTATTGTGTCGGGTACTTATACCCAAGGCATGAAAATGAACCACGTGCGTATTGGTAAGCAAGTGAGTATTTCTGATGCGGTTACCTTTATGGCGGGCGATCGCTCTCGTGCTGAAAATGCTTATGCTGGCGATATTATCGGTTTGCATAACCATGGAACAATTCAGATTGGTGATACCTTTACTCAAGGTGAATCGTTGAAATTCTCAGGTATTCCTAACTTTGCTCCTGAGCTGTTCCGTCGTATTCGCTTGCGCGATCCACTGAAGCAGAAGCAACTGCTTAAAGGTTTAGTGCAGTTGTCGGAAGAGGGAGCGGTTCAAGTCTTCCGCCCACTACAAAATAACGATTTGATTGTGGGTGCAGTGGGTGTGCTGCAGTTTGATGTGGTGGTGTCTCGTTTAAAATCTGAATACAACGTCGAGGCAATTTACGAAGGTGTTAACGTTGCAACAGCACGTTGGATTGAGTGCGCAGATGATAAAAAATTCGAAGAGTTTAAGCGCAAAAACCAAAGTAACATCGCACTGGATGGTGGGGATAACCTGACTTACATCGCGCCGACTATGGTCAATTTAAATCTGGCCAAAGAGCGTTTTCCTGAAGTGGAGTTCCGTGCGACACGCGAACATTAAACCTTGGTGATTTTGAAGAGAGTGACACTCTCTTCAAATGTTAAAGATAAAAAATGCCGATATTTCAGTATCGGCATTTTTTTATAGGTGGTATTGGAACACTATTTTTTCTTTTTGTTCGCTTTCTTCTTCTTCGAAACCACTTTGACTTTTTTGTCATCGGTTTTCTTTTTCTTTTTGAATACCGGCTTTTTGTGCTGCGGGCGCATATCTTTAATGAAGCGCTCTTTTATCTCCTCGTCGACATAACGCGCGACGCGGTCCATCATCACTTGATCATGGGCTTCAACCAAAGAGATCGCATTGCCTTTTTTACCAGCACGAGCCGTACGACCTATGCGGTGTAAGTACACATCCGCTGAGCGTGGCATATCAAAGTTGATCACGTGACTTACGTCAGGTAAGTCAATACCGCGTGCGGCCACGTCGGTTGCCAGTAGTACGTTGACTGCGCCTTCACGGAATCGCGTAATGGCGTTATTGCGACGATCTTGTGGCATTTCGCCTTGAATCCAAGCACAAGGAATTTGCGCTTTTTCTAGCTCTGTACGCAAATCAGCTAAGCGCTCACGAGTTTTGATAAACACGATAGAACGTTCGGCTTGCTCGGTGAGGATTTTCTTCAATAGCTCAACTTTGTGCACCATGGTATCGGCGCGGTGATACCATTGAGTGATTTTTTTGCGTTCACGACGAGAAGGATCGGCATTGATTGTTGCTGGTTCTTTTAAGAGATCGGCAGTAAAACCTTCCACACCATGGCCTTCCAGTGTTGCAGAGAAGAGCAAGGTCTGTTTACGCCAGCGACATTCAGCAGCGAGACGATCGACGATTGGGCCAAAGCCCATGTCCAGCATGCGGTCAGCTTCATCCAAAATAAGCCATTCAATCGCACGACAATCAAAACGCTCGCCTTCAATGTATTCCATCAAGCGACCAGGCGTTGCCACCACAATATCTTGCGTTTTGGCTAAGATGTCGGCGTGCTCTTGATATTGTACGCCGCCAGTGATGGTGACGATATTGAGGCGAGTATTCTTCGCCAGTTCACGAGCTTGATCCGCCACTTGCATCGCCAATTCACGAGTTGGGGTCAGAATCAAGACGCGTGCAGGGCCGGCTCGCTTGCGCGGAAAATCTAAAAGATATTGTAGCGCGGGTAAAACAAATGCAGCGGTTTTACCGGTTCCCGTTGGCGCAGAGGCAAGAATATCTCGACCATCTAGGGCTTGTGGGATCGCTTCAGCTTGAACTTGGGTGGGACGTTCAAAGCCCATATCTTCAATGGCCGCAATGATGCAAGGGTCAAGATCGAGGTCAGCAAAGGTTTTGATCACAGTGAGTACTCCACAAGCCGTTAGGCTTATTTGGCTATAAAATTAAGGTCGAACATTATAGGGGGATTGGTGATTAGGATCACATGTTATTTCTACATCTTGAGATAAAAATCTTGAGTTAGGGCAATAAAGGCTTCGCTATAACCACTTGATGAGTGAATGACCAACGATGAATCAATCACAGAAGCCGAGGCTAAACTTAGTTCAACCAATAGCCGATGAGCGGGTTTGTGTGCTATGGGTTGTACAGTGCAGCGCCGCTTAAGCTGCCAGCCGAGCGTGAGTGCTTGCTCGATAAATTGTTCCCCTTCATACACGGGCAAAATAAAACAAGCTTGCCCCTCATCGTTGAGAAGACTTTTTGCTCTGACTAATAAAGCGTGATGAGCAAGTTGATTGGTGTGCCTAGCAGTAGCTCGCTGGGGATCATGAGACAGTTCACCACTGTTGAAATAGGGTGGGTTACAAATAATTGCATCAAAGGACGGTGCAAAAGAGGTGTCTAAAATATCACCTTGTAAAACCTGTATGCGTTGCCCCCATGAAGAAGCATTACTGTTGTATTGGGCCGCTTCAAAGGCAAAGGCATCGATATCGACGGCCGTAATTTGTGCATCGCTAAAACGTTGTGCGCACATTAATGCCAATAACCCAGTACCGGTGCCAATATCGAGAATGGTTTTGGGATGGTGCGTGAAAGCCCACGCGCCTAATAGAACCCCATCGGTACTGACAGGCATTCCCGCTTGTCCACCGTCAATGGAAAATTGTTTAAATTTGAAACGCTTATTTTTGGGCGTGTGACTTTTCATCATTATTTCAAAATATAGCTCTAATTAAGTGATAACCACTATTGTTATCTATTTGTTCGGATTATTCTTCTATCTGTTATGAGAGTGTATGAGAAAATGATCAACACATCATTCTTTCTATTTTTTAACATTTAGAGTTTTAAACTGGTTTTTCACCAATATTATAAATTAATGTAGCGTTTTTTGCTTTGCCCTTGCGAAGTCTTGAGTGTTTCGTCATTATTCGTCCTTAATTTTTAGATTTAGATGCGGTTTAAACTGCATCAACAATGCATACACAACATTTATTAAATAATAATTAAGGGTTATCTGTGAAGCAGACGTTAAAACTAACAGATATTATCGCGGTCGGCTTTATGCTTTTCGCGTTTTTCTTGGGTGCTGGTAACATCATCTTTCCGCCAATCGCTGGCCAACTTGCTGGAGAGCATTTGCTACCCGCTATGACTGGCTTCTTAATTACTGCGGTTGGTCTACCTCTAATGACCATCATTGCTATTGCCGTTGCTGGTGGCTCTTGGGATCATCTAACTAAAGATTTACCCAAACAGGCAGCGACAATGATAGCGGTGATGATTTTTATCATCATCGGCCCTGCTTTTGCAGCACCTCGCACTGGCCTTGTGGCGTATGAAATGGCAGTGAAACCGTTTTTCATTGA
Organism: Vibrio anguillarum; assembly: GCF_001989995.2. GTDB lineage: Bacteria > Pseudomonadota > Gammaproteobacteria > Enterobacterales > Vibrionaceae > Vibrio > Vibrio anguillarum. Next base: position 93,376 of record NZ_JAHGUP010000042.1, read on the forward strand.
TGCCCAACAATCGCACTTGACGCTCTTTTCTATTCTCTTTTTTGTTGTTGCGATGTTTTTTGCCTGGTCTCAAGGCAAACTCATCGATGTCATCGGTAAAGTGTTAACACCAGCGTTATTTATTGGTTTGCTTGTCCTCGCTGTGGCTGTTTTTCTTAATCCGCAAGGTGAGATGGTCGCTGCACAAGGTGAATACTTGACTCAGCCGTTGACGAAAGGTTTCCTTGAAGGTTACAACACCATGGATACGTTTGGTGCTCTGATGTTTGGGATGTTAATTGTTGATGCACTGCGCAGCAAAGGCATTACTGAGCGTGCGGCAACCACAAAGTATTTAATCAGCGCGGCGTGCATTGCGGCGGCTGGTTTGGCTTTTGTTTATATTTCACTATTTTATCTTGGCGCGACAAGCTCTGTCGTTGCTTTTGGCGCAGAAAATGGTGGCGTGGTGCTTAGCCAATATGTACAAGCGCTATTTGGCCCTTATGGACAGATTGTTCTCTCCACCATAGTCTTGCTGGCTTGCCTAACCACAGCGATTGGTTTGATTTCAGCATGCTCAGACTACTTTTGCACATTGACTCCAATTTCTTATAAATCTTGGGTGATCATTATTGGTGTTGCTTGTGCTATCGTGGCAAACGTTGGTTTATCACAATTGATCGCTCTTTCTATCCCTGTTTTATTTGCACTGTATCCGGTTGCGATTGCCCTGATTATGTTGACCTTTTTACGTGGGAAACTACCAAATCCAGCAGTGGCATACCGTGTGGTATTGTTGATTGCGTTTCTTTTTGCGTTGATCGATGCGGCAAAAGTGGCTGGCGTGGATGTGTCTGCGTTTAATATGCTGCCACTGTTTGAAGTCGGTATGGGGTGGTTACTCCCAACACTTGCGGCGATGATTTGCATGTTTTTTATCGCTACTAACGTGCAGCAAAGTGTGGCTAAAAACGCGGCATAATCGAGTTTTTATCCGTTAGTATCGAAGAGGCTGAGCATGATTGTTCGGCCTTTTTTTTAGTGCGTGCCAGCTTTTGTTTCAAGAGTTCAAACTAATTTTTCCTGTATCTTCATCACATTTTTAAGTAGAATTCTTCGGTTAAATTCTACTCATAAATGTTGAGCAAACATGTTTGAAATCAATCCTATTAAAAACCGTCTTCAGGATGTGTCAGAGCGCACAAATATCCTGAGGGGGTATCTTTGACTACGACGCTAAGAAAGAGCGTTTAGAAGAAGTGAATGCCGAACTCGAGCAACCTAATGTCTGGAACGAACCTGAGCGTGCACAAGCGCTAGGTAAAGAACGCGCTTCGCTCGAAGCCATTGTCGATACCATTGATCAGTTAGATCAAGGTGTGGATGATGTGGAAGGGCTACTGGAACTGGCTATTGAAGCCGAAGACCAAGAAACCTTCGATGAAATTGGCCCTGAACTGGATGAACTGGAAACTAAGCTTGAACAGCTTGAGTTTCGCCGTATGTTCTCTGGTGATCACGATTCTTCAGATTGCTATATTGATCTGCAGTCTGGTTCGGGCGGCACCGAGGCTCAAGACTGGACATCAATCCTGCTACGCATGTATTTACGTTGGGCAGAAGCTAAAGGCTTTAAGACTGAAGTGATTGAAGTGTCTGAAGGTGATGTTGCTGGTCTAAAAGGCGCAACAGTGCGCATTATCGGTGATTACGCTTATGGTTGGTTACGCACCGAAACTGGCGTACACCGCTTGGTTCGTAAATCGCCATTTGATTCGAGTGGCCGCCGCCATACCTCTTTTGCCTCTGCGTTTATCTATCCTGAGATTGATGAAAATATTGCTATCGACATCAACCCAGCCGATCTTCGTATCGATGTTTATCGCGCTTCGGGAGCGGGGGGGCAGCACGTTAACACCACCGAATCGGCGGTGCGTATTACGCACATTCCAACCAATACCGTTGTTCAATGCCAAAACGATCGTTCGCAGCATAAAAACAAAGACCAAGCGATGAAACAATTGCGTGCAAAACTGTTTGAACTTGAGTTACAAAAGCAGAACGCAGAAAAGCAAGCCAATGAAGATGCGAAATCTGACATTGGCTGGGGAAGCCAAATCCGATCTTATGTATTGGATGACTCCCGAATCAAAGACTTACGCACTGGCGTTGAAAACCGTAATACCCAAGCGGTATTAGATGGTGATTTAGACAAATTTATTGAAGCAAGCCTGAAATCAGGCCTTTAATGCTTTTTTACCGACATATAAGGTACATGTAAAATGACTGATGCTGTTCAAAACGAAATGAATCAAGAGCAAATAGCGCAAGAAGAGAACAAACTCATCGCAGAGCGTCGCAGCAAGCTGGATCACATCCGTAAGAGCTGTAAAGCGAATGGCCACCCAAATGACTTTCGTCGTGACAGCCTTGCGATCGATCTTCAACAGCAATTCGGTGAAAAGAGCAAAGAAGAGTTAGAAGCCTTAAACCATGTTGTGGCGATTGCGGGTCGTATCATGGCGAAACGTGGCCCTTTCCTTGTTATTCAAGAAACCTCTGGTCGTATTCAAGCTTATGCTTCAAAAGAGGTTCAAACTGAGCTGAAGGAAAAATACCAAGGTCTAGACATTGGTGACATCATCGGCGTGAAAGGTGCGTTGCACAAATCTGGCAAAGGCGATCTCTACGTTAATATGGAAGAGTACGAATTGCTGACAAAGGCACTTCGTCCGTTACCAGAGAAGTTCCACGGTTTGACTGACCAAGAGATGCGCTACCGCCAACGTTATGTGGATTTGATTGTTAATGAAAGTTCACGTAATGCGTTCATTGTTCGCTCTAAAGTCATGACTGCAATTCGTAACTTCATGATCTCAAAACAGTTCATGGAAGTAGAAACGCCAATGATGCATGTGATCCCTGGCGGTGCTAGTGCGCGTCCATTCATCACTCATCACAATGCGCTCGACATGCCAATGTACTTGCGTATCGCACCTGAGCTTTACCTTAAGCGTCTAGTTGTGGGTGGCTTTGATCGCGTGTTTGAAATCAACCGTAACTTCCGTAACGAAGGTCTTTCTCCTCGCCATAACCCTGAATTTACCATGATGGAATTCTATATGGCGTACGCAGATTACAATGATCTGATGGATTTTACTGAGGAGCTATTGAGTTCAGTTGCACTTGAAGTTTTGGGTTCAACATCAATGCCTTATGGTGATGAAACGGTAGAATTTGGTGGTCAATATGCTCGCATGAGTATGTTTGAAGCCATCAAACACTACAACCCAGAGCACGCTCAAATCCAAGCGTTAACGGAACAGGATCTGCAAAACCGTGAGCTGATGGTATCTATCGCGAAATCGGTTCATGTAGACGTTGAACCTTTCTGGACTTGTGGCCAACTGCTTGAAGAGATCTTCGGTGAAACGGCTGAACCTAAGTTGATGCAACCGACCTTCATCACTGGATACCCTGCAGATATTTCACCATTGGCGCGTCGTAGCGATAACAACCCATTCTTCACCGACCGTTTTGAGTTCTTCATCGGTGGTCGTGAAGTCGCCAATGGCTTCTCTGAGCTTAATGATGCTCAAGATCAAGACGAGCGCTTCTTAGCGCAAGTGAATGCCAAAGATGCTGGCGACGATGAAGCCATGTTCTACGATGCTGATTATGTTGTTGCGTTAGAGCACGGTCTCCCACCAACAGCGGGTCAAGGCATTGGTATTGACCGTTTGGTGATGTTACTCACCAACACCCATACGATTCGTGACGTTATCCTATTCCCTGCGATGCGCCCACAGCAGTAATTGCTACTTTCGTTCCGATAAACCGCCTAAATAGGCAGGGAAACCGCATGAAAG
>NZ_JAHGUP010000043.1 GCF_001989995.2 Vibrio anguillarum
ACGATCTTCGAGTACATAGAGGTTGATTATAATCGGACGAGAAGGCACAGTGCTCTTGGGTATCTAAGCCCAGTTAACTTTGAACAGCAAAATGTCGCTTAATGTGGTGTCCAGTCTTGCTGGAGCAGATCAAGTTAGCAAAAAAAGAAATTTTAGCTAACTTAGTTTAAATAGCTTGTACACCTAACGTCTGTTGGCTTATATAATAAAATTGCTATCACTAAAACATTGCACGCTCTTACGATATTCAGTTGGCGTCATATTTTGATACTTCTTAAAAAGTACGCGGAAGTGGTTGGTATCATTGTATCCAATTTCGTTGCAAATTCGCTCTATAGAATATTCGGTTCTATTCAATTTCTCTCGTGCTACAGCAATTCGGATCCTCTGTATATAGTTTATAGGAGTTTCTCCCGTTGCCATTTTAAAGCGACGTTTCATTTGCCGCTCACTTAAAAAGCAGTGACTCGCGCACTTGACGACACTCAGTTTAGTGGGATTTTGTTCGTGCATCCAGTCTTGAAGGGCATGAATCAGTTGATCATTATGCTGCCTAAACTCTACAAAATCGGAATGAGATACTTGCTGTTCCTCTGTTACTTCCCCTTTTAAAAAATGATCACATTTTTCTTTGTGGTTTGAACCAAAAAGCCCATCGATAACGAGCATTATTGCTTGGTAGTACTCAACAACGCTGGAAGTACAGATCAAATTATCTTCGCGAGTGATTTTGATATGCGGCTGCAATTTTACCTTGGGATACAGATCGCGGAATAAACGGCTGTGAACCCAATGTGTAGTGGCAGTTTTTCGGTTAAGCACGTTCAAATGAGCAAGGATAAAAGCCCCTGTATATAGTGAAACAACGTACGATGTTTCACTAATTAACTTCTTGAGCCAGTTCCCCATTTCGTCACTCATTAAAAGAGGTAGCTTCTCCGGTTCACCACAAGAACCAATTAAAAGTACGTCAGTGTCAGAAATTTCACTCCAGTCTCGGTTTGGTGACAATCTAATGCCACCTAGGGCTTGAACATTATTACCTGATGTTGAGACTAAGTTTATTTTAGGTTCTGGAATTCTCGCTAATGTGCTTGCAACAGTTAACATCTCAATTGGACCAGAGATAGAGGTTGTTGGCATTCCATCGAAAAGTAAGGCCGTAATTTGAAGCGGTTTAGGAGCCGTACAGGTAAAACGCATTGTACGTATTTCCTTGTGTAACAGTAATTTCCTTTACTATGCCTAAACCTCGAGCACTAAACCAATGAACTTATATGATAATTACCTTTTATGTTGAAAGTATAACAAAAAAAGAATTACTTAAGATTTTGATTTTTATAATCTTTTCATCCATAATTTTCATTATAACCAAATGTGTTGAATAAATTTAGAGTAATAACTCTATCACCGGCCAGCCGTAACGCATTGCACGCTGCCTGTGAGTAAACTTGAATAACAAAAGTTATCACTATCTTGATAAACGGTCTGGAAATATTCGTCGGCTCTTTCCAGAAGAAGGTGTGCTTGCGTAGCATCTGGTTCAACGCTAGCTGTATAGAATTCGCTGTATACTGTACTGCTGGTTGAGAATAAGCTCGATGTCCAAAAATATACTGAAGATGAAACGTTTAAACTTATGGAATCATCTTCAGGCCCATACGTCGTATGAAGTTGATGCATACCACTCCATTTATGATCAAGAGTATGAAATTCTCGATACTTCTCGACTCCCGACGCACTGTAAGTAACACCATGACTGAACAACAAAGTGTTATTTCTTCCTTCAAGAAAAGAAGGATGAAACATGTTGTTCTGATACACAAGTAATAGTGTTAAGCTAGCAAGCAATACTGCTAATAAGATGTTTAACTTACTGGCAATGTTCACGAATAGCCTCTTTGATGTTTTGAGTTGTGTATTGGTGAGAAAAACTCAAGTTAGCCGAACGAATTTCACTAAATTTTTCTGTTTTATAGATGCAAGATACATATATCTGTTCTGGGTTTTTAGAAAGGAAGATTTTGCTTATATTACTTTGATAGATGCCTGAAATGGATTCTAATAGCTTAGTACCACTTGGGCTAAACTCGTAATAATAGCTAATACCTGCAATCTCGGCACTTACCCACCGTTTTGTACTGATGCTTAGAGAGTTAAAGTAGATAGTGATAAGCCAATACGAGATTGAAATAACACCTATGGATAGGCAAACGGTAATTACACCTTGGATAAGCATATATAGTGATGGAGGGTTTACAGCTTTTAACAAGGTGCTTTCTGGTTGCTGTTTGTTTTTATTGCTATTTTCACTGTCATCTGCGGTAAAGTTGCTTTCTCCAGCTCTTAAGTTAGGCTGTGAAAACATAACCCCACCAACTACAAGCATATAACCTTGTTTTGGGAAAGTTTTGATATAGCGTTGCTCCTTACCATTGTCACCAAGAGCTAAACGTATTTGCGCGATAGACTGGGTAATACTAGACGCAGAGACAATGCGCTCTCCCCATACCTCTTGTAAAATACACTCTTTAGAAACCACAGCTCCTTGATTATGGAGCAGAAGTTCTAAAATTTTGCTATCAGTAGACTTGAGCTTCTTACTCTTTTCGTGGCTTAGATGTGACAGTTGTCTCCGAGCTGTTGGGTCAAATACCCACATGATGTATCCTTTAATGTTTTCATAAGAGGTTTGCCAGTTATGAGGAGTTATGAGGAGTTATGATGTTATCATAACGGAGTTACTGAGTGTAAATCTGTCCTGAGCAATACCTGCAAAGCACTACGTTATTATTTGTTTCCATTTATACTATTTACGTCTACACACTGAATTGCTTGGTCAGATAATTGAACATAGCAGTATTGTCTTGCATCGCTTGGTAGTACTTGAAATTCCTCATCCCCACCATCAAATAGAATATGCTGTTCTGGCCTATCAAAAAATCTTACCTGTTCTTTATCGACAAGCTTACTGATAAATTTAATCGAATATTCATTAAATGGCCAGAATGTGATTAAAAATTGCGTTTTTACAGACTCACCACTATCAAATTTAATATTTGCAAGTAGTTCATATCGGTTGAGAAAAAAAGGAACCAGTGTATAGCTTACCTCTCTATACCGAGAATCTTGTTTTTCCTCGCCATACGTAAGGACAACTTTACTAATGACAGTCTCAGTCTTATTAACAAAGCTAGGTGTGAAAGAAGTAGCAAGGTAGAACTGTATTAGCAACGTAATAATGAGTAGTAGACTCAAGATTCCTATGGTTTTATTGACATACTTCCAACACTTCATTACCAACATCCTCAAGGACACGATTTATATCAACTGAAAAATTATAACTTCTTTGCTGATCGTTGTTTGGTATCAACTTGTAACATGCAATGTAAAGTCGACTTTGATTAGAAGTTATATAGAAATTGACATTAGTGAGATTCTTTTTATGGATAATAGTCTCTACCAACTGACTACTTACTCTGTCATTTTTTTCAACGTAAAAATTGTTACTTCCCACCTTGAATGAATAAAAACTCATGGACTTAGCGCTATCAGGAGCGACAAATAAGAAATGGAATAATAAAATGTTTATAAACAACAAAAATGTAAACCCACTTATCAACAGCCAACTTACTGAGTATTTTTTTATCGCTGTATCTGTTTCTGCTTTTTCCTCTGCTACTAATTTAACAGTGTTTGGCATAAGACAATAGCCCCATTTGGGTATTGTTCTGATAACATTCTGTTCGTTAGCATTGTCACTTAAAGACTGCCTTAACTTAGTTATGGCTTGTGTAATGCTGGACTCAGAAACAACTTTGTTTGGCCATACATATGTGAGTATTTGCGCCTTTGTTACCGTTTTGCCTTGATTGGTAAGCAATAATTTCAGTAGGTCACTCTCTATATTATCTAGTTTTCTATAGTCATTTGTCTGCAGGTTATGTAACTGCTTATCTGCTCGATGATCAAATATCCACATATTGTTACTCTTGCCGTTGATTTGCTGTCAATCACTGTCTCTAGCCAGATAGTCATTAATGATAATTCTATCCATTAAATTCTCTACCTTCAATAGATACAGTTAAAACCTACGTATTTTTGCCATCGCTAATGCGGCACTCCAGATAGGAATAAAATACACCAAGCCCAAATCAATGGAGCAACAAACCTTAGTGGCTCTTGAAGCAAATCGCTGTAATGGTACGGTTAACTTGGATGGTATTTAAGCCTTATAATTATCACTACTTATAAGGAATCTGATATGTCACCAAAACTACGAGTGCAAATCACCCCTGTAGTGGTCAACTAAAATT
>NZ_JAHGUP010000044.1 GCF_001989995.2 Vibrio anguillarum
CTAAGCGGAGAAGAGCCCCTTAGGTATTGCAAAAACTCTGAGTAAGTGGTCAAACTCACTTATCCACTACAACACGAGGTGGCATTGGGCTGGTGGTCATGGATGAAGACAATGAGATTGTTCATGAAGAGAGCATCATCATTAACCGAGATACGGATTGTACGGAGCTGGAGTTACTGGCGTTTATTGAAGGATTAGAGTATGCCGAAGACGGTGATGTTATCTATTCAGATAATGATTACTGTGTTAAAGGTTTCAACCTTTGGCTTGATGACTGGAAAGACCGAGGGTTGTAGTGGTCAACTAAAATTGGCCACGGTTTTAGAGTTTTCCCAATATAATCGTTCTGATTCATTGGGCGTTAGACCACCGTTATACTG
>NZ_JAHGUP010000045.1 GCF_001989995.2 Vibrio anguillarum
AGCGACCAGAGCGGCCTAATGTGAATTCCGATTTAACGGAAGAGTAAATCCGTTTATCCGGAAGTTCAAGATACGAAGAATCGGAAGAAATGAGCTAGAATGATCAAAACGGAGGGATTGCCATGTACCAGAGTCAGCTGTTAGATGCCTATAAAAAGGCTCAAAACTATGTACAAGACAAACAGATTGCCCATGATTTGAATGTACAAGCGTCAAGAATCAGCGAAATGCGAAAAGGTGTACGCTATATATCTGATGAAGAAGCAGTTTTTTTAGCGGAACAAGCAGGAATAGACCCAGAGCTGGCATTACTCGGATGTCACGCAGACAGGAACAAAAACCCAAAAATAAAACAGCTATGGGAACACATAGCAAAAAAGCACAACGGGCTAGGATTAAGAACAATATCAATGGGTTGCGGAGCGTTGGCGTTAGCGATTAGCACGCCTAAAGAAGCGGTATTACAGTGCGCATTATGTATATTATGTTAAATTACTTGGTTTACTTCCTAGGTTCATGAGTCTATGTTCTGTGTTTACTGTCAGGTTCATATTCAGTGTATTTAACAGTATTTGGATTTACCATAAAATACCTAATAACTAGTCTGATAATCGAAGATTTCATTCTAGTTATTAATACGTTAATTTCCGGCTAGTTTAACTATGAAACCTTTCTTTTCTAAATAAGCTTTAATTTTGTCTCGAGCATCACCCTGGATTTCTATTTCACCATCTTTTACTGAGCCGCCACACCCACAACTTTTCTTGAGTTCTGCCGCGAATAGCTTTAGTGCTGTATTATCTAAATCCAAGCCGGTCACGATACTCACGCCTTTCCCTTTTCGCCCTTTTGTTTGACGATGGATTCTAACCACTCCATCTCCTTTAGGGCGTTCTATAACTTCAGGCTCAGCTTTGATACGGCCTAAATCCGTAGAATATACAAGTGTCATAAATCATTTACTTCTTTAATTGTTCTGCTTTCTGTTTTGCAAGCAAATAAGCTTCGATATGTTTTTGAATAGCCACTTTTGAACCTTTGATTAAGCGACCATTGAAAAAGCAATACCACCCATTGAGCTCACCTGTATCATTCTTCAGTGTAAAGCCGCCAAATTGCTCTTGTTTACCATTTGGAGCTTCTCTCTTCTTACCTACCGCACTGAACTCTCTAGGATCAATGATAGAGGCAGTATCACACCACCAGTCTATGCTTTTTTTAACTGCCGCAAGGTTACCAGTCAAAACATGGTTTTTGATCTTAACTTGCCATATATCTGTAGAGTTAGGCGCAGATGTAAGGGTAAATCCTCGATACGTCGCTATAGCCATATGTTATTGGTCTTTTTAATTATAGGTTAGTTAAATAATAATTGTATCTTCACCGTTATCAAGTATATTTATCGATAAACCATATTGTTATAGTGCATCAAGATGAAAAAAAACATCCCTCTCATCACAGATCCTATGATTTTAAAACAAAAGGTTACCGAATTTTCCGACACAGTTTGCTTTGAACAATTTCAACATTTGACACATTGGCAATATTCGAAGAACTCCGCTTTGGCCATGACTAAAGATTGGAATCATTTTGTTACATTTTGCAAAATAAGATGTGTTACTCCTCTTCCTGGCTCAACAACAGCTGTTAGGCAATTTATCGAAACGGAAGCTCGTGTGAGAAAATACGCGACTATCAGGCGTTACATGGTCACCATTGGTATCATCCATCACCTACTTTCGATGAAAGACCCCACGCAAAACCGACTCACTCAACTTTCTTTGTTTCGTCTTAAAGGAGAGAAAGGTGATGATGCTAAGCAAGCGACACCGTTAACGAAAAAACATTTATTAGCACTAGATATACAACTTATTCATTCACCTAACAAAAAGGATATCCGCGATCTTGCAATCTATTATGTGATGTTTGAGTGTGCTTTGAAACGAAGTGAGCTTAAAAAACTAAGTACAGGCCAAGTCTTAACTGTGGATGGGCAAATGAAGATCATCGTGGGAAATGTCGATTATTATCTTTCTGAATCGGCCTCTCTTGCACTTAAAAAGTGGCTACAATTACTCAATAAAGAATCGAACATTGTGTTTTGTTCAATCGATCGCCATGGCAATATTTCAAATAGATCTTTAAATGATGCATCTATTTTCCGTATCTTACGTCATGCAGGGCAACGTTTAGGCATATTTGAATTGAAGTTTTCAGGCCAATCAACCCGTGTTGGTGCGGCTCAAGAACTGGCTAAACAAGGTTATAAAACTCAAGATATTCAGCAATTTGGACGATGGTTAAGCCCTGCAATGCCAGCTCAATACATTGGTAAACTCGACATTGCAGAAAGTGAACAGATGAAATTTAAGGTCATTAAACCTTTTGATTGAGTGACGTTGTCACACAATTGGCTAGAAATTCATGAAACCTATGCCCATTATGCTCTAACATTTTAGGAAACATTGAAATGGGAGTCATGCCAGGGAAGGTGTTAACTTCATTAAGATAAATGTTTCCCTCTGGGGTTAAAAAGAAATCAATACGTGCAAGGTGCCTAAGCTTCATGTGGGTAAAAACCCTAGCAGCACAATCACTTATCATTTCCAATTGATCTCTGGTTAAATTCTGAGCTTGTACTTCAGTCATCGAATGGCTAGTCGCACTGTATTTTTCTTCATAAGTATAAAATGCGTCTTCTGGTGCGATGATCTCACCCGGCTTAGAAAGATATAAAACACCATCAAGCTGATAAGCGGCAACTTCTAATTCCCTAGGTTTCACTGCTTTTTCAACCAGAACTTGTTCCGAGTAGCTAAAAGCCGCATCGATTGCGCTGTTGAGCTGGGAAACCTCGGTGACTTTGTAACAACCAACAGATGAGCCTTGTCTCGCCGCTTTAATAAACACACTTCCCCATTTTTCCAGAGCCTGCTTACACTGCTGATGCGCTTGTGCATTATTTTCTGAAAGAAAAAGATAAGGTGTATTAGGAATACCCAGCGCATCGTACCAAAGCTTAGATGTAATTTTATTAAAGCTGTTAGCACTGGCTTCTGGACCACAACCTAAATATGGGATGCCAGCCAGCTCGATCATCGATTGAATGTCGCCCGTTTCCCCTGGATAACCATGAATGCAAGGAACCACAAAATCGATATTGACGGCGACGCCATTGGTATTCAACGTTGCAGCATTCGTATCTAAGAAACTCAGATCGCCCTTTTCACTGTACCAACCATCGGGTCGCATTTCGACGCGAATAACTTGAAAACCTTCTGTTTTTTCAAGTTGTGCTTGTAAATAGTTAGCTGACACAAGTGAAACTTCATGTTCTGACGAACCGCCACCACATAATAATAGGATTGTTGTTTGAGTCATTAAAATCTGTCCATGCTGCTGACGAATAAACTATAAATCATGATAATCAATTCAGTGTGAAGTTACACGGTTTTAGCCAAGGAAAACCTTTTTACTGTTGTAACAGGCTAAGTTATAAGCAATAAAGGGGCATAAGCCCCTTTGATCATTTATTCGCGATAAAATCCAGAATCAGTTTAACTTATTGAGTGTCGGAAATTCCGAATTTTTGATGGTATCAATACTTTTGGCAAAAGGTTTCATTGCTTGAAACTCGGTTGGCAGTGTTTTAATTGCTTCAACAGCATCGGCACGAGTTGCGTAGTCACCATAAAGTACGGTGTACCACTTGGTTCCATTCACTACTTTATAATTTTCCCAAATAGGTTGGCCGTCAGAATTGGGCAGTTTACTGGCAAACTGATCAACTTTATTCTGTGATCCAACAGCAACGACCTGAATGGTGTAGCCAAAACGCGGATTCATTGCCGTCTGTTTAGCTGTCGGTGGAATGAGCGCTACTGCGGCTTTGCTTTGAGGGCTCATCTTAACGACTTTTTTCTCTGTATCGTTAGGAGACATCTTCACCACATTCGTTTCGACATTGCTCTCAGAAATTCCAGTAGCCATGCCTTCTTGAGCGACTACTGGTTGCTGAACCGGAGCAACTTTGTACTCTTCACGATGGCTTTCAGAGGTGACATCGGTAATGTATGTATCAGATGCACAGGCAGCCAGAAGCACTGATAAACCGACAATTGTGATTTTTTTCATGAATTGTTCAACGCCTTAAGTAGAAATTACTATAAATCATGCCGATAGCGACGCTCAGAATCAAGCTCGCTTTGTGATTATATACCCTTGTACTGTGATTTATGGCACAAAGTCGCAGTTGTCTCACGACGTAATGATCACAATCAAACCAATATAGTGAACAAGGATAGCATTTGTTCGCTAAGCTAACGGTAATTCGTGAGTAAAAGGTTCATCAACATGAACAATTTAAATCCATTCCTGAAACCAAAATCGATCGCGGTTGTTGGTGCATCAGTACGCTCGCTTCGTGCTGGCAATATCGTGATGAAGAACCTACTTCAAGGAGGCTTCGATGGTGCGATTATGCCTGTCACGCCTTATTATCCATCCGTCTGTGGCGTATTGGCCTACAAAAGTATCGAATCTCTGCCTATCGTCCCTGATATTGCGATTTTATGCACGCACGCAACACGCAACGTCACCTTATTTAAGCAATTGGCAGATAAAGGCATCAGCTCCGTCATCGTACTTTCATCTGATATGTATACTGAAGATGCTCAAGGAGTCGAAATCCAAGCCCAATGTTCTAGAATTGCAAAATCGGCAGGAATGCGCATTTTGGGTCCCAATAGCTTAGGGCTGATCCTACCTTGGTTAAATTTCAACGCTTCGTTTTCTCCTGTCACAGCCTTAAAAGGTAACATTGCCTTTATTTCACAATCTGCAGCGGTTTGTACCACGATTTTAGATTGGGCAAATGACAAAGAGATCGGATTTTCAGCATTTATTTCTCTTGGTAATGCCAGCGACATCGATTTCTCTGACTTGCTTGATTGCCTGAGCACGGATAGACACACCCAAGCCATTTTGCTTTATGTTGATACGATTAAGGATGCTCGCCGTTTTATGTCGGCAGCGCGTGCCGCGTCACGTAACCGGCGAATCTTAGTATTAAAAGGAGGAAGAACGCTTGCTGGACGTAAAGCGGCGCAAGCACATACTGGTGGAGACAATACACTCGACATTATTTATGACTCCGCAATTCAACGCACGGGTATGTTACGGGTGAATAATACCCATGAACTCTTTGCCGCTGTTGAGACACTCACTCACTCCGTTCCATTGCGAGGTGAACGCCTTGCTATTATTACCAATGGTGGCGGGCCAGCTATTATGGCCGTCGATACCTTGCTGGATCTAGGCGGAAAACTGGCCGATCTTGAAGAGTCTACTTATCAAAAACTAAATCAGTGCCTGCCTAAAAGTTGGTCTCACAGTAATCCGATCGATATGGTGGGTGATGCGGATCATACTCGCTACGTTAATACACTAAATGTGCTGCTAGATAGTGATAAAACCGATGCCATTCTCATTATGCACAGCCCATCTGCGATTGCGCAGTCTGAGCAAACCGCTCAAGCGGTGGTCGACGCCATTAAAGCGCACCCTCGCCATAAACGTTTTAACATCCTAACCAATTGGTCAGGAGAACTTACCGCGCGCCCGGCTAGACAAATATTTACCCAAGCGGGCATCCCAACCTATCGAACGCCAGAAAGTGCAGTAGTGGCATTCATGCACTTAGTCGAGTACCGTCGAAATCAAAAACAACTAATGGAAACGCCGACAACCGCAGAACCTGTCCATGTATCAGAAATACACAGCGCGCAGCAATGGATAACGGAGCAACTATGCATACACCCTACCCGTCACCTTGATACGCACCAAATAGGTAAGTTATTTAAATATTTTAATTTTAATGTATTACCAACTTGGATAGCTTCTGATGCCAGTGAAGCGGTACATATTGCCGAGCAAATTGGTTACCCAGTCGTGGTGAAATTGCGTTCGCCCGATATTGCGCATAAATCAGATGTGCAAGGCGTGATGCTCAATCTACGCAACCGCCACGAAGTGGCAAGCGCAGCTCAAGCGATATTGGATCGCACGCAGATCTCGTATCCTTCCGCTAATATTCATGGGTTATTGGTTCAGGCAATGGCAAAGCTCGCTGGCGGCGAAGAGCTCAGGATCAAAGTGATTACTGATACAACCTTTGGCCCGGTCATTTTACTGGGACAAGGTGGTTCAGAATGGGATGAATCAATCGATGCCGCCGCCGCACTACCCCCACTGAATATGACGCTCGCGCGTTATCTGATTGTCAGAGCAATACGCAGCGGGAAAATTCGGCTGCAAAAACTACCAGAGCCAATGAATATTGATGGGTTATCTGAGTTTTTAGTTCGTATCTCGCAGATGATTATTGAATGTCCACAAATAGATGAATTAGATATTCACCCGGTTTTAGCCAATGGCAATCAATTCACCATATTGGATGCCAACTTAGTCCTAAAAGATTACCAAGGCGACGGACAAAGTAGATTAGCTATCCGCCCCTATCCAAGTGAGTTTGAAGAAAATGTGATCCTAAAGGACAACTCGGCCATTACCTTACGCCCAATCTTGCCCGAAGATGAGCCGCATCATGCCGAGTTTATCCGTAACGTATCAAAAGAAGATTTGTACAAACGCTTTTTTTCGGATGTCGGCGAGTTTAACCATGAAGCCTTAGCCAATTTTACTCAAATTGACTATGACCGAGAAATGGCTTTTGTCGCAGTGGATCATACCAATCAAGAGAGTATTATTGGCGTTTCACGAGCACTCATTAACCCTGAGAATAGCGATGCTGAGTTCGCCATCTTGATCCGTTCGGATTTAAAAGGAAAAGGTTTAGGTAAAATCTTGCTGCAAAAAATCATCGACTATTGTCGCTTGAAAGGAACTTTACAAATTTCCGGCATGACCATGCCAACCAACCGAGGCATGTTGACGCTAGCGCAAAAATTAGGTTTTGAGATTGAAGTGCATTTCGAAGATGGGACGGCAGATATGGTTTTGATCTTAAATAAACCAGAATAAAGCCGTAGCGATCAGATTTGATCACTGCGATCCGCCCAAAATTTTAACTTAGCACCCAGTTTTTCTTGAGGTATTGCACACACCACGATTTTGCTTCGCCCATTTTATTACGCCGCCATGCCATAATGATCTGCATCGATTTTTCTTCAGATCCGCTGATTGCTTTCAGTTTACCTGAGGCGATCAGTGGCTCTGCTATCTGTTTCGGTAATGTGCCAATACCTAACCCTTCCACTAACGCGGCACATTTTGCGCTGAAATTAGTTACCGTCAGACGCGGCTGTTTTTGCAAAATATTCACGCTCATTGCAGGCTGGTCACGCGCGGTATCGGCAATCGCAATCACTCGATACTTTTGCCTTGCTTCTTCATCAAATGCACCGCTTCGTTTGTGCACGTAATGTGAGCTTGCCGCTACCCAAACCATTGACATAGTTCCTATGGTTTCTGCTTTTACATCTTGTGGTAACGTATCGATACGTGGGCAAATCAGCAAATCGGCTCGATCAGTTGAAAGTGACTCCCAACACCCCGCTAAAATTTCTTCTTGAAGACGGATTCGTGTTTTACTGACATTACCTAACGCTTCAACCATTGGGAAAAAATTATGAATAGGGATAATACCGTCAAATGCGACCGTTAAATCCAGTTCCCAACCATTCGCTAACAAGGTTGCGTCATTCACCAATTTTTCTGTCGCCGATAAAATGGCTCTACCCCGCTCAAGAATGAGCAAGCCGGCTTCAGTAAACGTCGCTTTATGCCCTGAACGGTCAAAAATAGTGATATCTAAATCTTGTTCCAATTTTTGGATCTGATAACTCAGCGATGATGGTGCACGGCTTAGCTCATTTGCCGCCGCAGCAAAGCTGCCTCGTCTATCAATCGCATCTAAAATATGAAGCGCTTCTAAGGTAATTGGACTTTGCAAAATGGACATCCTTTGGTGAAATTGCAGTGAGTATGCAATAACGAGTATGCAATAACGAGTATGCCTTATTTATCATCGTTGTGGTATCTCTGACGGGATGGAAAATAGGCGAGGGGAACTGGTTTGGAACCAAAAATCGTAGAAATAACAAAGCCAGTTTAATACTGGCTTTGAGACACATTCATTTAAAAAGGGGTAGAAAAGTTATCAATGTGTGAGTCTATTTATTATTTTCTGACATCTCTTTCTTAACCATGACCGCTGCAGCCACGATAAAAACGATGATTAATCCAAGCTCCATGTAAAACCTCGATAAGTGTGTAAAATTAAAGGCTAAAATATAAACAACGCGATTCTAGCAGACTGGAAAAATATAGACAGCTTTTAACGTATTGCTAACGTTTTTAGCGACTCAGTTCAAAAAGAGCGTGAATACAGAAAAATGGTAATTTTCATCACATCCGTAACTCTAGATTGTTATATTCTCTTCCTACTTGAAGCTACAGCGGTGTTTAACAACGCACCGCTGAACTCAAAAACCCACTGTAAACACTTGCACCAAAGCCGCCACGCGTTGGCAGTCCCTCTTGAATGCTTGAATGTGGTATATGTGTTTCAGATGCCACAACCCATTTTTATTTCGACCGACCTAATTGACCGCTCTGAACTAGATGTTACGTGCAATGGCCACTAGCTCGTCTCGGCAAATTTGCAACCAATATTTGAGAGTCTCTTGCAGCATTCTTACCTGATCACCGATACGGTTGACTTCTTTCAGCTCCTCGTCGGTGAGAGGTCGAGAAGGTAAATTCTCTGATAATGCAGTGAAGTAGTCTACCTGCATTCCACTAGAAGAATGGAAATTCATACCAAAACCGGTAACTGGATTCTCACTAGGATCGAAGTAATAGTTCCACATAGCAAGATCCTCGTTAATGTATTCAATGGTATTTTTACCGTACTTTTCGTTCATAAAGGTATCAATATCAGACAGGCTACCAGTAAGAAACATATTATATTCGTCGCTGGAGATTTCCATAGATGAATCAGTCAGCACACTAGTGTAGTGGTCAACTAAAATTGGCCACGGTTTTAGAGTTTTCCCAATATAATCGTTCTGATTCATTGGGAGTTAGACCACCGTTATACTGATGT
>NZ_JAHGUP010000046.1 GCF_001989995.2 Vibrio anguillarum
CTAAGCGGAGAAGAGCCCATTTGTTTATTCATATTCATTACTTATTGAATAAAATGCGTGAGCAATCTCTGATTAATGTCGTTTCATTTATAGGGTAAATGGTTGTGTGAACAAGGTTTCATCTTTTTTTAACGTTACGTTAGACAATATTTTCATTAACACCTTTGGATAGGAAACAGATATGTTGTATTTGGAATTTTTATTCCTGCTATTAATGCTCTATATAGGCTCACGCTACGGTGGTATTGGCCTTGGTGTGGTTTCTGGTATTGGCTTGGTCATTGAAGTTTTTGTCTTCAAAATGCCACCCACATCACCACCGATCACCGTCATGTTGATCATTCTTGCCGTTGTCACCTGTGCTTCAATACTCGAAGCGGCTGGCGGATTGAAATACATGCTGCAAGTGGCAGAACGTTTACTGCGTAAGAACCCGAAAAATGTCACTTTGATTGCACCGTTCGTCACTTACGCAATGACGTTTATGCTGGGTACTGGCCATGCGGTGTATTCCATCATGCCGATCATTGGTGATGTGGCACTGAAAAATGGGATCCGTCCTGAACGTCCAATGGCTGCGTCTTCTGTTGCTTCGCAAATCGCGATTACCGCTTCCCCAATCTCAGCGGCCGTTGTCTACTACCTTGCTCAATTGTCGAATATTCAACACGAGATCACCTTGCTCTCTATTTTGCTGGTCACTGTACCTGCGACCTTATTCGGTACGCTGTTGATGTCTTTGTACAGCTTGCGCCGCGGGAAAGAACTAGATGATGATCCTGAGTATCAAGAACGTCTGCAAGATCCAGTGTGGAAAGAGAAAATCCTAAACACAACCGCGACAACGCTGAATGAAACGTTACCCGCAGCAGCGCGTAATTCTGTGTTGATTTTCATTGGTGCGATATTAACCATAGTCGTGCTAGCGATGGTGCCAGAAACACGCACTATTGTTGAAGGCAGTAAACCGATCAGTATGGCGGTGGTTATCCAGATGATGATGCTCTGCTTTGGCGGTATCATTTTACTGGCAACCAAAACCGACCCACGAGATGTACCAAACGGTGTGGTATTCAAATCAGGTATGGTAGCGGCAATTGCCATCTTCGGTATCGCTTGGATGTCGGATACCTATTTCCAATACGCGATGCCGCAGTTTAAATCAGGCATTGTTGAGATGGTTACCGACCATCACTGGACCTTCGCGCTTGCACTATTCATTGTTTCTGTTGTGGTGAACTCACAAGCCGCAGTAGCGGTGATGATGTTACCTGTAGGCCTCGGGCTAGGTTTAGAACCTGCGCTACTGGTGGGATTAATGCCCGCACTGTACGGATACTTCTTCATTCCAAACTATCCGTCAGATATTGCAACGGTCAACTTTGATACCACAGGAACCACCAAAATCGGTAAGTACTACTTCAACCACTCGTTCATGTCCGTCGGTTTAATTGGCGTCGTGAGTGCGTGCTGTTTAGGTTATGTGCTGAGCCAAATCGTCATTGGTTAACCCACTGTAATGCCCCCAGACTGATACAGTGCTGGGGGTGTGTTTACTGCTAAATAAAAAAGTGCACCCAACTGAGCCTGAAGCCGTTGGGTGCACTTTTTCTTTATTTAACTGCCCTTTTCTTTATTTAAACGTCATGCTTGATAATGTTGTTGTCCAATAAGAAACCAACAATGTCAATCGACGCCATGCCATCAAAATTGAATTGGCTGGCAAGATCTTGCACCACAATGGTTTGATGTACGTTATTGTCCGTCAGAATTTCCAATTCCACATCCGTCGTGTTGGTCATCACTTTCGCTTCTATCTGATGAGAAGTGTGTAGCGAAACGAGCAGTTGATCCATGGGCAAATGTAAATCGGCCACAACATCAGTGAGATCTATCACATCACCTTCACCAGCGTTGAAATCAGTGATAGTGTCGGTTTGCTCATCAACAGTATCGAGCGTCCATTTAAATATGTCAGCGCCACTTCCCCCGGTTAAGATGTCGGCACCAAGCCCGCCAATCAAGGTATCATTTCCGCCACCACCCACTAAGGAGTCATCACCATCGCCACCTTCAAGGTGATCATGACCACTGCCTCCTAGCAACTGCGCTCCAACATTACCGGCGAGCAATTGCGCATCATCCCCGTTCGTTGATTGATCAATCGTGCTACCGTCAGGCAATACTTCAATCGCAATATCAATTGATGCAGAAGCTGCACGGCTACCATCCGTTTCTGTTGAGATAGCCGCTACCGACAGAGTGTGTTGCCCTAAATCGAGCCCGCTAACCTGTAATCCGTCGATAGCATCAGCGGAAACAATCCACACTCCGTTTTGCTCAATCACACTGCCCGAGCTACTAGAAAGCGTAGCGCCACTTGGCAGACTGTCGATCTCCAATGACAACACTTCATGGCTATCCGTTAATGCCGCGATTAACCCCAGCAATGCAATACCTTGAGCGCTGATACTTTGGCTAACATACGTCTGCTTCATATAATTAAAGCTCGGATCAAGGGTTAATATCGGCGTATTGGCTTTGGGCGTCACCGCAATACTGACGGTTTCTGTCTCTTCTAGCGCCATACCAGAAACATTGTCGGCATAAACACCACCATCATTGGCCTTAATTGTCAGATCAATATGGTCACTACCAATCGCGGTGGCATCAACAAAAATGCCGCTGGCGGGATCGCTGCTATTAAGTAGTGCGTTGATATCCGATAACGTGCCTTGTAGGACAAGTTCTCCAGCCAAATTGGTGCTCTGCGTGACAGAACTTAACGCGGGGATCACGGCACTGAGCAAACCTTCGCTCACGCTCAAAATCACCGTCATGGGGTCGTTGGCATGTGAGCCTGCATAATCGATATCACTCACACTCAAACCGGTGACCTTTTGCCCCGCCTCTTCATCAATCGTTGTGGTGACCGTAGCACTATCAATGGTGGGCGCATCATTGACCGCCTGAACATCAACTAAAACAGTAAACTCACGCGCAGGCCCCAAATGTTCCGTACCGTCCAGCCCTGTATCGACCGACTGTACTTTAATCGTCAGATCTCCCGCCCAAGTGTCCTTATGCCAATCACCAGAATTAAAAATCAGTTTATCTAAGCTTTGCGCATCGGCATTCAACAACCATACTCCACCGCCGATGTAAGTCCCCAGCGTGCCATCAGGCAATGCAATACTTGCTCCATCTGGCACTCCAGAAACTTCAATTCTCAACGTTTCTGGTGAGTTTTCACTATGGTTCGTACCAGCTGCAATGGAATCGGCTTTATCGATAATTTGCGCGTTGATATCAATTTCAATGTCAACGCCTTCATCGCCAGCGCCGTTAGTCACTGGTTCAACATCCACCACATCCCCAACGGGCGTAATATCTAATCTAAAGCTGCCGTTATGCTCTACTGGCACACCGAGTAAGGATTCTTCGGTGAAGACCTTAATACCAATTTCAACTTCGCCACTAAAGTTCTTCGCAGGTTTCATCGCAATATCGGATAAATTGATCGAGGTTTGTGCTGGGTTGTTAATCTGAATGCTCCACTCACCACCACCATTATTTTTCACGGTATAGTCAGAAGAGAGAGAACTCACGACAAAATCCGTCGGCACCCCAGTAAGCTTGATCGACACAAATACCTCAGAGCCATCTGTATCGGTCAGATCAACGGTAAATTCGGAACCCGGTTTAGAAAGGACAATCCACTCATCTTCCAGACCGCTCACTTCAATATTGCTGCTACCACCACTGGAAATAATGACGTCGTCTACCACTGGCGTCACATCAAAACTTACTTGTGTGGTAAATGGTTTATCAGCATCAGTATTAGCCACACCCAACGCATTGGCATTGGTATCATCAAATTGCGTAATATCAGTCACTTTCCCCGCCACGGTAATGTTGACGGTATTATCATCATCGCCAGTCGGATAATTGGGTGCGGGTTTGAAATAAACATTGTCTAATGCCGCAGGTAGCTGAGGCTGACTAAAAGTGATACTGGTACCGAGATCATTGCCTTGCGCATCAACAAAGGTTCCGATATTGGTTCCTTGTAGGGTTAAGGTGACTTCGCTCAGCACCTCTTGTCCTTCCGTAGCGCTATTGCGAATATCAGCAAGGTCAATGTCGAGCGAAAGATGAATAATACCATCTTCATACCCGGTGCCGTCATTGGTCGGAACGTCGGACGAGCTTGAAGTCGGCTGATGATTTGCATCTAACCCAAGCGAACCTTCTACAGTCAATGTCGCTTTAGGGGTAATGTCATCATCTTGCGGTTGATGCGTTCCGGGAACATCGGCCACAGGAGAAACTGCCACTGGGATTTGCGTACTGAAGGTTTTTTCATCACCAGAAGCCGTGTCTGTCGTCACAAAAGTAATCGGCAAATTAAAGTCGCCCGCGTAATCTTCAGGTAGATGCAGATGCAGATTTTCTAACCCTGAAATCGAGCCATCGGTATTCACGGTACCTTTGTATACATACAAGCCATCAACGAAATCAAAATGACCACCAGATAAACTTGCGCCAACTGGCAACACACTTTGCGCGATGACAATACTGAGCTCATCTTCTACACCATCAAAACCTGAAGCGCTCACCATCAATTTATCTTGAATTTGCTGACCTAAATTAATGGCGTTATCTTCGATGCCTAATACAATATCATCCGCATTGCCAGCTAAAGTAATGTCAGCCGCTACCGTGTTGTTGCCCGTGGCCGTGAGCGGAAATTGTAAGGTGAGCTCTGATTGCACTTGTCGAACTACTTTGGCTTCAGAGCTATCTTCCCCTTGGTCATACACTTGGGCAAAAATGGTCACAGTGATGTCGTTATAACCATCACCATCAGGATCGTTACCACTACCTAATGTCAGGCCATTCGGTGCTTTTACACTGAAATTCTGCTCATCAACAATGGTCCATGAACCATCCCCATTATTAATGGCACCAGTAATCAGTAGTTGATCAAGTACCTGTGGCGTAATATTGCTAAAACGCACCACCAGTTGGTCGACCACTTCTAATGATTGGTAACCTTCTGTCGATTGAGTGTCTGCATTATCAAAGCGTATAACGTTCGCATCAGGCTCGCCGCCGGCCGCATCATTAATAGTAAAATAGATCGCACCAGAGGCATCTGCGACAGCTTTGTTTGTGACTACGCCGTTGTCTTCAACACGCAGTTGTCCATCAGCTTCAACTATCGGCCTTACCGTGACATCAACAGAGCCATGAATGACTTTCGAAGCAATACCTTCGCCAGAATTGATTGCATCGACGTATTCGTTGTCTTGCTCTTTAACCACAATCTCAGTGCTCAAGGTAAAATCAGTACTGGAGTGTTCTGGTGGCTGAACTTGAACGTAACCAGTTGTCAGCACTTGCGCTGAGAAATCTTGATCGCTCTGTCCCAGTGCGGGGGTCAAAATGAGCTTGCCGTCACTATCTAAGGTCGTGACAACACCATCGACGTAAATAGTACTACCTGCTGGGAAGCCAGAAAGTGTAACAGAGGCAAAATATTCATCAGCATCAAGATGTTGTTCCTCTTCTGGCTGCCAATGAACATTAATGCGGCTGTCCTCGTTACCAAGCGAGTGTGATTGATAGTTGTCAACAACATCAATCACCGGTGCCACTTTAATGCGAATTTCCGACTCAATTTGACGCGTATGTCCATCATTTTCAGTAACGATGGTGGTCATTTTGATGTTGATGTTTTCGGTCGATGAATGAGATGGCTCAACTCGAATACCTGAATCAACCTGCGCTGAAGTTAGATTCGCCTGATAAATAGGTTGCTGCGCAGTATCGTAACCAACAAATACCAAGTTAATCACGCTACCAACACTGTCATACAGTTTGACACCATCTGGAATGTTCGACAGTAAAACGGTGATCGACTCAGAGCTGTCCGCTGGATTATCCGCAAGCTCACCGGATAACACACTAAAGCCAAAGCCAACGGATTGATTTTCATCAATCGTCGTTTCAATCACTTGCAGACCATTTTCACTAAATTCATTCCAAGTGTTAGTACTGTTTGAGTGAAAATCAATGGTTGGAATGTCTGCTACGCCCTTAACTGAAACATTAACCGTCTTAGCACCTAACGAAATTTCATCTGCCACCGCACCCGTAGAAAGATTGACCACATCTTTAATAATCCCTTCAACAGAGAAGGTAAAATCAGCGTTACTATGTAACGGGGGTAGCACTTCAACTTGGTCAAGATATTGTTCAGGAACTTCATAATAAGTATGACCATTGGCATCGGTTATTTGGGATATTTCGCTGGCTCCAGCTCCCAACCAAATCAGTGTGACACCTGTTTCTGAAAAATCAGAGAGACGCACATAGAGTGTTTCTGAACCATCAGAATCAACGGATCCGGCCATCGTAATGACTTCACTTAATAACAAGGGATCGTGATCTGTGGTGGGGTCAACGGTATTTTGCGTAGCGGCATTATCTTCAAAAACATTGATTCGATTGACAGAGAAGCTACCCATATCGGCAACAGGGCTAACATCTATCACGATTTCTTTCGTTTCTGATCGGGCGCTCTCTTTACCAACGTGAGCGTTATTTTGCTCGGTCGTGATCGCTGTGATATCAAGTTTGATCTGACCACTGAAATTATCATTGGGGTCAACTTGTACTTGGTTAATGTTACTCGTACTAACAAGATAATAGTGACCTGAAGCATCCGAGCTCATTACAACCGGCGTACCATCGGCATAAACTAGCTGCGCCTCACCTTCACCTTGAGTAAAGCGGATCTCATACAGGATTGTTTCGGGGGTACTGTTATCTTGTGTCTGCGCTAAAACATCGAGAGTAATATTGTCACTATCTTCTACTGCATCATAATGAAATTGGCTGCTTGAGGTCCAAGTCGCAATATCGGCCACACTTTCCACCTCAATGCGCAATTTCCCGTTCACATTATGATCATGCAGGCCATTATTCAAAACCTGCACAGTAATATTGAGTTGGAAGCCACCGTTAGCGCTGGCATAGTGACGGTCAGGCACAAAATACAAGTTTTCAATATTAGCAACACTGCCTGTTAAGCTTTGCTCAACCGCATCAGCCGGTAGTACAAACCGTCCACTGACGACCTCTAGTTTGACATAGACACCAGAGTCGTTGAGATAATAAAAATCACCATGAGCATTACTGGCCGTGATTTTCACTTCGCCAAGCGATTCGTTTCGATCTAAATCGTGCAGGTTGACTCGCAAATCCACTTTAAGTGGTGAAGTATCTAAACCCGACTGGTTATCTTGGCTATTAGTGATTTGATTGGGGTCGTTAAACAAAATAGTGACGCCATCGCGTCCAGCATCTTCAGCGCCAATAACATTAGCAACTGTGATAGTGGCATTTCTATCAAGAATATTGATGTTCAACTGTTCGGTTGAGGCATCGCCATCAAAGTCTTGCGCAGTGACATCGACAGTAAATGAAATGGTCGGATCATCACCATGTTCAAGGCTAGCAACTGGTTTAAATGTCGCGTTACCGTTAGGCGTAATCGTCAGTGTGCCTAAGTCGCGCTCAACACCATTTTTTATTTCGACAACTGTGACCGTTTTTGTGATGCCGTTAAGTTCAATTTCATTCGCTAAGCTTGCGCCATTGCCATCCCTAAATTGAATATCACGACCCACTTCATCAACGGCCACAAATTTAGTGATCGCACCATGATCTGCACCTTGAGTATCCGGTGAGGTATTGTTGTCTTGGCTAAATAAATTGACTGTTTTTATCGCCGTATTTTCAACACTAGTGATGCTTTTATCATGCAAAGTTGGAATATCATCAACAATCGATATTGGCAAACTCACTGACGCTGAAACATCGCCATCTCTATCAGTTGCAGTAATCGGAAGATCTAAAATAAAGAGATTTTCGCCAGCAGCAGTAGGGTGGTCGATGGCTTTAAGCAGTTCAAATTGGTAACTATCGGCCGAGCCATTTAACGTGAGACGAAAAACCACGTCCATCGTATTCTTAATCACCGCCTCATAAACAGTGACACCATTACTGCTTGAAATTTGGATGATCTCTATCTCTTGACCACCAGACGTTAAATTCTCGACAGGCGTTACAAGATCCGATAATTGATAACTGACAATACCATCGGCACCGTCAATCACATCAAAATGTCCAGCAATAACGGTGCTGTCTGAACGATCAGAACCAATCGTGGCTAAGTCATCTTCATCCACGCTCTGTTCGCTACCGGCGCGAATGCCGACAATCGTTGGCTTGTCATCAACAATAGTGACAGGCAGTAGAATATCGGAGGCATCGCCATCATAGTCCGGCGCCACCACGTTGAAATTCACCAGTCGCTCATCGCTGCCTGCGGCGTGATCAATCGGACCTTGCAAAGTAAAACGATAACTGCCATCTGCGTTAAGCACTAAGCTAAACACCGCATTGCCACTGGGTGTGGTGCTGGCTTGGTAGTGGTAGTTACCATTGGCATCGATTGTCGCCGCGCCCAAGATCACCGCTTCGCCTTGCGAGGTTAAGCCCGCAAGCGGGTTACTGCTGGTATCCAACTGATAGCTCACCACCTTATCAGCGCTTTGAGTGGTAAACATTCCCTCAGCGAACAGCGGCTCTTTGCTACTGCCTGAGCCCAGCGCTAAATCGTCTTCGTCAACGCTGAGCGCTTGCACGCCGGTGATTATTGGCTGATCATCATGGATGGTGACGGGCAGCAGAATGTTGGCGCTGTCGCCATCATAATCGGTTGCCACTACCTTGAAATTCACCAGCAGCTCATCGCTCCCCTGCGCATGGTCAACAGGACCTTGCAGGGTAAAACGATAGCTACCATCCGCATTGAGCACCAAACTAAACACCGCATTGCCGCTCGGTGCAGCGCTAGCTTGATAGTAGTAGTTGCCGTCGGCATCGATTGTCGCCGCGCCCAAACTCACCGCTTCACCTTGCGAAGTTAGGCCTGCAAGCGGGTTACTGCTGGTATCCAACTGATAGCTCACCACCTTATCCGCGCTTTGAGTAGTAAAAACTCCCTCTGCAAACAACGGCTCTTTGCTGCTGTCTGAGCCTGACGCTAAATCGTCTTCGTCAACGCTGAGCGCTTGCACGCCCGCGATGATTGGCTGATCATCATGAATGGTGACAGGCAGCAGAATGTTGGCGCTGTCGCCATCATAGTCAGTTGCAACCACCTTGAAATTCACCAGTAGCTCATCGCTCCCCTGCGTATGGTCAATTGGCCTTTGTAGGGTAAAACGATAACTGCCATCTGCGTTAAGCACCAAGCTAAATACCGTCTGACCGCTTGGGGTAGTACTTGCTTGATAGAGGTAGTTACCGTTGGCGTCAACTGTCGCCGCGCCCAATACCACACTTTCACCTTGCGAGGTTAACCCAGCGATGGGGTTGATGCTGGTATCAAGCTGATAACTCACTACCGTATCGGCCCCTTGGGTGGTGGTGAAATAGCCTTCGGCGAACAACGGCTCTTTGCTACTGTCTGAGCCTGACGCTAAATCGTCTTCGTCAACGCTGAGCGCATCCACGCCAATGATTTCAGGTTTATCGTCAATAATGTTGATTGGTAAACGCACACTTTCAGAGCTATCACCATCATAATCGGTTGCCAATACCGAAAGGTTGAGTAATAACTCATCACTATTGACTGGATGATCCAGCGCGCCTTGTAACGTAAACTGGTAACGACCGTCTGGGTTTAATATCAACTCAAAAATAGGCTGGCCATTGGCGCTCGCCTGATAGGTATAAACCCCGTTCAATGACGAGGAAGAGGCCAATTGCACCGCGACACCAGCCGAGGTTAACCCCGCCAACGGATTAGCACTTAAATCCAACTGATAGCTTTCAATTTGATCAGAACCCAATTGGGTATCAAACTGTCCTGAAACGGTAATCGTCTGTGAAGCACTGGCATCCGAGCCGATATTTGCCAAATTATCCTCATAAACGGACGTCGACGGTTCATCGGACATAACAGGGTTATTACCATCACCAATACTGATTGCGATAGAAATCGGCGAGCGAATAGGATTTCCACCCGCATCAGAACCGGTTACATCAAATTGAATCGCAATTTGATCATTGGCAAAAGAAACTAAGCCACCTCCCACGGAGGGAACATGGTCAATCGGTTGACTAATGGTCGTCACTATCTCTAAGTTGATGTCTTTACCGACAGACGTCGCCACTAAATCAATCCGTAGCACTTCACTGCCGTCAAGTTCACCGACAATATGGTTAGCCGTAGCATCATAACGAAAGCTTACTGATCGCCCAGCCGAAGTAATATCGCTATTCAGCTCTGACAATAGCGCAGCTAATGAAAGGGATTCAGGGACAAAAGAGGCGGCATCCAGTGGCAGATCTCCCGCCACGATTAAAACATTTGCCGTCACTGATTGTGGATACGAACTTAGTGAGAGCGAACCTTCAACTAATGCCGCTGATAATGATTCACCCCCAGCGGTAAAACGCAACGGACTCAAATTCGTTTCAGTCAATGATTGCTGAGCATCACGCCCTGCAGTTTCGAAAAACGTACTCGCCAATACTTCTGCAAAATTGTAATCAATGGTGATGAAGCCAGCATTTGCAGAGCCTTCACCACCTGCTCCGGCGGCGGTTGCTTCAAGTATTTGGGTCGGGTCTTGGCCATCTAAAATGGCTTGTTGAATAGCGGCTATATTATCCGCATCAAAATTGGCCTCATTAAGTTGGGTGAGATCAGCGTTAATGTCGCCCGCGACAGGAAACTGGATCAGATCCATTGATGTATCGTGTTCTAACACAGTGTCACCAAAGCACGCGACGCAGTTTTGTTCGACCACCGCCACTTGCCCATTGATAAACAAAGTGACCGATGAATGATTAACCGTGATTAATATTTCACCTTTCATCAAGGAGTCACCCACCGTCACTTGACGCGCGTTACCTTTGGCATCGACAGCAATAACATCCCCCACCACTTCGCTTACTGACGCAGGCTGAACAACCACTTGTAAATCCATAAGGCCCCCAAATACTTCTCGACGATGAGATAGATGAAAAAACGATCAGTAAACTAATTGTTAGTTTAGTCGCAATTGATTATGCAATTTTATATTTCTGTAGATTACATTTTAATCTAATTGTGCGTTAAAGGCTCACCAGCGTCAAAATGGAGTCGCGCTAGGCACTAACCCCATAAAAAAACACTATCGACTTGTATATTAAGAAAATTATGAAATTGGAAATGAGCAACAAAGCCTTTGAAAAACAGATAACTGCTCTTTCATCTCACTTTTGAGACAAGACTCTAGGTTACGTTTAGAAATTAATTACTTATAGGGCTCTTCTCCGCTTAGA
>NZ_JAHGUP010000047.1 GCF_001989995.2 Vibrio anguillarum
TTTCATGCGGTTTCCCTGCATTAGGCATCAATAGCTATACATGAAAAAGCGCCAACACGGCGCTTTTTTACTGCCTATTTTAAAAGCACACCCATTTCAGCGACTATGATAACTTATCTAATTAGTGACGAGACACTGTTACTAGGATACTTACATTGATCACAAAACAGACAATGGCGCTTTATCTTTGAACAATTTGATTTGTTGCTAAAAATAATTATTAATCAATAAATTAAAACAAAATCTAACGAATTCAAGCTTGGTTATGCTGATAAATCCAGCAAAAAAAACTTGATCAGTATCTACAACTCAAATACTGTATACACATACAGCATGTATGAAAGGACAGTGTTATGCTTCAAGTAAATTTCGCTTCTCAACTATCAGCTCAGTACCCTTTGGCTAATGCCCATCGCTCAGTAAATACGATTGAACAAGCCATGATGTCAAAGCTTGCTAAGCTATCTCAGCACCAACAGCAGTGGATCTTATTCACCTCTGAATGTCCTCGACCACAGTATGAACAGTTTGCTTCTTTCAATATACATTGCGACAGAGTGATCCACATGAAACCCTCTCAAACGTTATCGGAATTAGAGATTGTGATTAAAGCTATCCGCTCCGGAAATGCCAGTGCGATAATCGCGTCAAATACTATTGAGCCTATCAACCAACACCTACTCAAGCAATTAGCGGCCGAGCAGCACTGTGATGTATTTTTTGTTGCAGGGAAACAGCAACCGTTTCATTGATCGAGAAAATGCTGTTGAGGGTGAATAATGCTGTATTACCCTCCATAACAGCAAAGGCCTAGCACTGTGGCTAGACCTTTGAGATTAGAACATCTTAATTGTGTTACTGTGACACCAATAGATTAGATATCAATTACATCGAATGCCACTTCAGTATCGACATCGGCTTCGTAATCAACGCCATCAACGCCAAAACCGAATAACTTCAAGAATTCTTCTTTGTATTCAACGTAATCCGTCAGCTCTTTTAGGTTTTCAGTAGTGATCTGTGGCCAAAGCTCACGGCAATGCTTTTGAATATCTTCACGCAGTTCCCAGTCATCCAGACGCAGACGATTTTGCTCATCTACTTCCGGCGCACTACCGTCTTCTTTATAAAGACGTTGGCTAAACATGCGATAGATCTGTTCAATACATCCTTCATGTACACCTTGCTCACGCATTTTCTTAAACACCATTGCGATGTAAAGAGGCATAACAGGAATAGC
Organism: Vibrio anguillarum; assembly: GCF_001989995.2. Lineage (GTDB taxonomy): Bacteria > Pseudomonadota > Gammaproteobacteria > Enterobacterales > Vibrionaceae > Vibrio > Vibrio anguillarum. The sequence continues at coordinate 1,241 of NZ_JAHGUP010000047.1, forward strand.
TGAACTGGCTTGAGTAACAACCGATTTAAGAACGGCCACATTAGCCGTACCGCCTAATACAGAAAGCTGTTCATTCAGTGCCGATGCGGCGCGGTCTAAATCCATCTTCGCTTTACCTAGCGCACCATCCCAATAGATTGGCCAAGTTAGCTCAGTACCGATATAGCTATAAGCCACGGTTTTACACCCTTGGGCCAATACGCCAGCTTCAGCAAGTGCATGGATCCATAGCTCCCAATCTTGACCGCCCATAACCGTTACCGTGTCTGCAATTTCCTGCTCAGTTGCAGGTTCAACACTGGCTTCAATGATGATGTCTTTATTGGTATCAACCGCTGTCGCGGTGTATGTTTGGCCAATCGGTTTCAATGATGAGCGAATCAGTTCGCCAGTTTCAGGTAACTTACGCACTGGTGAAGCAAGCGAGTAAACCACCATATCAATTTGACCTAAGTCTTGTTTGATTAGCTCGATCGCTTTCTGTTTTGCTTGGTGAGAAAATGCATCACCATTTAGGCTTTTAGCATACAAACCCGCCTCGTGAGCAAGCTTGTCAAACGCGGCTGCGTTATAAAAACCGGCGGTGCCTGGTTTTTTATCCGTGCCCGGTTTTTCAAAGAAAACACCGATGGTCGCAGCACCTCCACCAAAAGCGGCGGTAATACGAGACGAAAGGCCGTAGCCACTGGATGAGCCTACAACAAGTACACGTTTCGGTGCATTTTTGATAGGGCCTTGTGCTTTGGTGTAAGCAATTTGTTCTTTTACATTAGCTTCACAACCCACAGGGTGCGTTGTCGTACAGATAAATCCACGAATTTTAGGTTTGATGATCATATTCAACTTCCTTCAAAAATCTCCGCTAGGATAAAAGTTTCGCTCGAAGATCTCACCCTATTTCTTTAAAAACAGGCAGAAATTGCAAGTGGTTGGATCTCTCGTGGCTCAAAAAATCAGGGCACCCGACTAGGATGCCCTGATATATGGTCACACTTTTAGTGACGATATTCGCGACTAGGCGACATGATTAAGCTTTGGCTTTCCCGGCTTATTGGTCATCACCTCGCTCAAGTCATGGCTAAAGTGATCAACTTGAATCGCTTTATAACGCAGTTTGTCTGCGGCCAAAATTTGGTCTACTTCAGTTTGAGTCAACACATTTTCACTTAAGGCTTGAGCTAATCGCTCAGTCAGGGCACCTTTACGCGCAATTTTACCCTCTTTGGCTGCGCGGAACAGCTTGCGCTCAAGTGCACTGATACCGTACATCGCCAAAAACGCTTTTTCCATCAAGCCAACGCTATCGTCTTCCTCTGGCCCAATGTAACAAAGATGAGTGAGACGATCTCGATGTGCTCCAGGAGTCATTAAGCTTTCCGCCAGTTTGACCGACAGCTCATCGCTAGGTTTGTCATAATGGTTGCCCAAAGGGAAGACCAACACTTTAAGTAAGCGCCCAACCACTTTGTTGGGGAAGTTGCTGTACGCCTCTTGCAAAGATTTAGCCGCGTGGTACAAACAATATTGCACCGCGTAGTGCACGTAATCTAAATCGGTTTGTTGGCGGCCTTCATCTTCATACTTTTTCAAGGTCGCTGAAGCCATGTACAGATAACTCAAACCATCACCTAAACGCGCTGAGATCATCTCTTTACGTTTAAGATCGCCACCTAACGTCAACATAGCGAAATCGGCACTCACGGCAAGTGCTCGGCTAATGCGCGTCAACTGTTGGTAATACGCTTTTGTTGGGCCGCTCATCTGCGCTTTGACAAAGCGCGAACCCGTTAATGCAGCACCGAGTGCCCCAAAGGTATTTTTGGTCGCGTGGCTAATGTGCTTAAACAACAGCTTATCGAAATCTTTCGCGCCTTGCTCTGTATCAGGATTAGCCGCCGCTTCCATCTCTTTCAAAACATAAGGATGACAACGAGTGGCACCTTGGCCAAAGATCATCAAATTGCGAGTTAGGATATTGGCCCCTTCAACCGTTATTGCGACCGGGATACCGAGATAATGTGTTCCGAGGTAGTTCATTGGCCCATCTTGAATCGCTCGACCAGAGTGAATATCCATCGAATCATTTAAAATTGTGCGCGCAATTTCTGTCATATGATATTTGGCAATGGCAGTCACTATGCCCGGCTTTTCTTTCAAATCGAGCGAGGTTGTGGTTAAGGTTCGTGTCGCTTCAAGCAAATAAGTTAAGCCACCGATACGGCCCAGTGCTTCAGCTACCCCTTCAAATTTACCAATCGACATGCCAAATTGCTTGCGCACATAAGCGTATGCACCTGTCGTGCGCGAAGTTAAGTGACCAATCGCCGTACCAAGTGCGGGTAATGAAATACCACGCCCTGCCGACAAACATTCCACCAGCATGCGCCAGCCTTTACCCGCATAGTCAGCACCACCGATGAGCCAATCCATCGGGATGAAAACATCTTGACCACGCGTTGGGCCGTTCATAAACGCAAGACCGAGTGGATCATGTCGCTCGCCAATTTCCACGCCTTTGTGATTAGCAGGGATCAACGCGCAGGTAATACCGATATCGAGCTTATCGCCTAGAAGTTTTTCAGGATCACTGAGTTTGAAAGCTAGGCCTAGCACAGTTGCAACCGGAGCCAGCGTGATATAACGCTTATTCCAACTGAGTTTAATCCCAAGGACTTCTTTGCCCTCGTGCTTGCCGTAACACACCACGCCTTGATCAGGAATGCCGCCAGCATCGGAGCCTGCTTCTGGCCCTGTCAGCGCAAAACAAGGGATATCCGTACCGTCAGCTAAGCGAGGAAGCCAGTAGTCTTTCTGTTGTTGTGTACCGTAGTGAGAGAGAAGCTCTCCCGGGCCAAGCGAGTTTGGCACCATCACTGTAACAGCGGTACTGATACTGCGCGTCGCAATCCGTGACACTATGGTGGAATTGGCGAGTGCGGAAAATTCACGACCACCGTAGGCCTTTGAAATAATCAAAGAGAAGAAACGCTCTTTACGCAGAAACGTCCACACTTCCGCTGGCAAGTCGCGATCTTCTTTCACGATTTTATGGTCATCTAACATAGACAGCAGCGTTTCCAATTCATTATCAATGAAAGATTGCTCTTCATCTGACAAGGTTGGTTTTGGGTAATGATGCAGCTTGGTAAAGTCTGGACGACCTGAAAACAGTTCACCATCCCACCAAACGCTGCCCGCTTCCATCGCCTCTTTTTCTGTCTCCGATAACGGAGGCAAAACTTGCTTAAACAGTTTAAAGGCGGGGTCGCTTATCCATTTTCTTCGTAGAGAGCTCATGATCAGATCCTTTTGTTCGCTTGGATTGTTACTTCTTATAATAGATTTAATTGGGTTAATCAGCCGCAACGCCGGCGGCTAAATAAGGAATAAGTAAGTCGACGACGGCTTTGGCATCCACTTGGTTGCCAAAATCACTTTCGGCAATCTCAGCCAATGCTTGGCTCGACGCCATGGTAAAAACACACGTGCCTAACGTGAAGTGCAAACGCCAGAATAGAGTTTCAGGCGTCAGTTTTGGATTCGCCTTCATCACTGACTGAGTAAACAGTGACAATACATCGCTGTAGCGTGTGGTGATAAACCAACGCAAATGACCTTGCACATCGGTATAGCCGCGACCAATCAACAACATAAAACGGCTGGTACCGTTGGGCCTAACATCATTCAACGCACGTAATGGTGTACGCAATGACTCAAACACTTCCGACATTTGATATTCATCTTGGGAGTTTAACTCCTGCAGCGCTTGTTGAACGGCAGGCATAAATGCTTCTAAATAACGATTCAACACTGCACGCACTAACGTTTTCTTATCACCAAAATGGTAGTTAACCGAGGCTAGATTTACTCCAGCTTTGCTGGTGATAGCTCGTAACGATGTATCGTTGAAGCCATGTTCAGCAAACAATCCCTCTGCAACATCTAGGATTTTTTCTTTGGTACTACTTCTTGGTGCCATTTCAATCACTCGTATCAAACAGGTGTTTGAAATATACTATCGACACAATTGATTAACAAGCAATTAACATCACATTTTTACGAAATGATCGGAGCTGAAGAGTAAAATAGAAGTAAGCTAATGAAAGATAAATATTTTAAAAATAAATTGAAAAAAATGGCTTTGAGATGGAACTGATTGTGAAATGCTCAGTCTCAATAAGTGTAGTTAGCAGAGCATTAAGAATTTTACAGGCCGTCAAATTTTTCTTCTTACTGTAACTACCGATATGCTGCTTTTTCTTATTAACTCCTATGTTTATTTGTATCCGCCCAGCGCCTTTTGCTCTGGGCTTTTTTTTTGCCACATGAGAGGCAAAGCAGTAACTGACGAGCGATAAAATCGGCCAACACTGCAATTTTTACTCAGGTCAGTATATACTACGGCCCTTTTCTGCTCGAAAATCATCATGAAACTGTCTGACACCCCCATAACGCAACATACTTTTGCCAATAACCGCTTCTATTTAAAACGTGATGATCAACTTCACAGCCATTTTTCCGGAAATAAAGCGCGTAAGTTCATGGCGTTATTGGATAGCGATCTCCCCGGCATCAACACTTTAATCAGCTATGGTTCGGCGCAATCGAATGCTCTCTATTCTCTGGCAGCTCTTGCGCGCATTAAAGGGTGGAAATTTGAGTTTTATGTAGACCACATTCCAACGTGGTTACAACAAAGGCCGATTGGCAACTATCGTGGTGCACTGGATTTAGGAGCGCACATCATCGAAGTTAGCCCCATCAATATAATGGCCCCCGAGCAGTATATTGATACGATCCGCCAGCCTGATGCTTCATGCTTAGTCGTACCGGAAGGCGGTCGCTCAAAGATGGCCGAAACGGGCATTAAGCAGTTGGCTCTAGAAATTCTCAACTGGATGAGAATGGAGACAAAAACGCAATTCGTCGTTGCGTTGCCCTCCGGGACAGGAACCACTGCGATCTACCTGCAAAAATATCTAAAACCGCACGGCATTGAGGTTCTGACCTGTGCTTGTGTAGGGGGAAATGACTACCTCATCCAACAATTTGACGAGCTTGAAGAGCGCCAGTACCCTACGATTATATCTACAGAGAAAAAGCATCACTTTGGACGATTATACGAAGCCGATTATCGGATGTGGCAAAATCTACTTGAGCAGACTCATGTGGAATTTGATCTGTTGTATGACCCTATGATGTGGCAATGTTTGTTACCTTGGATGGAAGCTCATCCAGAAAAAACGGTGATTTATATTCATCAAGGTGGGTTACTGGGCAATGAAAGTATGCTGCCCCGCTATCAGCGGCAATTTGATTAACTACCTCACTATAAATAGGAGATACACCATGCTGAAGTACTGTGTTTGGTTATTATTGATTGCTCCTAGCTTTGGCTACACGAAAGTAATCAATACCGCTTCGCTACCGGTTGTGGTGGCTACAGAAGGTAAAACTTTGCAACGTGTTTGCTATTATAAGGACCAAGCTTATTCTATCGGTGCAGTGATTCAAGTCGGTGAGCTGTATATGATCTGCCAAGAGGCCAATGATTTTGAAACCAATGGCCCCTTAAGATGGGTGTTACTGACTCAACAAAAATAGTGAGAGGAAGATTAGTTTAAGCCTCCCATTAGGGTGTATTTCACTTCCAAATATTCGTCTAGCCCCTGCTTTGCTCCCTCGCGGCCAAGACCTGACTCTTTGATGCCGCCAAACGGTGCGACTGTAGTTGATATCAAACCTTCGTTAATACCAACAATGCCGACTTCCAGTGCCTCACTCAATCGCCAAGCCCGAGCCAATGACTGCGTATAGCAGTATGCAGCTAATCCAGAATCCGTGTGGTTTGCACGTTCAATCACTTCCTCTTCGTGAGTGAAACGAAACAAAGGTGCAAGTGGGCCAAAGGTTTCTTCTTGAGCCACCAACATCTCTTCTGTCATCTCAGTTAATACGTGAGGCTCAAACAAGCGGCTACCGGCTTGAGGCAGAGTGCCATATTGCACTAAAGCGCCCTGCGCGGTGGCATCCGCAATATGTAATTTGACTTTAGCCACCGCCGCATCATTGATTAAAGGCCCCATTGTTACGCCTGATTCCAACCCATTTCCCACAATCAGCTTGCTGACTTTATCAACCAATTTTTTAACAAATTTATCGTACACGCCCTCTTGCACATAGATTCGATTGGCACAGACACAAGTTTGGCCAGCGTTACGAAATTTCGCCACCATCACACCCTCTACGGCGGCATTAATGTCGGCATCATCAAACACAATAAAAGGGGCATTACCACCCAGCTCGAGCGACAACTTTTTGATGTTGTGCGCGCACTGTGCCATTAATATTTTCCCCACTCCTGTTGAGCCAGTAAATGAGAGTTTCCGTACCACTTTGCTGCTGGTTAATTGCTGCCCGATTGCGATTGCCTCTCCGGTCACCACTTGCAATAAGCCAGCGGGAAGCCCAGCACGATGCGCCAATTCCGCCAAAGCAAGAGCAGTAAAAGGCGTATCTGGTGCTGGTTTGAGTACCACTGCGCATCCAGCCGCAATCGCTGGAGCACATTTACGAGTCACCATAGCCGCAGGGAAATTCCAAGGCGTGATCGCAGCAACCACACCAATAGGTTCTTTCGATACCAGTATTCTTGCATCCGCTTTATGACTCGGGACAAGCTCACCATAAGCTCGTTTTGCCTCTTCGGCATACCATTCGACAAAGCTGGCAGCATAGCTGATCTCGCCTTTCGCTTCCGCTAAAGGTTTGCCTTGCTCGTTGGTTAAAATCAGTGCCAGATCATCGCTGTGTTCAACAATCAATTCATACCAAGCTCTAAGCACTCTCGCTTTGTCCGCCGCTGGCTGTTTTTTCCACAGTTTCTGCGCAAGCTCTGCACCCTCAATCGCTTGTTGAACTTGCGCACTATCTAGCTGCGGAACCGTTCCAATCAGAGTGCCGTCATAAGGGTTGTAAACAGTTGAGGTGAGCGAATTGGATGCACAAACCCATTGACCATTGAGATAACATTGTTGTTTAAAAAGTTGAGGATCACGAAGCTGCATGACAATGCTCCTAGCGATAATAAAGGGGGGGGGAGAAGCACAGGGTAAAAGGAAACTGAGTCAGGTTCAATTGATAAACGGTATTATTCAGGGATTGCGGCTATCTACTCATGCATCAGCCTCGACCCAGCCGCTTCCTATGCAGAAAAATGGCGTTAACTCACCACGTCTTCCACTGTAAAAACTCCCCTTAAGGGATCAATGTTTTGACAATAAGTGTTACCAACCACCTCTTTCGCTTGATACATCGCCTCATCAGCCAAGGCCATTAAATGGTGCATACTATTGGTTTGTAAGGGGAAATAGCTGATACCGACACTAACACCAACGGTTAGGCTTTGCCCTTCAAACTCAATGGGCAGCCCTAAGCATTTGATAATTCGTTTGACTTTCTCTGCGACAAAATCGTACTCATCAATCAGATCGAGGCACACTACAAATTCATCGCCTCCAAGCCTTGCCGAAAAATCAGATTGGCGGATACTGGCCTCTAAGCGAATCGCGATTTGCTTTAAAATTTCATCTCCCGCGCAGTGGCCTTGAGTGTCGTTAATGGTTTTGAAATTGTCCAAATCAATGAAGAGCAGCGCTAACTTCACCTTAGTCCTGTTGGCTTTTACGATGGCGTTATCCAACAATTTTTCAAACGCTCGCCGATTAAGTAGCCCCGTCAACGAATCATGTTCAGATAGAAACTGAAGCTGATCTTTTTGAATTTTTAACTCTGAGGTTTGTCGCTCAACCTCTAATTGCAATTCATCTTTTGTCACGGTTGTCGTTTTTAGTGAGACCTTCATATGGTTAAAAAAGTCAGCCAAAGCTACAAATTCAATATCCAGATTAACTGGTTCAATCTTGCTTTCAAGGTCACCATACGTCAAAGCTAGGATACCTTGTTTAATTGACGCAAACCCCCTTTTGAAACGTTTCAAAATCAACCAGGCAATGCCACTCACTAAGATTGAAAAAAATAATATTTTCAGTGCACTCACCATCAAGGTCATTTGTTGACTCTCAATGCTTTTTGCTAAGACTGATTTTTGTAAGTAAAACAACTCTTCAGTCATATTTTGCACGAGCATATTGTAACGTGAATGTAACAGCCCTTTCGCGCTGATTAAAGAGTTGCTTTTTGCTTCAGCATCTTGATGAGTAAGCTTTTTTTCTTGTTGCAGTAAGACGGCAAGGCTAGTATTCATGCGTTGTAAGTTTTCGATATGTTTGCCCATCATCTTATGATTAAGCAGTCTCTTGGAGAGGCTTTGCTGAGCAATATCAACCTGGTCCAAACTTGATACATCAGAATACTGCAGGAAAATCCAAAGTTGGCTACGCAACAAATCCACACTCAATTGGATCTGCATAATATCTTCTAGATCTTTTTTTGTTTGCTCTTGTTCTTTAAGTAAGCCCCACAGAGAAAAAGTGATCAAAAGGATTAGAAATGCCGTGGATGCGAACAATAATGTCAATTTACGTACAATCGAACTGATCATTTTATCGATACCTTAGTACGTAGCACTTCCTCGATCGGCTTGGAAGCAAGCACTGTCCGAAAATCCGGCTTGTCGCCCGTAACCATACCAGCCTCAATCGCCCATCTTGCTTGAAGCTGTAAGTTAAATAAAAGTGCATTACCTAACGACAAACGAAATACATAATCATTCCAAGACCACTCGAGTTGGGGTAACGGAATATTTAAGGCCTGTGCAATCACCTCTCTCGATTGTTCAGGATTGAGGTTAATCCATTCATTAGCCTCTTTTAATGCGCGTAATATTGCCACTATCTCGTCATGCGCCTCTTCGACGGTTGCTTTCATCGAAAGTAAATTAAACGACAAATGATAAATACCAGATAGCCCAAGGTTCAATACATCGGATGGTGCAGAGGTTTCAGTTTTATAACCGTAAGGTTCCCAAACAGAAATAGCATCAACTTGTGAGGAGAATAATGAGTCATTTAGCGCTTCTGGTGGTAAATAGACTTTTTCAACAGCCATCTCTTTCAGGTCACTGGCAATCAACAATGAATCAAAGTAAAACTCACTGGCACTCGCCTTAACGATGCCTACTTTTTTACCTTCCAAGTCACTCAGGTTAACAATGCCTAATCGCTCTAACGTGAGCAGCTTTAAATCGTTATCTGACTCAACAAAACTGGTTAATAGTGCAAAATCATTACGCTGGAAAAGCTTAAACATAACCACCGACTCAGAGGCAGTCGCATAGCCTACATTCCCACTAAACAAAGCTTGAGAACAGGCCACACCTCCAGAACAGGGCACTAGTTCGACATTCACCCCTTGTTGTTCAAAAAAACCCAAACTTTCGGCAATAATAAAGGAGGAAGAGAGTGGCGTTTGCGAAACCGCTATTCTTACTGCTTTACGCTCTTCAACACGGCTAGCATCATAAAAATGACCAAGTTGCCTATTAAAAATAGCAATAGTGACTACCAATACAACAATAGCCACTGCAACTTTATGAAAGGTCTGAGCTTTGTGCTTTTTCGTAACCATAGCCAATAAGTGAAATTATTTTATATACAACAGTTTAGCTCTTAATTGGAATTATTTTTGAGTGAATGGCTATTTAATAACCGTTAGCAGGGGATGCATTGAGATTGTTTAGATTAAACAGTGAGTTAAGCTTGAGTTAGCATGGTATTTTACGCACAAAAAAACCGTAGACAATCGTCTACGGTTTAGAATATGGCGGGAGTGAGACAGCAGAGTTTAACCATTAAACTATTGATTTAGTTTAATTTAAAACAAAAACTCACACCCAAGTATTACCTAAGACAACCGATACCGCATCTTGGTACGCAAGTTTTAATGAGCACTATTTTAATTTGATGAAAGTTTAACCTTTTCTAACAAGTTCACCTGCTTTCTGGAAAGCCCGGCTTTACCATATCTATAGCACAAGTAATCTGAGATATCCTGTTCATGGGTAGACATTACTACTTGCCTATCCCTTAGTTCAACACGGAGCAAATCACTCAACGATGCTATGTTAATCTCATCCATACATTGTGTTGGATCGTCAATAAACACAAACGCAGTTTTGGCGTATTTTTTGTTAAGCGCAAGAAATAAAGATAGCGAAAGAGCGCTGATTTGACCGCTGCTCATCGAGAGCGCGGCATCATGCTCAGAGTCACGTACCGTAGTAAAGTTCATTGCAGCTGTTTTTCGCGGTTTACCATTAGGCGTATCGATAAACACCCCTAGCCCACTTTGATAGTTTTGTAGCAATCGTCCACTATAGATATGAAAAAGTGACTCCATTTGACCTAGTGTTTGATTGGTATAGTGTGTACGTGCACGTTTAAGCTGGGTTTCTATATTTTCTAACTTTGAACATAAGTCTTCTAAATGCAGATATTTTGAATGATAAAATTCTACATCCTTTTGCCGCTCAATAATCGACGCATTTACCGTCAATTTATACTGTTGCTGAATGTAGTTTTTCTTCTGCTCAATCTGCTCTTCTGTCAAATTTTCAAGCTTGCTTAGATCGGAAAAATGAGCTTTGAAGAAGTCAAACTGATTCGTTGATAACATCTCATCTTCTGGCTCCAACGATCGAAGAATAGCGGTATTGACTGCTGAAACTTGTTTCGATTGGTCTTCTGAGTCAGAGGCATAAACCCTAGGTAACTTAATCCCTTGCATTTCCAATTTTTGTCCAATAGAGACCAATCGCTGCATTTGATGTTCATATTCAGCTAACTCAGAATGCAATTTTACGTTAAACTCACGCCTGACCGTTTCTAACAATGGAATATATTTTGCCTTCAAAGGTACAAGGATGGCCTCTAGCGCTTGGTAACATTGATTAATTTGCAAACCGATCGTGGTTAGTTTCTGCTCCAGTAGAGCTGTCTTCGCCTCGATTGCCGATAGTAGTATGCTGTTCTCTTGATAGTCAAAGCCACAAAGTGGGCAGTCATGCTCACTATTATCAACTGTTTGGAGTAATTTTGTTCGTAATTGCATCACTACTGCTTGCTTTTTGCTCACACTACTGTGGCCTAAATGTAGCTTATTCTTATCATCAAGCAATTGCATAAGTTTGATAGATTCTTGTTCTTCTATATATGAAGAAATTAACGAACCATGTGATGAAGTGAGCTTTGATACATCAGTATCCAGTGCACTACAGATTTTTTCTAACTTATCTAACTCCGCTTTATTTTTATGTAAGTCTGGAAGCTTGTCGAAATGATGAAAAAGCCTAACAGCCAAATCAAATTCATTTCGTTTAGTGAATTCAATTTTTTGTTGGTTCCTTATCCTCTTAGCAATCTCGTGTCGGCCAACATAGACTTGATTTAGTAAATCAAGTTGACCCAATAGTTGATCTAAGTTTTTGAAACTACCTACAGTAAATGGCGTTTTAAGATCCCACTGAGGAGTAATCTTTAGCTCCGTAAGCTTAGTGTAAGCAACTGGGGTTGCATCACTAACAGTTAAAGTCCGCTGTAACTCTTCTAGCTGAGTTTTTTGCTCAATATATACTTTATTCGTCTCTCCGAGCTGTGCCTTTGACTCAGACTTTAACTTACCAATGGTATCAATTCTGATATCTAGCTCATCAAGGTTAAGTAGGTGACTTATTTGATCTGTTCGTTTATCACTATTACATCCGTCAGGAATAACAATTGATTTACTATCTTGCTGCAAGTAGTTAAGCACTGGGAAGTTTTCCAGAAACTTATCTCCAAATTTCTCTGACCAAAACTTTTTCTCATCATCAATTAGCCTAGGACTAGCAGTTTCATCGAAACCAGATAGCTCATAAAGCTTAAATTCATTAAAACTATTAGGTCTATTTACACTTGAATCTAAATCTTCCTGTTTAGCCAGCCTCATCACATAAAGTATTTCATTACCTTTTTTAAGCTCTGCGATAATAGATATCCCATCATGGCAATTGTGATTTTGAAATATACTACGATTGTATTTTTTGCTACCACTTTTGATCGCGCGATGTCTAGCCGAGATTCTCGGAAGTTCACAACAAAAAAGCAGTTGTTTGGCATCAAATAAGGAGGTTTTACCAAAGCCATTCGGTCCATCATAGATAACTAGATCAGACGAATAGCTTTCTGAAAACTGCGTAAATACCTTGAAACCATTAATCTTCAGCCTGTGAATTCGCCATCTTGCCACGAATATACTCCTCAACTATTCCTTTGTAATTATTACTATTGCTTGTGAGCGCTTCAAATTCATGGCCTATCGCCAATAAACCTATTTTTTGCAAGTATTCATCCGCCAACTGACAAGGGTCATCTAATTCTGATTCATCTACAGGAACAGATAAAAAAGGAAGCTTAATGTATATACGGCTCGCAATGCCGTACTCTGACTCAACCATTGGAGATTTCTTGTATAAGCTGAATTTACTTTGATCTTTTATCAAATTAGCAATATCACTTGTATCATTTTCATTAAGAAGATCTAGTTCGGTTTGAGAGTAATACAAAACATGTTTTTTAAAACTATAGCTATCTTCCTCTAAAGCAAAAATCTCACTTTCATGATCAACTATATCAGCTAGCCGATTCAGCTCGAACAACACCACAACATCTGTATTTTTTGCAAAAGTAGGTTGTTCTCTCAATACATCTGGTGTGTTTTCCAAAATCCACTGATTAAGCTCATTTGGTTTCATCAGTTTCAAAACCTTAACAACTGCCAAAAAACGTTGGTGATTGTTCGACGTAGATTGATAAAAAGAAAAATGCTCAGCATCTTGTTCTACTAGCTCAAACTGACACGGAGAGTTGCTTGATAAAGTTGTAATTATCTGATTAATCATTTATTTCATCACTTGCGTCACGCACTGACACAAACCTCACATTGTTTATTTTTGTAATTCTGTTTTTATCGTTTTCAGAAATTTCAGTAAATTTACCACTAGAGCTCGATTCACTACGAAGTAGAAATGGTGTGCTATCCATATGTACAACTAGATTATCGTAATCATAGAGCACATCTTGTACGTCTAGGTTTCCACGCAGACCATCAACATTTTCTTGAATTTGCTTTACGTCTAATTTCTTATTTAAAAAATCAAACTTCATCGCAGTAGGAAGGAACGAACCAAGTCCGCTTTTAAAGTAGTGTGGTAAGTCTTCAGATGTTTTAACTCCCATGATACAGAGAATTATTCTTAAATAATGATCTACAGTATCATTACTGAAACCAGCTAAAGTGATTTCCTTTTGATTTGGTTTCTTTGAATAGTAGAGGCGAGTTAAAGCTGGAATATCCATATTCGCTACTGCAAATCTACACTTACAAATACCATTCAAATCAATAGACTCGCCTTCCTGAAGACTATCTAATATTTGGTCTGTTCTATCCAAAAGTGTCCTTCTAAACTCGAACAGAATTACTGCATGATCATCACTATGAATTACCTCGGAATGTAAACAACACTCTATCTCCGAAAAGTAAATTGGAATAGATTCCGCCGCTTTAAACTTGTTCATCGACTCATGTTGGTTTCGGTAGTGAGCTAAATTCACTCGCCCAGCTAGCAATACATGCAACTTAGCCAATTTATGCGCAATTAGTAATTCTGTGGATGGCAGTCCGTATGCTCCAAGGTACTGCTCAATAATTTCATTGAGTTTAGTATCGATAGAGTTCGTTTCAACATAACAACGATCATCATGGTACTGATAAAACTGAACAAGATGCTCGCCATTAGCGACATTAGCAGCCCTATCAGAAAAATCATCAAGCCCCACTGAAACGTGAAACCATCTAACCGTGTTCTCATTACATCTCTCTGATATTTTTGATGCTTGTTGCAAGGCAGAGTTATAAGAATACCGCTTGTCACTCTTCATAGCTTTGACCTGGTGAAGAGATAAAACGTGACCGCTGCGATCATGTATCACAAAGTCATCTAGGTGCTCGACATTCAGGTAATCAGCTTCGGAATCCTCTTGCGTAAGAAGACGTATCGCGTGATACAAGGCAACTTTACCTTGATAAACAAACCCACTCCACGCAGGAATGGCGCTGCTGTTTACAATCTGAGAGGAGACTTCTGTCAATCTAAATATTCCTTTTCGTAAATGGTCCTGTGTTTTCAAGCTTTCATAACTACGTACAACGTCAGATTTAAGCTAACGCTCACCAAAAACCAAGCAGGCACGACTTCATATACAGTTGTTGCATATTAAACTGAAAAACCATGTCAGAAAAAGGGAAATTAACAACAATCTAGTTCTAAAAAATGAACACATCAAAATTAGACAAATCACTATCATCGCCAACTGCTTGCGATTAAATAGTTTTTGAAATATCCCTTCAACAGGCATGATTAAATGCCTAATCACATTAATCGTACAACCTGATATGAACACATTCGCGTATTGGTTATAGTTTACTCAGCGAGCTAAACAATGAGAAAAGATTATGACTATCAACTTCAACGAAAAAGTTAGAGGGACGAGGGTATATCACAATGGAACTGCCACTAAACCTCGTTCACTGACTGAACCTGATAAAATTGCTGCACAAGGAAACTTCGAAAGTGATCGAGGTAGAATCCTCAACTCTGCTGCAATCAGAAGGCTTCAACAAAAAACTCAAGTGTTTCCTCTCGAACGCAATGCTGCTGTTCGCAGTCGTCTCACTCATTCCCTCGAAGTTCAACAAGTTGGCCGATACATCACTCAATTAATCTTTAAAGAGCTTTCAGAAAAATCTAAGCAAGACTACAAGCTAATCGGATTAGAGCGTCAATTTGAATCGATAGTCGAAATGTCATGCTTAATACATGACGTTGGCAATCCACCATTTGGACACTTTGGAGAGCAGGCAATAAATGACTGGTTTTCTCGTAACTTATCTTCTCTTATGAAAGATGAGAAAGGAAACTCGCGAGTGAATTTACCTAAGCCTATCCAACAGGACATAGTTAACTTCGAAGGCAATGCGCAAGCCATTCGCCTAGTGCACACCATACTCGGACTCAATCTGACCTATTCTCAAGTATCCGGAGTGTTCAAGTATACTCGCCGTGGAGATCAGCCATCACCTAAAACACAGAACAATCCGCTATTAAAAGACTATGACTATTTGATGAAAAAAGTGGGTTATTACTTAAGTGAACACCGCTACATAGAATCATTGAAAACAGTGTTGTCTATGGACTCTCATTGCCGTTCCCCATTTTCATACATAATGGAAGCTGCCGATGATATTTCTTACGGGATTGCAGACATTGAAGATTCCGTTGAAAAAGGCATTCTCACTGTTGAGCAGCTAATAGATGCTTTAGATTACGAATATCAATCTCTTGTGGAAAAGTATGGCTTACAGAACGATGATGAGATGAAAAGGATCGTTAGTGTCGCCAGTGAAAGTGCTTCAAAAGCTGATAACTGTGCGAACAGCCATTTCTTCATTACTCTTCGTGTAGAGATAAACAAACGCCTACCACAACATGCATGCAAGCAGTTTATAGATAATATAGATAAGGTATTTCATGGGAACTTCAATAGAGCACTAATTGAAGATCATAGTCAGAACCATGCATTAGTAAAAGCTCTTAAGAATGTTGCTATGAACTATGCTTTCTGCGATCCAGAAGTAGAAAAAAGTGAACTGCAAGGATATAGAATCATTACAGGGTTACTTGAGGCGTATAAGCCCTTATTACTTTTGAGCGCAGATACTTTCACTAACATTGAAAAGGCCCCTCTATACGAGCGAAGACTCTACAAGAAGCTGCCCAACAAGCACCTTCGAGCATACGAAATCGCGATGCAAACATTAAAACAAGAAAAAGATAAACCGTCTGACACTCCTTATTTACCCTACGACTTTGATTACGACGTGTGGGAGTTTTATTTTCGAGTCCGCCTCATCCAAGATTATATTAGCGGTATGACCGATCAGTACGCTTATGACGAATATCGTAATCTACATGTGTTGAACTAACTAAATGCAAATAACTTGAATTGTCGTAACAATGACGATATTTATTAGTACATACAAGGGAAGTCACCTTCCCTTTCTAGTAGCTGTTAATCAGCTGATTGGGATGATTCAGCTTCAATCTTCATCAATCCATTGATATCTAATCGGTCTTGTTAGCTTGGTGATCAAATTTTGCTCTAGAGCGAGAGATAACCAGCTTTTTACCTGCCCTTTGTGCAGTTCTGATGCTTCAACAAGTTCTGCTTCTGATATTGGCTCACTGGCTACAGTTTGTAGATACTGAACAAACAATAGATAAAAGCTGTCTTTGGAAATAACCTCAGGCTCTGCCTTTATCGGTGAAGCGGATTCTTTAATATCTAGTGCAGCTTCGTTATGTTTGGTTTCTGTCTCAGAACCGTCCTCTACAACCTGATCATCGTTGCTCTCTCTCTGAGGCATTTCATTCGGCTGTGCGAACAAGTCTGCTTGCGGTTGGTTAAACAAATCCGTTTGATGATTAACGTTAGGGTTGGTGCTGCTAACCAACAATGATTGAACATCCAGTTCTGCAACATTCTCGCTACACCAACTTGCTCCTGCTGCAACAATTCCAGCATTGCCAGCCGAAGAATCTTGGGTTTGTTTCACCCAAGTAGGAACCCAACCTTTCTTTAAGTTCTGAATAGCCCCTTCCCAAGTACCACCTTTAGCTCCTGAATGAACGACTAAAGAGGTATCCGCTAAACAATAAATGTATTTGTTTCTGTCCATTGCATTGAAGCGGTTGAAACCAGCTTCTGGGTTGAAAGGAGATACTAGTACAACGTTGCCATTCATTAAGCCAGTGCGGTACTTTGCTGAAGTGGAAGCTTTCAACAAACTATCAGCGAGTATACCCACTACGGCCCCCCCGGCATTCATCGCCCCTAACATTGAAGACTCATCGACTCCTCTTGCTCCACCAGAAACTGTCCCCAAACCAGCACTCGCCGCTTTAGATCCAACCTGTTCGGCATACGCTATATCTGAAGGTGAAGCGTTACGCGAACCTACTACAGCAATACCACCAGCCTTGAGTAACGCTTTTTCTCCGCATCCATAGAGTACAGGAGGAGCCTGGTTACCAAGTTGGTGAAGTAGACGTTTGGGGTAGCTATCTTTGTCAGCACGAGTAATGACCCACAAGCCTGAGCGGCTCCATTTTTCGAGCGCTAGTGCCATGCTGTGCCCTCGCTTCAAGAGGGCTTCAACTCGCTCTTGAGTGATTTTATTTTTGGGATCGCGCCACTGAGATAACAACGCTTTCTTGTTGTTATCCAGTAAGTCGGCAGGACTGAGTTTGCTATCTCTCAACCACATAGCGAAACGCGCCCACTCCGCATTGGTGAGCGGCTTTGCGGCATCTTTATCCTGCTTACCAAAGTAACTGGTAAGCAGGATAATCGCTTGTGCTGTTGTTGTTAAATTCATTAATCATTTACCGATGTGGAAGCTAAAGCGACTGGGTATACTTTTCCGCTGCCAGCTTGCTTCAATAATGCAGCTCCAACCGTAAAGGTCCATTTAGAACGAACAACATCATCAACCAATAGAACACTGCCTTCAGGGCCTAATTCATTAACCTTGAACGCACCATCTAAGTTCGAACATTGATGATATCGGTTCTGCTGCCATTTTTGCGGTTCATTTTCTAATACTTTTTCCAAAGAGTCTACGAAAGGGAGCCCCAATTTATCAGCTAAACGTTTTGCAAAATCAGGAACTAACGTCTTGTGTTTTAATGAAGGAATACAACATACCCATGTTGGAAAATCATCTGGCTTCCATCGCTCAGTTATCATCTCGACAGTTGCATCTACTAACTCATTTCTAAAATGGTTATTGTGCTTGTCATCAGCCACCATTTGGCCCCAACCTGCATCTCCCCAACGTGAGAGGATTCGACCAGGTTCTGCTGCTAAATCTCCCAACGTTCTTGGAAAGTCGTATTTCATAAAGGTTTTAGCCGCTTCATCGTTAGACGCTGCGATTTGTTTTCTTGGTTCCATAACCATTTCACTACGACACAGGAAATCTGCAGCTTTTTGACCAAGCTCTGTATCTACGTGAGAAGGCAATAGCTCTTCACCTATACAGTTACTGCATTTGCCACATGACTCAGTAGAGTGATCGTCCAATGCATTTCGAACTTTGAGCATCAAGCAGTCTTTGGTTTTTAGATAATCACCGATTGCAGCCCACTCAGCTTCTCTTATATCGGTTATGGCTTGAACTTTATCCATATCCATTTGATAAGGAACAGGGTTTCTATGCCATTTCTTCCCATCATTACTAACAGGAGCCGGATATTCTGCTGCTAAAAACTTAAGCACATGCTCAATTCTCCCCTGCGGTAGATTAGCTTCTTTCTCCAGTCCTTCTGGAGTTAGATACTCTACTGGTTCTAAAGCTTTCAAGATACGTTTTACGTTCGCTTCAGTCGGGAAAGCGGTTTTGCGGAAAAACTCGTGAATTCTGGCATCTTCTTCTCCAGACATTAGTACACCTACCGCAGAGTCAATACCACGTCCAGCACGACCAACTTGTTGATAGAAAGCTACTATTGAACCAGGAGCTTGAAAGTGAATAACGAAACCTAAGTTTGGTTTGTCATATCCCATACCTAACGCTGTCGTTGCTACTAAGACTGTCAATTTATCGTTCAACAATTGCTGTTCTAGATGCTCGCGATACGCATCAGTATCCAATTTACCTCGTTCATTAACAAACTCAGGGTCCGTAACGCCACTATAATAAGGCTTTGCGTCGATGCCGCATATATTAAGCCATCGAGATACTATGTCAGCATCTCGTTGAGTAAGTACGTATACAATACCTGTACTGGCTAAGGTAGGGATAGTTTGAGCCAACCATGCTAAGCGTGATGGTTGATCTGGTAATACTATGTTTTGCAAAGCAAGACTCTCACGGATAAGCGTCCCACGTTGAATTTCGATGTTACCTAATTGGGTTTGAATATCATCAACAACTCGATCATTCGCTGTCGCTGTCGTCCCCAGTACTGGCGTATTTTCAGGTAATAGCTTTAATATATTAACTATACGTCGGTAATCAGGGCGGAAGTCGTGTCCCCAGTCCGATATACAATGCGCTTCATCCACCACCATTAATGAAATGTTATCTGAGATTGGACGAAGAACCATTTCAACGAATTTATCGTTAGCTAAACGCTCTGGCGAGATCAACAAACAATCAACTTTATCCGCAAGAATGTCTTGAGTAACTTTCTCCCAATCAGCTGTATTAGTTGAGTTCATCGTCACCGCTTTGATACCTAAACGCTGCGCAGATTCGATTTGGTTACGCATTAAAGCAAGCAACGGCGACACTATAATTGTTGGACCTTTGCCTCGGTCTCTGAAGATTTTGGTACTGATAAAATATACAGAACTCTTACCCCAACCTGTGCGCTGAACAACTAACAACTTCTGATTAAGATTAACCAAAGCGTCGATCGCTTCCCATTGACCATCTCGAAATTGAGCACCTTCATGACCGATTGCTGTTTTGAGTAACTGCTCTGCCGCCTGTTTGTCCATCTAGCCCACCAATTGAATTTTTGTAGTATCTGGCCAGAGTACCAAATGGCTACGGTGCCTTCAGTGATACATGCCAATAATCACTATAAATATTCCTCTATTAATTCAACTAGCTACCAGAATCTATGGCCTTTCGCTCCATTAGTATATTCTCCATCCAATCATCAACTTCACTTTCTACCCAGGCCACAGCCCTATCCCCCAAACTGATGGATTTTGGAAACTCACCATCATTCATTTTGCGGTAAATCGCTGAACGACTTAATGCTGTTTTTTTCCATTACTTCTTTTAGTTTTAGAAATCTCATGGGACGTCCTCCTATGGCTGTGGTCCTCATGGGATAAGCAGGTTCGGTAAAAAAAAGTGGCATTGGCGCATAGTGCGCACAATCAAAAATTCTTCAGATATATGTCATCTCTGTGAATTCATTACATGACTGATACAGGAAGCCTAAATATGTCCCAATTTTCCCGTTACGGTAGTTTGTTACCTCAAAAAGAATATGAGCACCGAGTGCTCGAGGAAGCAGCTGAAATACTCAAAGATCGTTATGTTCGTGGTGATGCGTTTTCAAGTCCCGCGGCAACCTCAGATTACTTACGCTTTAAATTAGCAGGGTATGAACATGAAGTTTTCGCGGTTATGTTTTTAGACAATCAGCACCGCTTGATTGAGTTTAAAGAGCTGTTTCGTGGCACGGTTGATTCCGCAAGTGTTTATCCTCGCGAAGTAGTGAAAGAAGCACTGCACGTTAACGCCGCTGCGGTGATCTTCGCCCATAACCATCCTTCCGGCGATCCTGAACCATCACAGCTTTACGTATTTGATTCTTATCAGTGTGAGCAAGCGCTGCCTCAATGACATCAGGCTCAAAACCCTGTTCATTAAGAGTGGTACTGGCCAAAGCACGAAGACCATGCGCAGTAGTTCTATCTTTGAATCCCATTCGGCTCAACGCTTTATTGGCCGTTTCTGAATCGGTAGGTACCTTCGGATTGCGACTGGATGGGAAAACAAACTCTCTATGACCACTGATAGGCTTAATCGCTTCAAGAATAGCCATTGTTTGGTCTGTTAGAGGCACTAGGTGCTCGCGGTTCATCTTCATTCGTTCTTTCGGGATGATCCATAGTCGATTTGCTATGTCGATTTCATCCCAACGAGCACCAGAGGCTTCATTAGGTCGCACCATCGTGTGAAGCTGCCATTCAATTAAAAATCGCGTCACGTGCTGTATATTCGCTGTAGCAACGGTGCGTATAAGCTCATGCATTTCATGCGGCTGTAACGCTTTCATGTGCACTACTTTGTGCTTCTTGAATACGTCACGGATACCAGATAATGGATTAGAATGAATCACACCGCTGTTTACAGCATAGTTCATGATCTCGTTCATCAGTTGGGCGGTACGTTTTACGGTTTATAGTAAACCTTGTGTTTCAACGGGACGCAACGCCGCTATCGCAATAGGCGCCGTAATTTTGCTAACGGGTATCGTACCTAGCTTGGGAAAAGCATAGAGCTCCAGTTTGCGCCAGTTACCATTGAGAGTCTTCTCTTTTATCTGCCCTTCTTTCGTAGCCTTCCACTGCTCAGCGACAAACTTGAACGTCGCATTTTGCTCAACAATAACTTTGGCTTTTCGCTCTTCTTTGGCCAACTGAGGATCAATACCATCCGCAAGCATCTTTCGAGCCTCTAGCGCTTTCTCTCGCGCTTCTGCCAATGACATATCTGGATAAGTACCAAAGGAAAGATAAGTGATTTTGTCCTGACCAGGTCGTTTATAACGAAACTGCCAAGAACGTGAATTGCTTGTACGCACACAGAAGTAGAGATTGCCGCCATCAGATAAGCGATAGAGCTTATCTTTGGGCTTTGCCGTTTGGATTTGCCTAGCCGTGAGATTATTCGCCATTTTGATCCCTCAAGTAATACCTGAACAAAGCTCAATTTTCGAAAAATCTAGGTATTACTTTTGGTCGATAACTGCTTAACTTACATCAAGTTAAAGATCGAACTGATAGGGGAAATGATAACAACGTAATACCTGATTTAGTGCTCAAAAGTAATACTAGCATCAAGTAGGAATACTGGGTATTACTCTAGACAAGCGCTTTCACGACACTTTATGGAACGCTAAGAAACTGTAACTCATTGATTTTAATAATCTTTAGATAAGAAAAAAGACGTCCTGAGACGTCTTTTTTCTTGAATGTGGCGGTGAGCAAGAGATTCGAACTCTCGATACGTTGCCGTATACACACTTTCCAGGCGTGCTCCTTAAGCCACTCGGACAACTCACCAAATTATATTGTGGTTAGCGCATTTGGCTAACGAGGCGCTAATTTAATGATTCTATAGGATTAGGTCAAGCCAAAATAATAAAAAAGCCCACCACTTTGGTTCGTTTGACTACTTATTGACTTATTTGATCAAATTCAATACAAGCCTTTCTTCAGTGAGTGTCACGGTTAGGCACTACGATGATAGCCAGGGACACGGAACCAACGGCGGCACATATCTAAAAAATAGCCATAGAGAACGCCCATTCCACACGACACAATGGCATTGCTTGATACTGCGGTTATGATCTGCTCTGTAGATGCGCCTACAGCCCATAGAATGGCGGCATAGACAGGAGATTGAAATAGAACGTAAGCAACCAAATCCGAGACATTCTTCATTAAGCCAGTCTCAGACCATTGACGTCCCTGGCGCAGAATAAAGTCACGAAATACGCCATAAGGCCATGCTATTGCGATATTAACTGGGATAGACAGTGTACGTGATGCTAGCGACTGTTCGAAGGTCATTCCAGAGATGAAAATTTCAATGATCATGCCTGATATAAAACAAAAAACAACCATTGCAAATGTGTCCGCCGCAGCATGACGAATACAAAATGGGCCACGAGCTTTCATTACTTCCCTCTACACAATAGATATAACTATTAAATATGCCAATCAGCAATACAGATACCTAGAAAATAACAACAAGCTAGATAATGAGGGAATTAGAACACATATTTTGTAGATTTAGTGACCAATTTTAATTAACTTAGGTAAATTTATAACCAATTTTGAATCGGAAACTAGAATCTAACGCTATTCTTTAAATTCCTGTTACAACGCATTCTTACTAAATCTCAAAATGGTTATTTAATTACAAAAATCGGAAAGCAACACCGTTAGCAAATCGACTTGCTGCTGTGTAGGTAACTGGTGTTTTTCTAAGCTTGTTTGGGTATCGATTAACACTTGATGAATATGAGTATTTTCAATCTCCGGCAACTGCTGTATCAAACGTTGAATCATGGCTAATGCAAGTTCTATGTTTTGATCTTCCACTGCCATATAAAACGTCACCAATGATTCCTCTGCTGAGCCTATCTTTAGCGGCATAGAGGACTCTGGATGATATTGATACAGTTTTTCGACAAATTGGAAAAGAGCATCATCTAATTCATTGTCATCAATGGGTTTGGTGACAATATAATCAGCGCCGGCCGACAACATTCGCTCACGAGTTTCTTTGAAAACATCAGCAGTACAACCAAAAATGAGCACATTACGTTGCTCCCCAACTAAGATCCGAATCGCAGACACCGCTTCTACGCCATCCATTACGGGCATATGGTTATCCATCAATATCAGGTCATAATTCCCGCCAACAACCGCTTGAATTGCCAATTCACCATTCTCAACACAATCGCATGTAAACCCTTTATTCTTCATAAAGGTTTCGATGATGATAGAGTTGGTCCGGTTATCTTCCACAATGAGAGCTTTCAGTCCTTGGTAATTAAGCTTGCGACGTGGCTTGACTTCAATGGTCCCGGGCGTCGCTGTTTCTATCGCCAGCATAACGTGAAAACTGGTACCAATTCCTAACTCACTGGTTACCGTGACTGTCCCATCCATTAGCTCTACAATTTGTTTTACAATTGCTAAGCCCAACCCCGTTCCACCAAAACGCCTTGTCGTCGATGATTCAGCTTGTTCAAATGGGCGGAATATTTTTTCCTGAGCTTCTTTTGCTATACCTATCCCCGAATCCCGTATCCGAATAGAAAGATACCGTTTATCTTCCATCTGCT
Organism: Vibrio anguillarum; assembly: GCF_001989995.2. Classification (GTDB taxonomy): domain Bacteria; phylum Pseudomonadota; class Gammaproteobacteria; order Enterobacterales; family Vibrionaceae; genus Vibrio; species Vibrio anguillarum. The sequence goes on from NZ_JAHGUP010000047.1 coordinate 24,963, forward strand.
GCTCTTTTAGAGTCACTTCGACAAAGCCGTGAGAGGTAAACTTGACCGCATTATTAAGTAAATTAAACAGAATCTGTCTCAATCGTGCTTTATCTGAGTAATACCAGCGATCGTGAACAATATCGCTGTAAATCCTAAACTGCAGTCCTTTTTCATTGCATAAGGTATGGTAAACACTGTTAATACTACCAATCAGTGAATCCAAGGGGAAACGGGTGTTATCAAGTTCTAATCGCCCTTGTTCAATCTTGGAGAAATCGAGAATTTCGTTAAGCAGCACCATCATGTGCTCGCCAGACTCATACAGACTATTAAGGTGTTGCCTCTGTTCTGGGGAAAGCTCTGTTTTCAATAAGATTTGCGCGGTTCCTAAAACACCATTCATTGGAGTTCTGATTTCGTGTGACAGGGTTGCTAAGAAGGCACTTTTGGCTTGAGTGGAAGCTTGAGCTTTCACTTTTTCCGCTTCAAGATAAACGGTTTTTTGGTTAAATGAATCGATAAGCTGGCGGATCTCATCTTGGCTTCGATACGGCATATCAATAATACCGCCTTGTTTAGAATCACTCACTTTTTTGGCAATCATGGTAATCGGTTTGATCACATATTGATTGATCAAGTAATAACCGATCATAACGCACACTAAAAGGATTGGAATGATACTCCGTTCGACATTCATCACCAGATCAAACACTTCGTCATTCACTAACCGATGGGCATTAATAACATCAACTCGCCATTCAAAATCACCAAAACCGAAATGACTTACGTTAGCTTCTTCACGTATTATAAAATTATGTTCAGTGATCAGGGAGCCCCCCGAATCACTTAAGGATACGCCAAGGTTATAAAGCTCCGCTTGACTGGCAATAAATGTGGCTAACCCCGCCAATGACAGATCGACTGTTGCTACTCCAGCAAATTCACCGTTAACGTAATAGGGCGATGAAGCCGTGATCATCTGAACGTGCGTATAGGCATCAACATAGACTTCTGACCATACCACACTACCGACAGGCTTCTCTTTTACTGCGTTGTACCACTCTTCGTTATCGTAACCATGCGCTTCTTGATTGTTCCAAGAATGCAATTTGTCGACTTGACCGTCAGCGGCCCGATTATAAAACAGGCTACTGTATCGCTGAGATGCATTAATACTGTAGGGTTTCGGCCATAGCCCACCACTGACGACAACATCATCAAGTATAGTGAACAGCGAAGAGAGCATTCTGTCTTGCTCAGCTTGGTTGGTTGCAGCTTGCCCAAGGCTCACAATGCTTTGGAGCACACCAATAGAACGGTTGAGAGGTTCGCGAATTTGGGCTGATAACACTTCTGCACGAAGATCTAAATTCTGTTTTAATTCAGCTCGTAGTGGCGCTTCGACAACCCAATAAGTAACGGTACCTGTGATCGCAATAAAAAAGCAGAGATAAAAAGAAAGGGCGATAATGCTCTTCTTCTTCAATGAAATAGGTGCTCTCATAAATCCTTTCAATTTTTTCTTTTGTGCAAATTATAGTGAACAATCTTAGCGAGCAATATGTTGATTGTTGTAAAACCTCATTAAAGCCAACAAATTATCAGCAAAATTCGCATATTGTATCGCTTTAACGTTAAAATGGCTGCAAATACACTCGGCAACTGATGGGATCTGCTGTGAATTTACAAGAACTCCTTACCCAACCCGAACTAGAAGATAAATTGCTTAATGAGGCCAAAACTCAAGGTTTTGTCGCATCCATGGCGTCAGCGCCTAACTTGCTCCCGCCAGAGGAATGGCTCCCTTTTCTATGGGGGGGAGAAGAGATCGCGCCATTTAGCGAAGGCAAACAGCTAGAAACCTATTTCCAACTGATCGTTGAAATGTGGAATGACTATCGCCCTGCTTTGCTCGAAAATCAATGGAGCTGGCCTACTGGTTGCTCACTCGATGAACAAGAAATAGTGACTGAACACGTTCGTGATTTTTGTGAAGGTTTTCTTCAAGGTTGGCAACTTACGCGTGATGATTGGGAAACGTTAATGCCTGAAGATAGCCAAGACAATGCACTACTTGGGGGCGTACTCCTTTCGCTGAGTATGCTTTATGATCCGGAGACGTCCTTGGCAACACTTTCCCAACAAGGTATGCAAGGACTCGACCAGTTTGAAGAAATCTATCAGGCTATACCGGTGATGTTGTGTGGTTTAACGCAACGCGGCGCTCAGTTGGCACTAGAGCAATAAATTTGTTTTTGAATAGTTTTATTTTCGAATAACGTTAATTTCAAATCAATTTGCTTGCGATAAAAAAGGCTCTGAATAAGAGCCTTTTTTCATCCACTACCGCCGAAAGGAATTAGGCATTCCCTTTGACTTGCAAATTTAACTGTTCAGCAAAATCCAACATACGGTTTAATGGGATGAGTGATTTCACTCTCACGGCTTCATCGACGAAAATTTCGTGATCTTTACCGCCTTCCATAAGAGCTGACTCAATCGCTCGAAGACCATTCATCGCCATCCAAGGACAATGCGCGCAGCTTCGGCATGTTGCCCCAGCCCCTGCCGTCGGTGCTTCAATCAATTCTTTCTCAGGGACTAACTGCTGCATCTTAAAAAAGATGCCTTTATCGGTCGCCACAATCATTTTCTGTTGAGGTAAGGATTTTGCTGCCTTAATCAACTGGCTTGTAGAGCCTACAGCATCCGCAAGTTCTACCACACTGGCTGGTGATTCTGGATGCACAAGGATGGCCGCATCAGGATACAGTGCTTTCATCTTACGCAGTGCATCGGCAGAGAACTCGTCGTGAACTACGCATTCACCTTGCCAGAGCAACATCTTTGCGCCCGTTTTTTTCTCGATGTATGAGCCTAAATGGCGATCTGGCCCCCAAATTATGGGTTTATCTTCCGCATCTAAGTGCTCAACAATATCAAGTGCAATGCTCGATGTAACCACCCAATCGGCACGAGCTTTGACCGCCGCCGATGTGTTTGCATACACAACAACGGTATGATCTGGGTGTGCATCACAAAATTCTGTGAATTTATCGGCAGGACACCCCAGATCCAAAGAGCATTCTGCTTTTAAGGTTGGCATTAAAATGCGTTTTTCAGGGGTTAAGATTTTTGCTGATTCGCCCATAAAGCGCACACCAGCGATGATCAATGTACTTGCAGGATGGCGATTACCAAACTTGGCCATCTCTAATGAATCACCGACAAAACCGCCGGTTTCTTCAGCGAGAGCTTGAATTTCAGGATCGGTATAGTAATGCGCAATTAATACAGCATCTTTTTCTTTTAAGAGTTGTTTGATGCTTGCTGTATAGGCTTGTTTTTGCTCAACCGTCAGTGGAATGGGCTTTGGCGGAAATGGATAAATAGTTTCAATCGTATCTAATATGTGGCTCATTGCTCTTGCTCTACGCAACTTCCAAGAATCCGAGCATTGTACACCGCACCTAACGAAGGATCAAAAGCGATTCATAAAATAGTGCCGTCGAAAAAAGAGGCCACAAGGCCTCTTTTTATTAACTCAAATTGTTATCAATTCAAATTCTCTTTAGCAACCTTGGCAGACGCACTTGTAGGGTATTCATCCACAACTTGCTGATAATACTTATTTGCTTGCGCAGTATTATTATTGCGCTTGGCAATATCACCTAACTTAACCAGCGCATCAGCACGTTTATTGGAGTCACTGTAAGTGAGCACGGCGGCAAAACTTTGCGTCGCTTCTTTATCCTGCTTTTTCGCAAAATAGAGCTGCCCTAACCAGTAATGGGCATTAGACGCAAAATTAGAATCTGGATAATCTTTTTGAAACTGTTGAAACGCTGCAATAGCACCACTGTAATCCCTTTTCTTCAGGATTAAATCAACCGCATTTTGATAGGCAGTTTGTTCATCAACATTGCTGCTAAACGTTCCTGCAATATCAGTGTCCGTTGTCGGCTGTGACGAACTTGCGGTTGTATTCTTCATTTCGCCACGTACGCGATCTAACTCGATAAAGAGTTCACGCTGACGCTGCAACATTTGCTGCATATCGTAGCTATTACGCTCTAACTGGCCACGTAGTTCGCTGATTTCAAGTGCCATATCATCGAGCTGCTGCTGCATTTTGAGTTGAACGCTATTACGGTTTTCAAGCAGACGTTCAAGACGTTGTACATTAGATTCAGATGATGATTGTTGAGCACGAGATGTGCTTGCTGAAGAGCTATTGCTAAGATCGGATACTGGAGCTGGTGCAGCGAGTACTTGACCCGCTGCACTTGCCAGTAACGTAAGCGTTACAATTCGCTTTAAGTTACTGAACATGAGGCGATTCCTCGATTAGTATACGAGAACCGCGCGGCGGTTCTTCGCATACACTTCTTCAGATTGACCAAGAAGAAGTGGCTTCTCTTCGCCATAGCTAACGATCGAGATTTGGTCAGCTTGTACACCTAGCGCTTGTAGATATTTCGCTACAGCTTGTGCACGACGCTCACCTAACGCGATGTTATATTCAGGCGTACCACGTTCGTCAGCATGGCCTTCGATGGTAACTTTCATTGCTGAATTTTTGCTTAGGTAAGCTGCGTGTGCAGCAAGCATATCTTCGTAATCACCAGCAATTGTCGCGTTATCAAATGCGAAATAAATGGTTTGAGTTTCACGAAGAGCTTGTTCCTTTAGCTCTTGTTCAGAGAGTTGGCCATTCGCATCAATTGGAGAAACTACAGTTGTATCAACGCTGTTTGCTGAACCTGAAGTAGACTGGTTAGTTTGAGTACCAGAAGCATTTGTCGCTTCATCGCTTGAACTACATGCAGTTACTGCAAGTACTGGTAGCGCAATCAGTAGCCCTTTAAGAACTTTATTAAGTTGCATTTTTTTTCCTTACTTTTTGATACTTACTTGCTATAAAAACGGAGACCACGCAGGAGCCCTAACGCGACCATTTGTTGCCGGTAATCTAGCTTTGAAACGCCCATCTATAGACACCATCGAAAGTACATTCGCTTTGTTATAAATAGAACTGTATATGACCATACCACCATTGGGTGCAATACTTGGAGACTCATCGAGCAAAGTCTTTGTTAGAATTTGCACTGAACCAGTTTCCAAATCTTGTTTCGCCAGATTAAAACCCGAATTACTTCGGTTTACCATGACAAGGAATCGACCATCAGGCGTTATTTGTCCACCTAAATTCTGGCTGCCTTGCCATGTCAGACGATTGGTAGAACCGTCTGATAAATTTACTTGATATATCTGTGGTTTACCACCCCGATCCGAAGTAAATATTAGCGATTTACCATCAGGATGCCAGAACGGTTCTGTATTATTTGATCTGCCACTCGTTATTTGTTTCAGCTTCTTGGTTGTCAAGTCCAGAGTATAAACCTGTAAGCTGCCCGTTTTAGACAACACCAAAGCGAGGGTTTTCCCATCTGGCGAGAACCTCGGTGCCCCATTATGGCGTGGGTACGAGGTCACTTTCTCTCTTTCGCCAGTATAAATATTCATGATGAATATTTCCGCTTGGCCGTTTTGGAAGCTCACATACGCCAGTTGCTTACCATCAGGTGACCAAGTCGGTGACATCAAAGGCTGTTTTGAACGAAGTACTAAACGTTCATTGTAACCGTCATAGTCAGCAACCCTTAGCTGGTAAGGATATTGTTCATCGTCGTTGACCACCACGTAGGCAATACGAGTGAGAAACGCACCCTTATCACCCGTGAGTTCTTGATAGACCAAATCTGAAATTCGATGCGCATACTCACGCATTCGGTTTGCTGGTACGGTGGCAACTTTATTGAATAAAACATGATCTTTAGAAAGCACCAACTGTCCATCGTTACTTAATGCTTTGCTTTGGCCTTGTGTCAGTTGACCACGCACTACATCTACCAATTGGTAGTTGATGACATAATTACCTTCTGCATTTTGCGTAATGCTACCTGTGAGCAAAGCATCAACGCCGATGCTGGTCCAAGCATCAAACTTGACATCGGTTTCATTGTAAGGGGTTTGTGGCATTTTATTAGTATCGATTGGACTGAATTTACCACTACGCTGTAAGTCTGACGCGATCACCGCAGAAATATCCTGTGGTAATTTTGTTTTACCTTCCCACTTAAACGGTACGATAGCAATCGGCCTTGCTGAATTGATACCGTCGGTTATCACAAGCTCCAATGCGGCGTTGGCGAGCTGTACGCTACTTATAATGGTAAGTAGGCATCCTAACATCAATCGCTTTAACACAAGCTTTTCCTTTTAATTTGGGTCTACAGTTAAATTAATGTTTTTCAATTTATTGACTACATCAAGATCATCTTTAGGAAGTGGAAATGTGCCCACCTGCGCAACAGCACGTTTTGTCGCCGCGCATAGCCTAGAGTCTCCCTCAATAATGCTTAGATTCCCGAGTACCGCTCCCGTTCCCGTAGGAATAAGCCGTAGGTTCACTTTGCACTGTTTGCTTTTAAAACTGTCTTCAAGCAGCAAATTTTGTTGAATGAGCTGCACATAAATTGCTCCATATCGCTGAGCTTCACTCATTACAAATTGGGAACGAGCTGAGCTATTTTGCTCGGCTTCTGATTCTAACCCGGAAAAAATGTTGTTCAGTGCCGCTTCTTGTTCTTTGCGTTCGCGTTCCAATCTCTCCAAGCGTGCTTTCTCTTTTTTTGCATTCTCGGCCGCTTTTTTCGCTTCTTGTTCTTTGGCTATTCGCTCTTTCTCGGCTCGCTCTGCGGCTTCACGCTCTTTACGAGCTTTCTCTTTGGCCTGCTCAGCTTCTTTCTCGCGGGCAATGCGTTCTTTTTCCGCTTTCGCAATTTCAGCCTCTTTAACAATGCGCTCCTGTTCCGCTTTTTTAACTGCTTCTTCTTTTATCTTGCGTTCCGTTTCTGCTTTTAATGCTCGATCTTTTTCTTTACGGGCTCGCTCTTCTGCTACTTTACGCTCTTGTTCTTTTGCGGCACGTTGCTTTTCAGCTTCTCTGGCCGCTTTGGCTTCCTGAGCTTGTTGCTCTTTTAATTGGCGAATATTCTCTTCTTCCGCTTTGCGGCTTTTTTCCAACTGCTCACTTTCGCGGCGTAACTTATCCAGCCGATCCTGCTCTTTTTTGGCGACGGCCTCACGCTGATTACGAATTTGCTGTGCCTGTTTTTGTACCAATTGTGGGTCAATCACCACGGCTTGAACCATCGGCCCTACAGGCTCGGGCTTAGTGAGGTTAAAATCCGATCCCCATAACAAAGCAATGATCAACACTGTATGCAAAGCAGCCGAGATAATGATGGGCTTTTTGTAATCGCTTTTTTTGGATTTATGATCTTTCATGAACAGTACAAACTATCCTTTAATTTCGGTTAGCAGACCTACTTTTGAAATGCCCGCACGATTCAATTCATCCAGAACCAGTATCACTTCTGCATAAGGCGTTGCAGCATCACCGCCAACCGCAACCGGTGAATCCGGTTTCAACGACAATTCAGCTTTGACTCTAATGATGACATCTTGCAGCGAAAGACCCCGCTCGACTTCCTCATTATTTACGCTCAACCCGAGACGACCTTCTTTATCTATTTCCACGATGATAAAACTACTATCACTATCACCTTTCAGCTCAGCCGCTGACTTTGAAGTGGTGGTTTTAGGAAGCTCGACATCAACGCCTTGAGTGACAAACGGTGATGTCACCATAAAAATAATCAGCAACACGAGCATAACGTCGATATAAGGGACAACGTTAATCTCAGCTGTCAACTTGCGCTTTTTACGCTGGTAACCCACCATCGTCTATTCCCTACCAGCCATCGCTTGGCGGTGAAGAATGCTATGAAATTCTTCAGAAAAGGTGGCGTAATTATGCTCTAATTTGCTGACTTTATTGCTCAACCTGTTGTAAGCCATCACCGCAGGAATAGCCGCAAATAAACCCATAGCGGTCGCAATCAGCGCCTCTGCAATACCAGGAGCCACCATTGCTAACGTCGCTTGCTTCACCGCATCTAACGCAATAAATGAGTGCATGATTCCCCATACCGTACCAAATAATCCAATGTATGGGCTGATAGAACCCACGGTCGCTAGAAATGGCAGACTGGTCTCTAACTCGTCCACTTCCCTTGCGACAGCAACTCGCATCGCACGTCCCGTCCCTTCCATGATGAAATCGGGTGAAGTGGCGTTAGTCTTGCGTAAACGTGCAAATTCGGTAAAGCCAGAGTAAAAAATCTCTTCTGTACCCAAAAGTTCATCTTTACGCTTTTTGACATCTTGATAAATAACGGATAAGTCAGTACCAGACCAAAATTTGTCTTCGAAAGCATCAGCGTTCTTTTCTGCTTGGGAAAGGACTTTACTACGTTTGATGATCATCGCCCACGAAACGATAGACATCCCCAAAAGGATTAGCATCACCATCTTGACCAATAAGCTGGCTTGCAAAAACAGATCGAGAATTGAGATATCAGCAGTCACTATGGGTTAACTCCAAAATTATTGATTGAGGCATCGCTTTTGGCCTCATGTTCTGATTGTCGATGCATGCTACCTTAACTATTGCTTTACACAATACTTTACCCTCAGGATTGACGAGCTCTTGACAGAAAATCAGAGACGCTTTTTTCAAAGCTGAAATTACAGTTTTTATCGTCAGCATATCGTCTAAACGTGCAGCTTGTAGAAAATCGATGTCAACGTGCCTGACCACAAAACCAATGTTCTGCTGCAAAAACGTCTGCTGAGACACTCCAACTGCGCGTAACATTTCAGTTCGGGCTCGTTCAAAGAATTTAAGATAGTTTGAGTGATAGACGACACCACCAGCATCCGTATCTTCATAGTAAATCGTTACAGGCCAATGAAAGGCTGAGGCTGTATTTTGCACAAAGGTTCCAACACATATACAGATTTAGGCGGATACTATAACGCAACTCATTGACGTTAGTACAAGCATTGAGTGGACTTTTACAAAACTTGAAACAAAAAATTAGTGCTGTCTCAAAGAGGCAGCACTAATGTGGGTCGTTAATCAACCTTCGACAGGTTATTCATACACAGTAAATATCAAACGAGTCGAATAATCGTTAAGTAAATTAAGATCGATAATGAAATGTAGGGGCTAAACAATAATTGCCAAAACCATTTACGTGGTCTAAAGCCAACACCAAAAACCATACTTGCACACAGCGCCCATATCATGAGTGGTGAAATAACCGCGTTAAAACCACCAATGCTCTGAGAATACAACTCGGGATCCCACATAATCATGGCGATATGATAAAAACCAAGCAAGAGCGATAAGACTCTGAGCAGAGTCTTATCAACCAGTTTATGGTACTCAGTGACTTGCATTGCAAGTTTACTCACTGTCTTTGTCCATCATTTCAGAATGCTCTAACCAAAGAGCGTTGATGATGCCAAATGCACACGCTAAAAGCACACCTAGAATCCATGCGAAATACCACATATCTATGCCCCTTAGTAAAGTGAGTTTTTGTTTTCTTCAATAAACTTGCTATCAAGACGACCAAACATCTTGTAGTAAGTCCAAGTGGTGTAACCAAGAATGATAGGTACCATTACAAAAGCGACCACTGTCATTAAGTTCAACGTCAATTCACTCGATGTTGAGTCCCACATGGTCAAGCTGTTACTTGGTACTAAGCTTGAAGGCATGATAAATGGGAACATCGCAAAACCAGCGGTGAAAATCACACCTGCATTGGCTAAGCTAGAAGCCAAGAATGCGAGACCACCTTTTTCAAAACGCGACGCCAACACAGCAAGTAGTGGCATGGCAACACCCAAAGCTGGCGCTATCCATAGTAATGGGTAAGCGTTGAAATTAGCCATCCACGCCCCCGCCTCACGTATCACTTCTTTATTGAGTGGGTTTGATGCAGCATGTGTATCAATGACGCTGGTAATCACGTAACCATCGATGTTTTGGATCCAAAACCCTGCAGCGACGAAAGTAACAGCAACCAACAAGCCCATTAGTTGAGCGACGCCACGAGCGCGTGCATGCAGCTCATCGGTGGTTTTCATCTGTAGCCAAGAAGCACCTTGTAAAATAATCATAAACAAGCTGACTAAGCCACAAAGCAGAGCAAATGGGTTCAACAGACCAAAAAATGAACCGTGATACGTTGGCATCATGAAATCACTGAGTTGGAATGGCACGCCTTGTAGTAAGTTGCCAAAGGCAACACCAAAGATGACTGGTGGTACAAAGCCACTAATTGAAATACAGATATCCCAAGTATTACGCCACTTTGGATCTTCAATTTTTGAACGGTAATCCAAACCAATCGGACGAAGCCATAATGCAGCCAATGTAACAATCATAGCCAAATAAAATCCGGAAAATGATGTCGCATAGACTAACGGCCAAGCCGCAAACAGTGCACCACCTGCCGTGATAAGCCAAACTTGGTTACCATCCCAGTGTGGGGCAATAGAGTTGATCATGACACGACGCTCACTGTCATTCTTACCAATGACGGGAACAAGAGCACCAACGCCCATGTCAAAACCATCTGTGATTGCAAAACCAACCAGCAGTACGCCGATCAGCACCCACCAAATTAGTCGCAAGATTTCGTAATCAAACATTATTCTATCTCCCTGCCTTATGCTTCGACTTGACGGCTAACTTTGTCTTCAACAGAGTTTGCGTTTTGCTCAAAGTGATAACGACCAGTTTTCAGACTGCTAGGCCCTTTACGAGCAAATTTAACCATCAGGTAAACTTCAGCAATCAAGAACACAGTGTACAGTGCAAGAATCGCAAACAATGAGGTCCATAATTCGCCCAGAGTTAGCGCAGAAGCGGCAACATTGGTCGGCAATATTTCACCAACAGCCCATGGTTGACGGCCATATTCAGCAACAAACCAACCCGCTTCAATTGCAATCCACGGTAGAGGAATACTGAACAAGGCGGCTTTAAGTACCCATTGTTTTTGCTCAATTTTCTGACGGCAAGTTTGAATAAATGCTGCACCAAAGACAAATAGCATCACAAAACCGACACCAACCATCAGGCGGAATGACCAAAATAGTGGCCATACGGTTGGAATTGAATCATCAGCGGCGGCTTGAATTTGCTCTTCCGTTGCATCGCTCACTTTATCGGTATAACGTTTTAGCAATAAGCCGTAGCCCAAATCGCCTTTCACTTCTTCAAAAGCGGCAATGTTTGCTGGCGATTTTTCGCCTGCACGTAATTTTTCTAACAGTTCATAGGCATACATACCGTTACGGATGCGATCGACGTGATCATCACGTAAATCACGCAACCCTGTGACTTCAGTATCGAGAGAACGTGTAGCGATAATACCCATCACGTATGGAATTTTTACTGCATAATCGGTGTGCATGGCGTCTTGGTTAGGCAAACCAAACAGTGTAAATGCAGCCGGTGCAGGTTCCGTGTGCCACTCAGCTTCAATCGCAGCCAGCTTCACTTTTTGAACTTCACCTACTTCATATCCTGATTCATCACCAAGCACAATCACGGACAAAATAGCGGCCATGCCGAATGATGCAGCGATAGCGAATGAGCGGCGTGCAAACGCAACGTCTCGGCCTTTCAGCAAGTAATATGAACTAATACCAAGAATGAACATCGCACCAGTGGTGTAACCAGAAGCGACGGTATGCACAAATTTTACTTGAGCGACAGGGTTGAAAACGACTTCAGCAAAGCTGACCATTTCCATACGCATAGTTTCAAAATTGAATTCTGCGCCGACTGGGTTTTGCATCCAACCATTCGCAATCAAGATCCAAAGTGCCGAGAAATTGGACCCCAAAGCAACCAACCAAGTCACGCCCAAGTGCTGGCGTTTTGATAGTCTATCCCAACCAAAGAAGAACAAACCGACAAAGGTTGATTCTAAAAAGAAGGCTACAAGTGCTTCAATCGCAAGAGGGGCGCCAAAAATGTCACCTACATAGTGGGAATAGTATGACCAGTTTGTACCGAACTGGAACTCCATAGTGAGGCCAGTGGCCACCCCAAGGGCAAAGTTAATACCAAAAAGCTTACCCCAGAACTTTGTCATGTCCTTATAGATTTGCTTATCAGTCATTACATACAAAGATTCCATGATGGCTAAAAGAAAAGCCATACCTAGAGTCAATGGAACGAACAGGAAGTGATACATCGCTGTCAGTGCAAACTGCAACCGCGATAGATCAACGACGTCAATCATGGTAACTCCTTTGTGCCGGCTGAATGACACTTTTGACATGCTGAACGGGTTAAAATTCCTCAAAATTCATCAGTGATATAACCTCATCAAATGTTGAAAAAATATCAGAATTTTGTTGCAAGCATGTACCGTTATGGTTAGTTAATTGTTAAGCATCAGCTAATATAGCTGAGACTAATACTACTTCTAAATGCAGGTTGTTTCAAAAGATTTATGGGAGAAAAACGCCTTGATTTACATCAATTTTCACGCGCCAAACCTGAACAAAAAAAGAACAAAATGATCCACATCAAAGGAAGAATGAAATTGTTGTGAGTATTTAGTGAAAGGGATAGAAATTAATACAACGAATCACACAGAGAGTTAACAATACACTTCACATCATTAACTCTTTAGTGATAAGAAAATTATCATAAATAAGATTTAGTTCACACTTTGTGCTTACCACCTAAAAATGACGATGAGATGTAAACTTATTTTTCAATTCCGAAGTGAAGATAGGCGCGATCGGTCGCCATTCGTCCTCTTGGTGTCCGTTGTAAATAACCTTGTTGGATAAGAAAGGGTTCTAATACATCTTCAATGGTATCTTTTTCTTCGCCGATTGCAGCGGCTAGGTTATCGAGACCAACAGGTCCACCGCCAAATTTGTCCATAATCGCTAGTAATAGCTTTCTATCCATATAGTCGAAACCTTGGCTATCAACATCCAACATGTTTAGCGCTTTATCTGCAGTCTCTATACATATGTGCCCGTTGCCTTTCACTTCAGCGTAATCTCGAACTCGGCGCAATAAACGGTTGGCAATCCGAGGCGTTCCCCTTGCTCTCCTAGCCACTTCAAGTGCACCATCCGCTTCCATCGACAATCCTAAACAGTCCGCGCTTCTTTGCACTATGTACTGTAGATCATCAATTTTGTAATACTCAAGGCGCTGTACAATACCAAAGCGATCACGCAAGGGGGAGGTTAACGAGCCAGCGCGAGTTGTTGCCCCAATCAGCGTAAAAGGGGGTAAATCGATTTTAATGGACCGAGCGGCTGGACCTTCGCCAATCATTATATCGAGCTGGTAATCTTCCATTGCGGGATAAAGAATTTCTTCAACCACTGGACTTAATCGATGAATTTCATCAATAAAAAGAACGTCGTTCTCTTCAAGGTTAGTCAGTAATGCCGCCAAATCACCTGCTTTTTCCAATACCGGACCAGAAGTTGTGCGGATATTCACTTCCATCTCATTGGCAACGATATTGGCTAATGTTGTTTTTCCAAGCCCTGGAGGGCCAAAAATCAGGAGATGGTCGAGTGGTTCGCTGCGCATTTGTGCCGCTTTAATGAAGATTTCCATTTGATTGCGTACATGATCTTGGCCACGATAGTCCGCTAATTTTTTGGGACGAATCGCGCGATCAATAATATCTTCATCTTTAAAAATAGGACTATCAGGGGCAATTAAGCGATCAGCTTCAATCATACCATTGCTCTCAAGGCTTCTTTAATCAGCGCTTCGCTGGTCATGTCAGCCTTCATTACTTGTGCCACTACTTTAGAAGCTTGTTGAGGCTTATAACCCAAAGAAAGTAACGCACTGATCGCTTCTTCTTCCGCATTGCTCGTGAGCGCTTCCAAGGAATTGTTATCGACTGGCGCAGCGTCAGTAGCGGGAGTGAAGAGGTCACCGGCTCCCCAACCTTTCAGCCTATCTTTCATCTCAACAACCAAACGTTCAGCGGTTTTTTTACCCACGCCAGGAAGCTTAACTAATGTGGAGATATCTTCACGCTCAACGCATGAAACAAATTGACCGGCCGTCATTCCGGACAAAATACCCAAGCCTAATTTTGGCCCGACGCCATTCGCTTTAATCACTTCACGAAATAAAGCTCGCTCTTTTACCGTGTTGAAACCATATAAAAGCTGCGCATCTTCTCGGACCACAAAATGGGTATAAATGACTGCTTCTTCGCCCAATTTAGGGAGTTCATAGAAGCAACTCATTGGCATTTGGACTTCATAACCAATGCCAGCGACTTCAATCAATAGCTCTGGAGGTTGCTTTTCAATCAGAATGCCGCGAAGACGTCCAATCACAGGAAATTCCTTAGAGAAATGAGGTTATTTGACTCGGATGATAATAAATAACTGGATGTATAGCCAGTAGAAAAATACCACCTCGCTCGGGATCGGTTTTTCAGCGATATCGGCCTTTTTTAGCACTGCTTGCCCGCCCAGCTAACGCGATCAAGGTTTTATTGGTATTCGCATGACAAATTGCCACACCCAGAGCATCAGCGGCATCCGCTTGTGGCTTAGCCGATAATTTGAGCATTTGCTGGACCATATGTTGTACCTGCGCTTTATCAGCACTACCCGTACCAACTACAGATTGTTTAACCAGTCGAGCGGCATATTCATAGACTGGAAGATCCGCATTCACCGCCGCCACAATAGCACTGCCCCTTGCTTGTCCGAGCTTGAGTGCTGAGTCCGCATTCTTTGCCATAAATACTTGCTCGATGGCAAAAACATCAGGCTGAAACTGTGTGATGATTTCCGTCACGCCAGCGTAAATTTGCTTGAGCCGCCCTGGTAACTCTTTTTCGGAGGTACGAATACATCCACTACCAAGATAGTACAAATATCGTCCATGCTGCCTGATCACACCATAACCTGTGATTCGCGAGCCGGGATCTATACCTAAAATAATTGACATGAAAACCTTAATCGTGGACGAAAAACAAAATGGGCTTAACCAATAAAGTTCAAGCCCATCATCGACAAGTTAACTGCCTGATTATTTACGACGCCAAGTAGTTCCACTTGGGCCATCTTCTAAAATGATGCCGAGTTCGTTCAACTTATCGCGTGCCACGTCAGCATTAGCCCAATCTTTTGCTGCACGTGAGTCATTACGCAGTTTGATCAAAGCTTCAATCTCCGCCACTTGTTCGTCGCCATTAGTGTCTCCTTTAAGAAACGCTTCTGGATCTTGATGCAAAATTCCAATCACATCGGCAAGCTCACGCATAAGTGCGCCAAGAGCGCTGGCTTGCTGAAGATTTTCTGTCTTCAGCTTGTTGATATCACGTGCCATATCAAACAAGACGGAATAAGCCTCTGGCGTATTAAAGTCATCATTCATCGCTATCGAAAAGCGACTGACATACTCTTCACCGCCCGCAACTGCTACGGTTAAATCCAACCCTCTCAACGCAGTGTATAGACGCTCTAGCGAGGCACGCGCTTGTTTTAGGTTATCTTCGCTATAATTTAATTGGCTGCGATAATGGCCCGACATCAAGAAATAGCGCACCGTTTCCGCATCATAGTGAGCAAGTACATCGCGGATTGTGAAAAAATTCCCTAATGATTTAGACATTTTTTCTCTATCCACCATCACCATGCCACTGTGCATCCATGTGTTCACATAGGGAGTGTCATGTGCGCAGCATGATTGAGCAATTTCATTTTCATGGTGAGGAAACTGCAAATCAGAGCCTCCACCATGAATATCAAAGTGGTTACCCAAAATCGCTGAATTCATCGCCGAACATTCGATGTGCCAGCCTGGGCGTCCTTCTCCCCATGGGGATTCCCAAGTGGGCTCTCCCGGCTTCGACATTTTCCACAACACAAAATCAAGTGGGCTACGCTTAGCAAGATCAACATCAACACGAGCGCCCGCTTGAAGCTGATCGAGATCTTGTTTGGATAACTTGCCGTATTCGTCAAATTTGCTGACTTCAAACATCACATCACCATTAGAAGCAACGTAAGCAAAACCGCGTTCAATCAGTCGTTGCACCAAGCCTATGATTTCTTGGATATAAGCGGTTGCACGAGGCTCGACATCTGGACGTTTCATATTCAATGCATCGAAATCTGCATGCATGTCTGCGATTAAGCGCTCGGTTAGCGAATCGCAAGATTCACCATTTTCGGCAGCACGTTTAATGATTTTGTCATCAATATCAGTGATGTTACGCACAAATGTAAGGTCATAGCCTAAGTAGCGCAAGTAGCGAGAAATCACATCAAAAGAAACGAAGGTGCGACCATGGCCAATATGACAGAGATCATAAATGGTGACTCCACAGACATACATACCCACTTTGTTGGCATGAATTGGTTTGAATTCTTCTTTTTGTCTAGTGATTGAGTTATATATTTTCAGCATGATCTCTATCTAATAACTGTTTGAACTAAAATGGCTTCACAGTATAACAACTCTAGCCTAGCTTGGTCATCCTTATTCTCTCGCAATAATACGGCCCCTAAAGACATTTGTTGATTTGAATGTGTCCAAAGTTCAGTTAAAATCCGGGCCTCAACGAAAAATAGATAAAGGTAACTATCATGATCATCCTTCACACGAATTTTGGTGATATTAAAATTCAACTTAATGAAGAAAAAGCACCAGAAACAAGCGCAAACTTTCTACAGTACTGCCGTGACGGTTTTTACGATAACACTCTGTTCCACCGCGTTATCGATGGATTCATGATTCAAGGCGGCGGCATGACCTCTGGCCTAAAAGAAAAAACAACTCGCGCAACGATTAAAAACGAAGCCAACAACGGCCTAAGCAATAAGATCGGTACTCTTGCCATGGCGCGCACTATGGATCCACACTCTGCAAGTTCTCAGTTTTTCATCAACGTGAACAACAACACATTCCTAGATTTTCGTTCAGAAAGCCGAGATGGCTGGGGCTACTGCGTGTTCGCTGAAGTGATCGAAGGTATGGATATTGTGAACAAAATAAAAGCCGTGAGCACAGGCTCTATGGGCATGCATCAAGATGTTCCACTAGAAGAAGTGTTCATTTCTGGCACAACCATCGAAGAGTAACGGTAAAAGGAGCGCTATGCGCTCCTTATTTTTATTATGCATACACTATTTATTTCTGATTTACACCTAAGCCCTTCTCGACCAGATATCACCGAGTGTTTTATCCGTTTCATGCGCGAAGAAGCCATTCATGCCGATGCACTGTACGTGCTTGGCGATCTTTTCGAATTTTGGATAGGTGACGATGATAATTCACCTTTCGCCAACCAAATAAAATCGGAATTTAAACAACTGACTCGCGAAGGGGTTGCTTGCTATTTTACTCAAGGAAACCGCGACTTCTTGCTTGGCAAACGATTTGCGAAAGAAACCGGAATCACTCTTCTCCAAGAAGAACAAGTAATTGACCTTTACGGAAAAAAAGCCGTGGTGTTGCATGGCGACACACTCTGTATTGACGATATAAAGTATCAAGCCTATCGAAAGAAGGTTCACCAGCCTTGGCTACAATGGGTATTTAATCGGCTGCCATTTTTTGTAAAGGTTCGTATTGTGGGTAAAGTACAGTCGGGCATCCATAATGATAAGCAAATGAAATCTATGGATATTATGGATGTTACACAAAGTGAAGTGGATAGAGTTCTGACCCAGTATGGGGTCGATTTAATGATTCATGGCCATACTCATCGACCAGAGATTCATCACAGAAATCAACTTCATGGCACCGCAACGCGAATTGTTTTGGGTGACTGGTACACCCAAGGTTCAGTCTTAGTCTATGCTAATGATGGTTACGAACTGCAAACTCGACCTTTTAGTTCTAAAAACTGACGACAAGTCGCACTCTGGTACTAATTGGTTTAAGTGGTCGAATCAAAAGTTAAGCTATAATAAGTATAATCAATAATATCAATAATTAGATAAGAGTCTTGCCTTGAAATACTCCTATATCGCCAGACAACCCATACTCGATCGTGACCGAAAAACTATCGGCTACGAGCTGCTATTTCGAGACGGTCCTAAGAACACCTTTCCAGATATAGACCCGGACTTAGCAACGAGCCGGTTACTCTCTGATCATTTTTTATCCACTCATTACAATACGCTGGGTAAGCATTTAGGGTTTGTCAATTTTCCTTATCAAAGCCTGATTAACCTCGTGCCTACGCTTTTTCCTGCGCAAAACTTGGTCGTTGAGGTATTGGAAGATTGCGAACCAACTTTAGAGTTATTAGAAGCAATTAAAAAGATGGCGAAGCTTGGTTACCGAATTGCGCTTGATGACTTTGTACCCAGTTCAGGCTGGCTCGTCTTCTTCCCCTATGTGTCAATTATCAAATTTGACATCCGTATCGTTCCCCTTGAAAAAGCCACTCGCTTTATTCAAAAACTTGGTGCGACGAAAATTGAGTTCCTTGCTGAGAAAGTAGAAACCTATGAAGAGTTTAAGCAAGCTAAAAAGGCGGGCTTTACCTATTTTCAAGGCTACTTTTTTAGCAAACCAGAGATGTTACAGCGCAAAGCGTTAGAACCCGCATTTCTTACTGTGGTGCAACTGTTCAAAGAAATAGCCAAATCTAACCTCGATTACAAAGCCATTGAGGAGCTTGTCGCCACCGACCTGACCTTATCTTATAAACTGTTAACCTTTGTTAACTCATCCGCAACAGTCAGTTCAAAAATCCATTCATTTAAACAAGCGCTGATTTATCTCGGTGAACAACGATTGAGAAAGTTTATCTCCTTGGTTGCTATTGCTTCGACGCAAGAATCTAAACCGGACTATTTGTATGGTTTATCCATTCAAAGGGCAAGATATTGCGAGTTAATCGGTGTGAAAGCAAAAATGAACGTCGAACCCGGTTCGGCCTTCCTGACAGGAATGTTTTCGCTACTCGATAGCCTACTTGATCAACCTTTAGAAAGTATCATGGAAGAGATGCCTATCGACGAATACGTTAAACTTGCATTAATAGAAGGGAAAGGAGAATTAGGTCTGGTACTCGAGTTAACTCGAGCTTATGAACAGGCTGACTGGCAAAAGGTTGAGAAAATTGCTAATGCGTTAAATATCGAAGAGCCCGTGGTGAAAGAGTGTTACAACGAAGCTGTGAAATGGACAGCCGATTTACTGGGTGTCCACTCCTGAGTAGACATCGAGTTTAGATCTCCTTAAACTTCCCCGTCTTATATGAATGGGCAATTTGAGAGGATTTATGAACCAATGCTATTGTGGTAGTCATTTAGATTACCAACACTGTTGTGAACCAATCCACAGTGATTCAGCTTTAGCCATCTATCCAGAGCAACTGATGAGAGCCCGCTATAGTGCCCATGTTCTGGGTTTGGTTGATTTCGTCATCAATACCTATCATCCGAGTTGCAATGCACCACAGCAACGTGACGCGATTGAAGAATCAATCAGCAGTCAATGGTGTGGGCTAGACGTCATCTCCGCAAGTATCCGCAACAACGAAAATGAAGGCTTCGTTCATTTCAAAGCCTATTACACACAGAATCAACAGCAATTTTGTCTGCAAGAACGTTCACGATTTATACGAGAAAATGGTATCTGGTTCTACGTTGACGGTGAATTTCCACAGGAGAACACACCAACGAAGCTAGGACGAAATGACCCATGTCATTGCGGTAGCGGCAAGAAATTTAAGAAGTGTTGTGCTTAAATTAAAACGCCAAAGTAGAGAAATTTGGCATTTCATATTTGATGGCGATCACTCTTGTTCGATAATCCATTTTCGAAACGATTTGCGCTCTTCCTTTGTTGACTTTAGATACCATATTTGAAGTTGGGTCAGAGAGTCTTCAGTTGTGCTAATGGCATCAGAATTATTCACCATATCTATTTTCTTGAGGTTGTCAGAAAAAAATATTGCGTTGTCAATGTTATATGATTTAACTAAAGATCCCACATCCATATATGGGAATACTTCGACTGTCGAAGGAAGAATTTTCTGTTCGACACTCACATCCTCAGAAGTTTGAATATCAAAAACTGGTTTTTTCCGTTCGTTTTCAGCATTAATTTTGTCATAACGATTAGAAATCAATTTTATAAATGCTTTACTATTTATGTCTTTCTGCCCCTGGAATGTCAGGGTAACCAAATAAGGGTAGGTAGCATAATACTCCATTTTTCCACCACTTTTTAGGCGTCCAGAATACCGGAGAACAAGTTGCAAATATTCACTGTCAAAGGTCAGAGAGTTATCAGCCTTCTGCCCATTTACGTAAAGTATCTCGATGCCAGAGTCTACAGACAATTCATACCCATTAGCCACTGTTGAGCTACATAAGAAAACTAAAATACAAATAAAGGCTCTCAACAACAAATCAAATCTCCCGATAAATAAAAAGCCAATGCACTGCACTGGCTTTTATGATACTTAAAAATTAAAGTATTTTAGAACGTGTAGTAAGCACCGATTAGAGCAACATCTTTTTCTTGGTTACCACCTGCAGCAAAATCATTTGATGTTTCTGCAGTTTGATATTCAGCAAATACCGTAATGTTGCTTGCTAGAGCATAATCAACACCGACAACTAGGTTTTCTGTATCACCTTTAGCATCTACACCGGTTTTAGTAACTTCATCAATACTCATAACAGCATAAGTTGAATAGAGGCGTACATCATTAAATGAGTAAGAAGCAGCTACACCAATCGCATCACCAGAATAGAAATCTGAGGCTGTGAAGAAACCATACTTGTTGTTACCTTCATATTGGCCATAAGTCACAGCGAAGAAAAAGCCAGATACATCAACAGAAGCCGAGATACCTGCTACAGAGTAATCAGTATCAGCTGCAGCTTCACCTGTTAGGTATGAAGCACCGATAGAAAACATATCTACAGTGTAGTCAAGTGATACACCGTAGGTATTGTCAATATTTTCGTTAGATTCTGTATTGACATCAGCTACAAATACTAAACCGTCTACAACTTTAGCTTTAAATACAGCGCCGTGACCTGTTGACTCGCTACGGTGACCACCTGTAGAGCCCATGTATTTACCTTCATTGGTAATATCATCTTTTTGGATAGCATCCATAGAGTCAGCTAGATCTCCAACTTCACCTACAGCAACACCCCAAGTCTCAGTTTTAACGCCGACATACAAATCGTCAAATGATGCTTTGCTATCAGTAGACTCGTAATCAGAACCAGCCTCTATTTCAAAAGAACCAAACGCTTTCAGGGTATCAGTCAGTTTTGTTTCTGCATCAAGCTGGATTTTTCCCCAAACATTAACATCTGGATCGGTTTTTGTTTCTACTTGAGCGGTATTTGTAGATTTAGTTGTTGCCAAATAAGCATCAACTTCGCCTTTGAGCTTCACGGCTGTCGTGTCGTTAGCGTAAATTTCTGCTGCGTTAACTGAGCTTGCTGCCGCAAGCACTGCTAGTGCTAATAGAGTCTTTTTCATAATTAATCCACTGCCTTTTCTTATGTATGGGAATTCCTTATCCGGTTCCCTTTGTTTTTGCTGGCAACTTCCAAATTTAAACTCGGTTCGTTGCCGCCATTAAATCTCAAGGATTAGATTGCAAAAGATTATCCTGCATGTCAAATATCCTAAAAAATAAACAAAAATAAAGGTAAAAATAATTAAAAACATGTAGTTACATGATATTTTCATAAAATTACGGGCGACTTCCAAGCAAAAACATCACACAATCTAAAAACTAACAATCATGAAACATCAGAATTAAACACCAGTAAAATTTAGTTTGGCAAGATTAAATGGATGTTGATGTCATAATTTAACCGAGTGGATAGTTTTATATTTTTCACAATGAGAATTAAACATAAGTTCCTGAAGGTTCAGTTTTTTTTTGTGAACAAGATCTAGATTTGATCTAAAAGCATACGATTTCGTGAACTGCGTATCCTTTAGTGAACTGTGCTAGACTCGGCACTCTGCTATTTAGGTCTGTGTATGCTTACAACAAAAATCCAAAAATCCATTCGGGATAGTTATCAAAACCTGCAATTTCAGCTCGAAAACTTCATTCCTCGCCGAGGACAAAATTATCTTGTTGCTGAGATTGCAAAAACATTGTGTGGTTCATATCACAAATCCAACCGAATCTTGATTGCTGAAGCGGGTACAGGAATAGGGAAATCACTCTCCTATTTAATGGCGGCGGTTCCTGTTGCAGTATTGAATAATAGAAAGGTTGTTGTTTCGACAGCCACAGTGGCACTTCAAGAACAGCTGATCAGCAAAGATTTGCCTTTATTTAGACGCATCACTGATCGTCAATTCTCTTTTATCCTTGCCAAAGGACGTCAACGATACTGTTGCACCGAAAAACTCGCGGCTGCGTGTGGGGTAGATGGATCACAAATTGCTCTGTTCGAATCAAAGCCACAAAAAAAAGACGTTGAATTATTCACCACCATGTATGAAAAACTGACTCAAGGAAAATGGAACGGTGATCGCGACTCGTGGCCAAAAGCGATTAAAGATGAGTTATGGCAACTGATTGTGAGCGATAAACACAGCTGTAATGGCAGCTTTGCTGGCCATAGAGATTGCCCTTTTCAAAAGGCAAGATCGGAACTGGACAAAGCCGATGTCATTATTGCCAACCACAGCTTGGTCATGGCGGATGCTGACCTTGGCGGTGGTGTCATTCTGCCTGAGCCCGAAAACACCATTTACATTTTTGATGAAGCACACCACTTACCTCATGTAGCACGAGATCACGCTTCAGCGTCCGCAAGCTTGAAAGGCGCAGCTAGTTGGTTGGAAAAACTCAATCAATCCGTAACCAAGTTTTCAAGCTTAGCCGAAGAAAAACGAGTGGCACGTTTTCGTAACGAACTGCAAGAGACACTGCAACAACTTATCCCAAGCTTGAGCCAACTGACAAAGCAGTTTGTGCCCGAACAATTTGAAGAAAAGCGATACCGTTTTGAGCATGGCGAACTGCCACAATGGCTTGAAGAAGAGTCTAAAACCCTGAAGCGGCTCTCTCAAAAAGCCAATCAATCCGTCGCTAAAATTGCGGACTTGATTGCTGAACGAGTTAAAGAAGGCGAACTCGCCGCTCGGTTGGCAGAACCAGCACTGACTGAATTAGGCTTTTATATTCAGCGTTTAGAGAACCTTGCCCAAGTATGGCTGCTGATGGCGGAGCCCAAGCGAGAAAAAGGAGCCCCTTTGGCACGTTGGCTTGAAATTCACCCTGAACGTGAAGGTGATTTCATTGTTAACGTTTCACCGCTAGAAATTGGTTGGCAACTTGATCAACAGATCTGGAGCCGCTGCATCGGCGCAATCTTAGTCTCCGCGACGATGCGAGCTCTTAACTCGTTCAGCTACTTTTGCTCGCAAGCAGGGATCAGTGAAAAGGCAGAAGATGGCACACGTTTCCTAGCACTCGCTTCACCGTTTGATTATCAAAATCAGGCCGAGTTACTCATTCCAGCAATGCGTTTTGAACCGCAAGCGAAAGAGTATACTGATTATCTGGTAGAGCGGCTCGCTGAGTTTATTCAGCCAAACAAAGCTAATTTAGTGCTATTTGCTTCTTACTGGCAAATGCGCGAAGTGGCTGAAAAAATATCAACAGATTTTGTTAAACGAGGCTGGGCGCTGCAAGTCCAAGGTGAAATATCACGCACAGAAATTCTAAATAAACATAAAATGCTAGTGCAGTGTGGTAAAACGAGCGTAATGTTTGGCACCAGTAGCTTTTCGGAAGGGCTAGACTTACCAGGAGAACTTTTGGAGAATCTGGTGATCACAAAAATTCCGTTTGCCGTACCAACCTCTCCAGTTGAGCAAGCTCACGCCGAATACATAGAGAAACGAGGTGGAAACTCTTTTATTCAGATAACCGTTCCTGAAGCCAGCAAAAAGCTGATCCAAGCCGTCGGGAGATTGCTGCGCAAAGAGCGTGATTCTGGTAGAGTCGTGATTCTCGATCGCCGAATCGTTTCAAAACGCTACGGAAAATCATTATTGGACTCGCTTCCTCCATTTAAAAGAACAATAGAATATTAGCTAGGGCTTAACACTACGCCCTTTCATCTCATTACTCAGGGCCGATTTTATTCATGGAATTTGTTGAGCCAACCACTTTGATTGTGTTGGCGCTTGTTGCTTTTATTGCTGGCTTTATCGATGCAGTCGCTGGCGGCGGTGGCATGCTTACTGTACCCGCGTTATTATCAATCGGTCTTCCGCCGCACATCGCACTAGGAACGAATAAGCTAGCGGCAACATTTGCCTCATCAACTGCCGCATTAACCTACTATCAGAAGAAGTTGTTTCAACCAAGTTGCTGGGTCAGAGCTTTCATTGCCACCTTAATTGGCGCAACCATAGGTACTTTTGCTGTCGATGCGATCAGCACCGATTGGCTACAAAAAGTGCTGCCGCTTATTATTCTAGCTGCCGCTATCTATACGATATGGCATAAAACACCGCATGCCCACCAGAATGTCAGCCCGCCTCCCTGCCCTGTACTTCACAAAAAGCAGTATGCGCAAGGCTTGATACTTGGATTTTATGACGGGCTGGCAGGGCCGGGAACTGGCGCATTTTGGACAGTCAGTTCGATGGCATTATACCGACTCAACATTTTATTGGCCTCTGGCCTTGCTAAAGCGATGAATTTTACCAGTAATGTAACGTCATTGGTTACCTTTGCCATTTTGGGGCATATTGACTGGGTGCTGGGACTGACTATGGGAGTTTGTTTGATGGCTGGAGCTTTTGTTGGCGCACATTCAGCGATTCGTTTCGGCGCTAAATTTATTCGTCCGGTATTTGTGAGTGTGGTCAGTGTGCTTGCAATCAAGCTGACTTATGATGCGTGGTTTGCAGGCTTATGAACCATTTTTCTCAATTGAAGTCCTTAATTAAAGAGTTGAAACAACAAGCCGCCAGTGTTGACCGAACTCGTGGTGAACACCATCAGGCTCTATTTGATGAGCGCCTGTTCCACTGTAAAGCGCACTTATTAATCCCTTGTGTTATGGAAGCAAAAGCGACCTTTGACTCCATCATGCGCGAACAAGAGAGCCAACGGCTAACCAGTCAACGAGCTCAATATCTAACCGATCGACTGCTTGCACAAATTGCGGCAATCCAACGCGAAATATCGACAGTATCGATCAGAAAAAGTGAGCCCAAGCATCGCAGCTATTATCGCAAACCGATCAATGCGTTATATCAAGAGCTGGCCCAGCATCAAGAATGGGAGCGGAGGCTGATGGATATGGTGAGAGAAAAAGAACTCGGGCTCAAGCAAAATTCTGCTGTTAGTCAGCAGCAAGCACAAAAAGCGTTATTGACCGTAGAGCAGCGGCTCAAGCGTTGCCAAGAAGCCAAAGCCAAAATTGAGAAACAAATTACGTTCAGGGAGAAAAACCAATAAAATGAATGATCCTACTGTACCGCTAGACGGTGCGTCTGAAGAGATAAAGCTCGCTGTCGATCTCATCTACTTATTAGAAACCAATCAGATTGAACCACACACCGCACTTGAAGCGCTGAAAATCGTACAGCAGGATTTATTGCGTAAACTGGATGATACTGCGAGAGAGTAAGAAGCAAACATCTACTTCTTACTCTTTCAGCCGTTAGACTTTAAATTGCCCAACCAACTGTTGCTGCTTAGCCGAGAGTTGGCTTATCTGAGCACCAACCGATTCTGATTCACCGACCAGTATCAATATCTGCGCGCTAAGATCACGAATATTGGATAGGCTGAGGTTGACTTCACCAGAGACGGCTTGCTGTTCTTGGGCCGCTTTCACAATCTGGCTATTCATATCGTTAATTGCTGAGATGGATTCAAACACTATTTCTAATTCAGCAACGGCCTTTTGGACTTGTATCGCAGTTCCATTTGCTAACGCGTTTCCTTGCTGGATCACCTCAACTACGCCCTCAGTACCTTGTTGAACTTTTTCTATCACTTTGCGTATTTCACCCACAGAATTCTGAGTCCGCTGGGCCAAATTACGTACCTCATCGGCGACAACAGCAAACCCTCGCCCTTGATCTCCGGCCCGAGCCGCTTCTATAGCCGCATTTAATGCGAGCAAATTGGTTTGCTGTGAAATTCCCTCAATGACCGTTAAAATTTCGGTAATATTGATATTGTTTTGAGCCAACTCTTCAACAACCGGCACCGCATCACTCATTCGCACCACCAGCTTATGCATCTCAGCTTCAGAGGCACGGATGACATCCTGCCCAGTCAGTGCGGAGTGATTAGCTTGCGAAGCGGCTTGCACCGCAGCCTCGGCATTTTGCACAACGAGACTTGCTGTTTGTGTCATTTCTTCAGAGGCAGTCGCCACCATATCCATCTCTTTAAATTGAGACTCACTACGGCTACGTGTTTGTACGGCAGACTGCCGTGCCTGTTCAGTCGTTTGAGCTACTTGGTTCGCACTTTCTACGATCTGCTGAATGATAGCCTGTAATTTGTCTAAAAACTGGTTAAAGCCGCGTGCCAAATCACCGATTTCATCATGACTACTGATGACAAGCCGCTGAGTTAAATCCCCTTCGCCAGAAGCAATATCTTGTAACCGCTCCACGACCGCTCGAATAGGTTTCACAATTTGGGTGGCAGCTAGCGCAATGATTGCGAGCCCTAAAAAGACTAGCAATGCGCCGACTAATAACTCCGCTCTAACGCCATTCTCTACCTGTTGAGTAATGATCTGATCCAGTTGATTGGCATCAGCTAGCACACTCGATGTCGGCATTTCAAAAACCACGCCCCAAGTCTGGTTCGCCACCTGAATAGGAGCAAAGACAGACAACCACTGCCGATCTGAATTCCATTGAGAATGGACTTTACCCTCGGCTAGAAGATTGGCGATCTCCTTTGTAGTCAAAACGGAATCAGCCAGTGGCGCGCCTAAGGTTAATTCACGCTCATCAGTCGCAATAAGCGTGTTATTTAAGCTGACAATAAAGACCTTACCACTACCGCCAAATAGACTTTGATCTGAACTCAGTGCAATAGCTACCAGTGGGCTAAGCTTTAAATCGATGCCAAAAAAGCC
This sequence comes from Vibrio anguillarum, assembly GCF_001989995.2. GTDB lineage: Bacteria > Pseudomonadota > Gammaproteobacteria > Enterobacterales > Vibrionaceae > Vibrio > Vibrio anguillarum. Next base: position 52,038 of record NZ_JAHGUP010000047.1, read on the forward strand.
AATCGCAACACCATCAATCAAAATGGGCACAGAGAGAGAAGAAGTAAGAAACGTTTCATTGTCTTGAATCACGATTTTAGGCGATGAGATACATGCACTAGCTGTTGTTAACGGGCAGGCGAAACGCTCACTGTTTCCTTCATCCTTCAATGCCACTTCGCTTAATACATTTGCCACCACATTTTCACCATTGGAGGAAGTTATCCAGTATGCAGCGAATCGACCTATTTCATTTGAGCCTACATAGTCAGCATTCTGGTAGTTGTCATCCTCGCTATCGAGCAAATTTGGCTTAAAGACGAGATAAGCCCCCTGAACATTGGGATAATTGACTACCGTCTTGCGAACCATTTCATCTAAAGATGTCCTTAACGCTTCGTTTTCACCAAAATTTTCTTCGGTATTTGACTTGAAAAACAAGGCCGTATCAGCAAGCATCTGAGCCCGATACATGGCTTCACTGAGATATTCAGATACTTCGGTGGCATTGAGCAGCGCCCGAGTTTCTAATAACTGCTGCGATTTATTGATCACAGAATCTGAACTTTGTTGTTTTATTGCTTGTTGGTTATTCACTGCGTTATAAACAGAAAAACCAATGAGAGACAATGACGTAATTAACAGGCAAAGGCCGGCTAAAAGGGTTATTTTCCATTGAACCGAAAGTGTTCGCATACTACATCCTTATGCTGCGCTAATAGGGTTTTCAGACAAAACGGTGACCGTTTTAATTAGAGCATATTGACTTGAGAGATCAATCGTAAGTTTACATAAATGTTAATAAAAATATCATTTCTGACTATTCAAAAAGTTTACGTATTACAATTGATTCGCTTTTCGTCTTGTCCTTGCGCCTTGAAATGGTAACATCTTGCGCACAACTCATCTTAAGGATCCCTTATGAAAGTCATCAGTTTTAACATCAACGGTTTGAGAGCTCGCCTTCATCAACTGCAAGCGATTATTGATAAGCATCAACCTGATGTCATTGGACTTCAAGAAATTAAAGTACACGATGACGCTTTTCCTCTTGAGGATGTTGAAGCCATGGGCTACCACGTCTATTTTCATGGTCAAAAAGCACATTATGGCGTCGCCATGTTGTGCAAAAAGGAACCCATTTCAGTACAGAAAGGCTTTCCTAGCGATAATGAAGATCATCAAAAACGCATGATTATGGCCACTTTTGAAGATGACAACGGCCAAAAAACAACCATACTCAACGGCTATTTTCCTCAAGGGGAGAATATTTCCCATGAAACAAAATATCCCTATAAGCGTCAGTTTTATAAAGATCTAATGGGTTACTTAACGTCACATCACTCCCCTAACGAACAAATAATTGTGATGGGAGACATTAACATCAGCCCTATCGACTTGGATATTGGGATTGGTGAAGCCAATAGAAAACGCTGGTTGCAAACGGGAAAATGCTCTTTCCAACCTGAAGAGCGCGAATGGTTACAAACTTTAATGGACTGGGGTTTGGTTGACACATTCCGTCAGTTAAATCCGGATGTAAATGATCAATTTTCGTGGTTTGATTATCGCTCACGTGGCTTTGATGATAACCGCGGGCTACGAATCGACGTCATTTTAGCGACCCCGAACCTAGCAAAAAAATGCCAAGAAGTCGGCATCGACTATGAACTTCGAGGAATAGAAAAACCTTCTGATCACGCGCCAATTTGGTCCAGTTTTTCTTTGTAGGAACAGAAAGTAACGTGCCAATAAGAAGCGCGCATTCAGCGCGCTTCTTATTTTAATCTATGCCTGGATTATATAAACAAACTCGGTACAACAAATTGCTACTTGCAGCCCTTCAGCTTAATGGGCGCAAATAAGCTAAGAAGCGTTTTTCAGCCTGTTTAAAGCAGAACAAAATAATGAAGGTCAAGCCCATATAGAACAAACCTGCGGTTAAAAATGACTCGAATGGAGCATAATAACGAGAGTTCACTAAACGCGCAGCTCCCGTTAAATCCATAATGGTAACAATACCAGCAACCGCAGAGCCGTGGAGCATGAAGATAACTTCATTACTATAAGCGGGCAGTGCGCGCCTTAACGCACTCGGTAGAATAATTCGCCGATACGTTTTCCAAGTACTCATTCCGTATGCTTTCGCCGCTTCAACTTCGCCTTTCGGCAATCCATTGATCGCGCCGCGAATAATTTCAGCCGTGTAGGCGGACGTATTGAGAACAAAAGCAACCAACGCGCAAAACCAAGCGTTTTCCCACAAGGTATCTTTCACCGGGAAAAATTGATCCATTCCATAGTAGATGAGATAAAGCTGGACCAATAACGGTGTACCACGAAAAAAGTAGGTATAAGCCCATGCTGGAGTACGAATAAAATAGTTGTGGCTATTTCTAGCAATCGCTAAGGGGATCGCAAGGCTCAAACCGATAATTAACGACAACCCCACCAGCCAAACCGTTGTCCACAGCCCACTAAAATAAATTGGTAGGCTTTGAGTAATAAGGGAAAAATCCATATTTACCTCGTGTGAATGCTGAACTTGCGCTCAACCAATTTGAGAAGACCAGTTGATACACTGGTAAAGAAAAGGAAGATCACTGCAACAGCCATATAAAAGGTGAATGGCATTTTTGTCGAACCCGCCGCGAGTGAGCTGACTCTGACCATATCTTCTAATCCAATAATGGAAACAAGTGCCGTCGTTTTGAGCAATACTAACCAGTTGTTACCAAATCCTGGTAACGCATGACGGACCATTTGAGGAAGCAAAATGCGTCTAAATGCTAACGTGGAACTCATACCATACGCTTTCGCCGCTTCCATCTCCCCTTTATCAACCGCCATAATAGCGCCACGAAAGGTTTCAGCCATATAGGCACCGAAAATGAAACCTATGGTTAGCACCCCTGCAATGAAAGGGCTAACATCAATATAATCGGGGAGATAAGCGGTCCATTCATGGCTCGGGTCACTTGCCATAAACCAATTGTTTAGCCATTCGTTGATTGAATAAAGGCTATTATTCAACAATATTTGACCGCCAAAGAAAATAAGCATCATTAACACAAGGTCTGGAATACCGCGAATGATGGTCGTATAAAGAGTGGCAATGGCTCTTGCCCAACGGTAAGGTGCAAGCTTGGCTAGCGCACCTAGCATGCCAAGTAACATGGCAAGTAATAAAGAGAGCACGGCAACTTCAATGGTCAGCACCGCTCCCTTCAAAATTGAGGCTTCATATCCGTGTAGGTCCAACATAATTCATCCCTAGTCCCTGGAGAATTTAACGGCTGGGTACTTCTGGAACTAGGATCCAGCCGTTAAGAATCAATGGATTCCCATCATAATTGAGAAGGTGGAGTCAACTGAGCTAACCAGTCCTAATTACAGAGTGATCGATAAACATATTCATATGCTCGGCCCACTCTCACCTTCTAATTATATGGGTAAGATATGATGTTACAGCTTATTCACCGTATACATCGTAATTAAAGTATTTGGTCGCAATTTCTTGGTAAATCCCTTGTTGACGAAGAGATTTAATCGCCATATCAAGTTTTTGAGTGAGATCTTTGTCTTGTTTACGAACCGCAATACCAAAACCATCGCCAAACCATTTCGGATCGGTTAATGATGGGCCGACGAACTCATACGCTTCGCCGCCCGCTTTGTTAAGCACACCCTCTTCCAATGCAGAGGCATCACCCAATACTGCCGCAATACGACCATTGGCTAGGTCAAGATAGGCTTCATCAAATGAACCATAACGGACAATTTCAACTGCATCGCCATAATTATCAGTAAGATACTTATCGTGCGTTGTTGCACGTTGTACACCAATTTTCACCCCTTTTAGACCTTCTTTAGAAAAATCCAACGCGGCTCCCTTCTTGGCGATAAATTTATTGGGAATTAATGCGTACTTACCAGTGAAATCGACTTTTTTCTTGCGCTCGTCGGTAATCGACATGGCTGCAATAATCGCGTCATATTTACGTGCAAGCAGTGATGGGATAATGCCATCCCAGTCTTGTGGAACGATTTTACATTCCACTTTCATCTCCTTGCACAACGCATTGGCCATATCAACATCAAAGCCTTTGAGAGATCCATCAGCCTCTGTCCAGCTAAAAGGAGGATAAGCCCCTTCTATACCAAAACGAACCGTCTTCCATTCTTTCGCTTGGGCCATACCAGTCATTGCACTAGCAGCAACGGCTGCAACTAATAACCACTTTTTCATTTCCATACTCCTGTGATTGAGGTCTTACTTATTTATCATGCTATGTTTATGTTGGTTTTGCTTAATATTTATGTCGTGACGAATACCACAACATAATGAACACATTAATAAATAGAGGATATAAATTGTTTTAACCGTTCAGATTTAGGCTGGGTGAACAGGATGGCTGGATCTCCTTGCTCTTCCACTAAACCTTGGTGCAAGAACATCACATGGTTTGAAACATCGCGAGCAAAGGCCATTTCATGAGTCACTACCAGCATAGTACGGCCTTCTTCTGCCAAGTCTCTCATAACACCCAACACTTCACCCACCAATTCAGGATCAAGTGCAGAAGTGGGCTCATCAAACAGCATGACTTCTGGCTCCACGGCCAACGCTCTAGCAATCGCCGCACGTTGTTGTTGCCCACCAGAAAGGTGACCAGGATAATAGTCTTTACGTTCATACAGGCCGACTTTTTTAAGCAGCACCTCAGCACTCTCGATGGCTCGTGCTTTCGGTACTCCTAACACATGAATTGGTGCTTCAATAACGTTTTCTAACACCGTCATGTGCGACCAAAGGTTAAATCCCTGAAATACCATAGCAAGGCGTGAGCGAATTCGTTGCACCTGCTTTTCACTCACAGGTGAAGCTTCACCTTGCCGATTTTTTTTCATTTGAATGAGTTCACCATTGACCCAAATATCACCAGAGGTTGGTGTTTCAAGTAAATTGATGCATCTAAGAAAGGTACTTTTTCCCGAGCCAGAAGAACCAATAATGGAGATAACATCACCCTTACGAGCTTCTAGTGAGATTCCTTTTAGTACTTCGTTTTGACCAAAGGTTTTGTGCAGCTCTTTAATATTCAGCGCCGGTACATCAGTCATGCGCTTAACTCCCTGTATTTGCTACTGCAGAGTATTCCAACTCCCATTTTTGATACAAACTAGCATTCACACCGAAAACATGCAACAAATTATTAACCTAGAAAATAAGGATATTTAGTTATTTTATCTGATTAAAAATTCACATTTTAGCCAATACTTCTCCATATGGCGCATATAAATGGCACATCAAGCAATTAACAGTTAACTCATTTCATTAACATTTACTTAAAAATAGACAACCTATTCATGTATAAAGTACACCTAGATTCATAGGATATTTAAGGTCATTAATATCATTGAAACTCTTTTACAAACATCACAATGTGAAAACTTATTTCAAGCAAGTAACGCCTCAACCCCCCGTTTTCATTAGGCTGCTGTAGTTTTCTTTCACATTTATTCTTAAAGTGATCAAGATCAATCACCCTAAAGGATAAGCAAGCTAAACTCGCGAGCAAAGATAAGGTTGTATAAATAACCACACTCTCTTTTTTAGTTGTTGTTATGCAAGCACATATGAGATGTGCTACATATTCAATTAAAAACATTACCGCTTCTTCGCGGATTACTAGGATTCAGTACGAATTACTAACTTTTAAAAAATATGAGGAATCTATGCCAGACGTAGTCAACAATGAGCGCTCAGAAATCGAGACGAAAAGCTATAAAGAGCTGCATCGTCCAGCATCTGAGTTTGCAAGCCGTTCAGATTACCTAGACCACGAACTGCAAATCATGAAGCCCCGTCGCTTTGGTTTGAACTTACCTGGTCGTGACTTCCGTTTTGAACTTGAAGATTTTGTACCAGCCATCGCGGGCACAATCGGCATCATCGCCATGTACTCAGCGGTAATGATGTCTTGGGCTGATGGCCTAACCCAAGCATGGGATCACATTCATCTAGGTAAAGACTTCGCGATTGAAGTTGCACGTGTAGAGATGTTATTTCCTGCCCTCTTCTTCTGTGTTATTGCCTCTGGTTTCTTAAACCCAAAAGCCAACTTAGCTGGCAACCATGGCCCAATGATCCCTCTTATCGGCTCAATCGCATTAGCCGGTGCACACCCTTTGGCATTGGCAATTTTGCTTGGCGTTTTTGGTCTTCTCTTAAGTTACTTTAAAGGAGGCTCGAAACTGGTCAATCTAACCTCCGAGGGAACCGCAGGCGGGTTGCTTATCTTCCTCGGCTTTACCGGAACAATGAGCCAAATTGGTTCTATCCAAACTTGGGCTACCAGTTTGCAATCGGCCGATGTCGCCGCAGGCAGCTTAGGTTACGTTGGCCTAGTGGTTTTAGGTGTCAATATTGTGCTGTATGCATTTCTTGCAAAAATCAACATGCGTTGGTTAGCAAT
>NZ_JAHGUP010000048.1 GCF_001989995.2 Vibrio anguillarum
TCATTGAGCACCAAGGCGTCTAAGTCTTTTTGTGCGTGTAGGTAGATTTTCTCTTGCGCCGCTTGGTCTTCAAAGCTCAGCTCGTTAAACCCTTGCCCTTGGTGCGTTTCACTGCGCAGCACGGTTTTGGTTTTGTTATCCGGCAGTGTGTACGGCGCTTTGTTGGTCGCATGGTAGGTACGGCCTGTCACTATCGGTTGGTCTGGGTCGCCGTTGAGAAACGAGACGATGACTTCATGACCAATGCGCGGAATGGCTATCATGCCATATTGACTGCCAGCCCAACCTTGTGAGACGCGTACCCAGCATGAGCTGTGCTCATCGCCGTTGGAATATCTGTCCCACGGGAAATGCAGTTTGACGCGGCCATGTTCGTCACAGAAGATTTCTTCGCCATCAGGACCCACGACTAACGCCATGCAAGGGCCATCCACTTGAGGTTTGGCTTGCGGTGTCGCACGCCACGTGACATCGGCAGGAATGAGCGTGAATTGGTTGCTGTACGTGGTCGCGCCACTGCCGCCCTCTTCTTCCAATGCTTGTGGCTGCTGCCCCTGATGATGCACTTGCACGACAACCCAATCGCGGTTCGCGCTGTCGTCAAGATGCTCTTGTAAGTCGAACTTTGTGCCCGCTTGCAGGCCAGGATGGTTACTTTTTCCGGTCGCGGTACGCGCTTCTCGTCGTAGGTACTCTAAGCGAATTTGATTAAAGGCTTTGCCGTTGACGTCGTCTTTAAAGCGACCCGGTGCATCAAAGTGCTCGTAGGTCGCTTGCTGGTAATCCATCTCGCGCCCTTGCGCTTGCTGAGCAAACGAGTAGCTCGGTTTTTTAAAGCTGTAATCTTGCAGCGCGCTGTGGCTCACTTCGGTTTGGCTGTGTTGCGTTAATTGCGACACATAGGGGCTTTCCATCACGCCACCTGCGAGGGCGTTGTAAGGGATAGGCGTTTCTCGCTTTATCAGGCTTTGGCTGTCGTCACTGAAAAAGAGGGTGTGTTTCCCTTCTTCATGAATGAAGTGATACACCAAGCCTTCTTCGGCGGCTAAGCGGTGCAAGAAGTCGATATCCGTCTCACGGTACTGCACGCAGAATTCACGCTGAGTACACTCGCGCTTCAGCGAGAAGGCGTAGTCGTTAATGCCCATTTCTTGCAGTACGATGGAGAGGATTTCAGGAACGGTTTTGAGCTGGAAGATGCGGCTGTTTTGGCGCAGTGATAGCCGCTCTAATGCCGGGACTAAGGTCAGTGAGTAAAAGGTGTGATGATGGCCAATATCGCCTTTACTGAACTGGCGCACAATGCCGTGCACGCGCTGCACGACAAGGCCATCACGCAGCATCTCAAGCTGAGCGGTTTTGTCCACCAGCTCCAGCGCCGTTAAGCCAGATTGGCGACTGGCCAGTTTTATCTCATAGCGAAAACCGTAGCAACGCAGGCCCGCTTGCGCGCTATCAGACAGCGATTCCAC
>NZ_JAHGUP010000049.1 GCF_001989995.2 Vibrio anguillarum
TGTTCATGCGGTTTCCGTAGCCAATTGGTTCAAAGCGGCGCGAATGCTGACGTTACTCTCGTCACTATTACCTCGACTGACGTGCAATTCTTGCAGGTGAGCTTGCGCTGCAACCAAATTGGCTTTCGCGGCGGTAGCGCCACTTTGTGCATCGTCTTTAAGTTGTTGAGAAGTCCCATTGCGTGCAAACAGAGTGTTTAATCGGTTAGCTTCGCGCAACTTTTGATCGGCAACGATACGGCTTGCCGTGACATTAGCTTCTGCGGCTGCAATCGATGCATCCAATTGAGCATTACCTTGTACCGCACGTTCATAATTGAGTTGGGCCTGCTCTACCGCCAGTTGATAGGGTTGTGGGTCGATGGTGAAAAGTACTTCACCCTTGTGTACGGTTTGATTATTAGTGACAAAAACATCACTGATTTGACCATTAACTCGGGGAGATATTTTGGTCACAGTCCGCGTTGCCATGGCTTGCGGTGTTAAAGGCATAGCCAAATCGGCCACCAAAAAATAGGCAAAGAGCGCCACAAAAGCGACGATGGAATATTTGATCCAAAGTGCAAATTTTTGATCAGGTGTCATAAGTAATTATTGTTCCTTTGAAGGTGTTGCTATCGGTTTGCTGAGCGTATCTAGAGCGTTGTGTGAGATTTGTTCGAGCGTAAGAGTCAGTTGGTGCAATTGTTGATCGTCAATATTACCCAGTAAGTTTTGGCGAACTTGCAAAATACGGGTTTCCATCTGCTTGATAAGAGCACGCCCGTTACTCGTCAAACTGACGATTCGAGCGCGCTTATCGTTGTGACAGCAGTGACGTTCGATCAGCGATTGTTCTTCGAGCTGCTTTAAAGTTCGCATTAAAGAAGCCAGTTCTATTTCTAACGCTTCGGCTAAGGTTTTTTGACTGACGTTGTCACCGAGACGCTGTAATTTCCACAATGCGGTCCAACGAGGATGGGTAAGGCCCAAGGGTGAGAGTTCTCGGTCCGCCACCATTTTCCATAAGCGTGAGAGACGAGCAAACTGCTCAGCGAGTGATAATTCTTTCAGGGTGTGCGTATTTTCAATCATAACGAGTTACATATTACTTAGCGTGCTAAGTAATATAATTTAGTTAGCGCGCTAAGTAAATAGCTAATGACGAAGGCTGACATTTTCATACAAACTCAGGACAGCACCCCTCAATGAAACACTGTACATTATTTTCAATGAGCGACTCCCCAATGTTTGAGGTTGTCCTAGCTGCTGAAATTCTGGTCCATACTATGATAATTGAAAATAAACTCGACTACCTGTTTAGCCTGTCTGAACTCTCCGAAACGATTTACCCCAATACCAAAGGCTGGTCTAAAATCAGGAAGAATATCCGTTTTTGTCTATGGGGCGTGACCAATGCCTATGCTCTAAAAAGTATGCTGAGGCTGTTTTCGTGCTCCGAGTTAGCGGAGGTATTGAAGCAATGCCCACAGTTTTTGGAAAAACCATTAAAACCTTATCTCTGCGTCAATTGGTCTGCCAAAGAGCGTACATGGCACATTAATCAACATTTTATCTACTTAGTTGAACAGTTTGGCTTTAATGCTGCGAAGTTTTTCTCAGAATCAGGCTTCTCTATTTTTGATTTTTACGACAAAAATGGGGCGAGTTATTCATTAAGCCTGTGCAGTGGAGAGATAAGAGAAGGCTCGTTGGGGCTGCAACTGACGGATGAAAAAGGGCAGAAAATTTACTCGATCAGTTTCAATGTTTCTGATCAAGGGCGCAGTATTTACATTGGTTCACTACAAGGTCCAAGCAGTGGTGTGACCGATCGTAATCAAATCATTAAAGATTTGACGCGCACGACTCACGGCTTAAGAACTAAAGCACTGATGGTTGAAATGATCATGACGCTAGCGCGTATTTTAGGGGTTGAAAACCTGTATGCGATTTCTAACCGCGGCCATATGTATCAAGCGTTGCGTTATATTGGCTCAAAGCGCAAATCAGTAAGCTTTGATTACGATGAACTGTGGACAGAGTACGAAGCAGAGAAAATGAGCAAATATTTGTACCGTTTGCCAACCACGCCAAACCGCAAAGGTGTTGAGACGCTAAATCGCAATAAACGCCGTCTATATACTAAACGTTATGAGTGGTTAGCCGAGGTGGAAACAGCCATGTCGGGCCGTATTGAACAGTTGAAACTTATGCCCAAGCATTTCGTGGTTTGATGGATCCACAAAATTAGAGGCTGATGTTATGGTTCAAAACGTCACTGTAGGCAACGCTTCAAACTCAGGTTTCGCAAAATAGTAGCCTTGCATGAGTTCAATGCCGAGTCGTTTTAGCCATAACATTTCTTGTTGAGTTTCAATACCTTCAGCGAGTGGACAAATCCCTAGCTCAATGAGCATTGCGACAGTATGACGGACGATTGCTTGCTTCGTGATGTCTTGATCGATATTACGCAGCAGTGACATATCTAATTTTACTATTTTAGTTTGGAAGTTAACCAATAGCCCAAGCCCGGCGTAGCCTGCACCGAAATCATCAATCGCGGTAGTAAATCCTAGGTTGGAGTAATAAGCGACGATCCGTTTTATGTGCGCTGTGTCTACGATTTTTTCCACCTCAGTAAATTCAAACATGATCCGTTCTGTCGGGAAACCGAACTGCTTTGCTGCCTCTAATGTGGTGCGGATACAGCGCTCTGGTTGGTAAACGGCATTAGGTAAAAAATTAATGCTCAAAATACCTGACAGTTTTAGTTTAGCCGCGAGTTTAATCGCTTTGATTCGACAAAGTTGGTCAAAGCGGTATCGGTTGTCATCACTGACTTGTTCAATGATGGAGTAAGCCGATTCATTATTCAGACCTCGTACGAGTGCTTCGTAGCCAAAGATGGTGTTATCTGCAACGTTAACTATGGGTTGGAAAGCCATGGTGAAGTCAAAAGGCAAGCTTTGTTTTTCTGAGCATTGCTGGCAAATACGTTGGTCCATATGGACTTGCTGTTGTTGCATAATCACTCACTGATATTTAATCGAATAGCATGATTATAGTTACTTGCAGCGTGCTCACCAAATTGCATAAATCAAAACGTGACCAGTAAGCCGACGAGCTACAGCTCTTCAATATGGTGTAGATAGTATTGAGCTTGATCTAAGATTGCTTGTTGAGTGGCGTTTTCAGTGTTATCCCAATTTTTATAAATCATGCCTATCCTTGGATTTTTGGCTAACCGTTCACGATGAGTGAGCATGAACTGCCAATATAAACTATTGAATGGACATGAATTTAGACCACTACGGCTCTTTACTTGGTAGTGACAATCTTTGCAGTAATCACTCATTTTATTGATGTAAGAGCCGCTTGCGGCATAAGGCTTGGTAGCAACAATTCCCCCATCAGCAAACAGAGCCATACCTCGGGTATTGGGCATTTCTACCCATTGCAATGCATCAATATAAATACCTAAGTACCAGTCATCCACCTCATCCGGCTCGCAACCTGATAGGAGTGCAAAATTACCCGTGATCATCAAACGTTGGATATGATGTGCGTAGGAAAATTCCAGTGATTGAGTTACGGCTTGTTTAACACAATACATACGAGTATCCCCTGTCCAATAATAGTGAGGAAGAGGTCGTTGAGCGTCAAGGGCGTTGTGCTTGGCGTATTGGGGCATGTTCGCCCAATAAATGCCTCGAATGTACTCACGCCAGCCCAAAATTTGCCTAATGAATCCTTCGATTTGTGCTAAATCCATCGTATTGTCATTCTCAAATCGCATGAGTGCACTTTGAATGACTTCTGCAGGCGATAGTAGTTTGCAGTTGAGTGCAAAAGAGAGCCGGCTATGGTAGAGGCTCCAACGATGTGGGCTCTTTGCCGTCATTGCATCTTGAAAGCGACCAAACAGCGGCAAGCCGTACTGACAAAAGTGGGCCAATAATGACAGTGCTTGTGAGCGGTTAATCGGCCATAGCAATGAAGGAGTATACAGGCCGAAAACGTGAATATTGTGATGCTGTAAACGGTTATAAATTGCACTGACATTGTTTTGAAAGCTAAGTGGTTTGGGTAGGTTTTCTATGTCTTGCACGCTGAGCCTATTGCGATTTTGGTGATCAAAATTCCAACGCCCACCCAAAGGCGTTTGATGATCATCTTGCAGAAGAATACCGAATCGCTTACGCATTTTGCGATAAAACGGCTCCATAATAGTGGTTTTGTTGGTGTTAAAATGCTGAGTGATCTCGTCAAAAGGCAATAAAAAGTGTTCAGTATCAAAACAAGTCACTTGTGCATGAGAGAGGTTTAGCTCCTGCAACTGTTGCCAAACTCGGTATTCATCAGGTCGCTGATAGTGAAAGTATTCTGCGTTGATCTGATGACACAGATCACTGATCAATGGTGGTAGCTGCCAATAATCGGCAGTTTCATCAAGGGTCAAGTAGAGAACCTGGTGTCCCTCACTTTGCAATAATTCGGCAAAAGCTTCCATCGCGGCAAAAAAGGCGCAGATTTTTTGAATGTGATGTTTTACATAGCTTGTTTCTTGTTTAAGTTCAGCTACCACGTACAGTATGGAATCATCCGTTTTGTTAAACCAAGAGTGCTTGATATTGAGCTGATCGCCTAGGATCAAGCGTAAGGTTTTGTACGTTTGCATGCTGTATACCGTTGAGATTGGTTACCGAACATCTTCTACGTTCCAATCAAAAAATCGATCATTGTTGCCGAATAACAAGCTGTGTCTTTCTGTTGCGCTTTGAGAGCCAATTAAAAACAAACAGAGCGATAACGTGAATGTGAGTAGGCTAACATCAATTGAGCGGCTTTATTGCCGAAGGATGAATGATCATTTCCTCTAAACCGCCGCCGTTATGTACTTGAGTAAACCCTTGCTCGAGTAAATAGGCCATGGCTTGGCCCGATCGATTGCCGCTGCGGCAGTAAACCACAATCGGTTGTTGTTTATCGATGTGAGAAAAAGCACTGCTAACAGTATCAAGTGGGTAGTTTAGCGCACCTTCAATATGGCCAGCTGCAAATTCTGCTGCGGTTCGAACATCGACTAAAAGCGCGCCATTTTCAATCCATTGCCATGCTATCGTTGAGCGCTCTGATGCCAATGCATCTGAGGTATTGGAGATCAGGCCTACACACAATAACGCTTTGGTCATCAGTGACTTTAACATGTTAGTTTCCTTCTTTTGGCTTAAAAATTAGCCTTTAAATGTGAATGGCGTTAATCAAGGGATTTCTTAAATCTCAACGACGCGACGATAATCCCACCGACGGTAAAGCTCAACATCCATAGCGCATCTCGCCATAGATCCATGAGGTTAGCACCGCGCAACACAATCCCGCGGATCATGCGCATAAAGTGAGTCGCAGGCAACGCTTCAGAAATCCACTGCGCTGCTAGTGGCATGCCTTCGTAGGGAAACATAAATCCAGAAAGTAAAATCGAAGGCAGTAAAATAAAAACAGTCATTTGCATGGCTTGCAGTTGAGTGGAAGCAATGGTTGAAATCACCAAACCTAAGGTCAAACTGGCAGCGATAAACAGCAGCGTACCGAAGAGAATTTGGCTGATCGCACCATTAATGGGCACGTCAAAAATAAAATGCCCTAAGCCCAAGATGATGAAGACCTGAATTAATCCGACAAAAATATAGGGCACAATTTTGGCGACCATAAGCTCAATAGAGTGAATTGGCGTTGTGATCAGCAGTTCTAAATTGCCGCGCTCTTTTTCTCGCACAATCGCGGCACTGGTGAAGAGGATCATCGTCATGGTTAAAATGACCCCCAGCAAACCGGGTACGATATTGACCGCAGAGCGGCGAGTGGGGTTATAAAACAGCGTGACTTCAAAGGTTTTGACGGTAGCTGGACGAATGTCAAAATCAAAATCGGTCAGCGGCATGGATTGCAGACCTAAAATGGAGGCACTGATCATCGTATCGGAGCCATCAACAATCCACTGACCTAACACGCGTTTTTGCACCGCGCGCTGGGTGAGATCTTTTGGCAGGATCAGCGCTGCTCTCACGTTACCTTGTTCAATCGCATGTTCAGCTTGCTCTGCTGTGGCAAAAGTGTGTTTGACGCTCACAACCTGTGTGGCTTTGACTGACTCTACAATTAACCGTCCGAGTGTACTTTCACTTTGATCAACGATGGCGATCGGAATATTGCGTACGTCAGTATTGATGGCAAAGCCAAACAGCAACAGCTGGATCAGTGGGATCATCACTACCATGCCAAACGTAATTCTGTCTCGCGAGAGTTGGCGTATCTCTTTCACCATCACCGCTTTCATTCGAAATAGTGCTTTCATTGACGCCCCTTGCCAGTCACAGTGACAAAGACATCTTCCAAACTTGGGCGAGCTAGATTCATCTCAGCTTCAGCCAGTTCAGGGAAGGTTGTTTTTAGCCACGCGATAGGTTGTGTGACTTGTTGATGAATAAGGATCCGCAAGCGGATGCCAAGTTGCGCAGCAGAGCGAACCTCCGCCCGAGCCATGACTTTTTCTTTTAATTGGCGCAAATTATGGGCTCGGACTTCGACAATGTTGACGCCCATCGTGTTCATTAAGGTTTCTGGCTCACCATCTGCACGAATTAAACCCGATTCCATGATGGCTAAACGGTGGCAGCGTTCTGCTTCATCCATGTAGTGAGTGGTGATCAAAATGGTGGTGCCTTGGTCTGAAAGATCGAACAATTGTTCCCAAAATTCCCGTCTATTTTCAGGATCGACCGCCGACGTTGGTTCATCCAAAAACAGCAGTTCAGGTTTATGCATCGTGGCGGCTGCTAGTGACAAGCGCTGCTTTTGGCCGCCACTCATCCCACTTACGCGTTGTTTTCGGCGCTGATCAAGCCCATAAGTGCACAACTGTTCATTGAGCCGTTGTGCCAATGCTTTGCGCGGCATACCAAAAATTTGCCCAATAAATTGTAGGTTTTCCTCGACGGTTAAATCATCGTATAACGAAAATTTTTGCGTCATATAACCAATTTTTAGGCGCAATTGCTCGGATTGTTTTGGGATCGCTAACCCCAGCACATCAACACTGCCGGAGGTAGGGCTTAATAAACCCGTGAGTACGCGAATTGTGGTCGATTTGCCACAACCATTTGGGCCGAGAAAACCGTAAATGGTTCCTTTGGGGACACTCAGATTGATGCCTTCAATCGCAGTGAAATCACCAAATTTTTTGACCACATTACGGGCGTGAATGGCGAGTTCAGTCACTATTTTTGCCTCGCTAAATCGACTTGCGCTGGAATGCCAGAAGGGAGCGATTGCGCGGATTCGGGCAGATCCACTTCGGCTAGATACATTAAGCGGGCGCGTTCATTTTCGGTCAGTGCGTAGTAAGGCGTGAAAGAGGGTTCCGTTGCCACCCAACGCACTGTGCCTTGCAGCGGCTCTTTTATACCGTCGATATGCACTGGAAACTGTGCGCCCGGCACGACAGCTAAACGGTGTGGTGCGGGAACGTAGACGCGAGCATAAGGGGTGCGGCTGGCTTGGATGATAGCGACAATGCCGTTGTTTGGGACGCGCTCACCCAAGTTGTATGGGAGGTTATCCAAAATTCCATCGCGGGTGGCGACAATGGTTAACTCGTCGAGCTTTTGCTGTTGCAGTGAGACGTCGGCTTTGGCGGCGGTCAGCGCCGCTTGGGCTTGTTCGATATCTTCAGGGCGAGTACCAGCGGTTAGCTTAGCAAACTCTTCTTTTGCAGAATCGAGTTCGGCGCGAGCGGCATCACGCGTGGCGGTGGCGCTGTCTTTTTCTGATTGGCTGAGGAGCTTTTTACCGACCAGTTCTTCCACACGTTTGAAGTTTTGCAACGCCTCTGTCAGTTTGGCTTGTGCGCGATTGACTTTGGCTTGTGCGGCCGCCGTGTCTTCTTGGCGTTCACCATTGCTCAGTTTGAGCAAATACGCTTGCGCTTTGGCCGCCTCTGCGAGTGCATGGGCCAGCACCGCCTGCTGATTTCTGGTATCCAGTCGAACCAATACTTCGCCAGCATGCACTGCGCTGCCTTCCGCGACAGGAAGCGCACGAATGATCTCATTGGCGGTGGCGGAAAAAGTGATGCGGTCTCGTTCTAAAGTGCCCAATGCTTGCGCGCTATTTTCCGGCGAGCAAGCATTGAGAGTTGACAGTAAAAGAGAGATAAAGGCAATGCGGTGTTTCATGCTCATGGCGAGAGGCTCGGTTAACTTATTGTCTTCATACTAGAAGTTTACCGCCAGCGCCTCAAGCTACATGGTTCATCAAAAGTAGAGGATGTGATTAGCCCCACTTTAATATCGGCCATTGTTGGGGCTGCGCGTATTGGATGAGGCGCGTGCATGGGTTGACCAAATAGGTAAAATCGGCGTGTAGACACAAAGGTAAATCATTGATCGAGTCAGTGAAAAAATGCACTTGACCCACGTATTGTGGGCGCTTAGCTAGCCATTCATTTAAGCGAGTGACTTTACCGTCTCGGTAGGTGGGTGTTCCCAAAATATGCGTGGTGTAATGGTTGTTCTCTATGACCATATCGATACCCATCGCCTCTGCAACGCCGATTTTACGGGCGACAGCTTTAACCAAAAAACTGACCGACGCCGAAATAATGAGCATTTGGATACGCTCGTCCGTTAACTGTTTAATGAGTGCTTTGGCTTGAGGAAATAGCCTAGGTACGATGCGTGTAGCGACACAATCGTCCGCCAAGCGCTGGACTTGCTCTGTGGGCAGGGTGAGCAAAGGTTGCATCGCAAAATCGAGGTAATCTTCCATGTCCATTTCACCGCTGGCATAGCGTGACATGATCAGCCTATCCTGCGCGACAAAATCAGGGTCGCTCGCTATGCCCTTATCGGCCAAATATTCGCTCCAAATCATTGCGCAGTCGCCGTCAATCAATGTGTCGTCCATATCAAAAACGTATAGAGGTGTCGGCATCTATTTAGGCTCTCACAGGTTGTATTTCGTTAAGGTTAAACAGTAATTCTAGCTGACTGCCAGTGGCAAATAATCGCTCTGACGAACGATTGAGTAAATCGACCGTGAGCTCGCAGCCTCGCACATCCACATGGTAGCGAATGACATTACCCAGTAATTGGTGATGCTTGATGGTGCCATGTTGCGGCGCAGAAACATGGGCACCATAGCTCCGCCCAGCTTCCTTGACGTAGATGGATTCGGGGCGAATAGCCACTTTCCAAGCCGTGTCTATGTTAAACAACTGCTTGGCGGTGGCCGCCTCTACTAAATTGTAATGGCCCATAAAACCGGCCACAAACTCATTGGCTGGCTGAGTATAAATGCTTTCTGGGGAGCCTTGCTGAACGATTTCACCTTGGTGCATTAAAAAAATACGATCAGAGAGAATCATCGCCTCTTCTTGATCATGGGTTACAAATACGGTGGTGAGATTGAGCTCTTTTTGAATATCACGGATCTGCTGGCGCAAGTGTTTGCGAATTTTGGCATCCAGTGCTGAAAGGGGCTCATCAAGTAGCAAAATACGCGGTTTGACCACTAAGGCGCGAGCTAAAGCGACGCGTTGGCGCTGTCCACCCGAGAGCTGGTTGGGATAGTGTTTTTCTTTCCCTATCAGAGAAACCAGTTCGACCACTTTTTGCACTTCACGCGCGATGTAAGCTCTGTCTTGCCCTTGCATTTTGAGGCCAAAGGCGATGTTTTCAGCTACCGTCATATTCGGAAATAGAGCGTAGGATTGAAACACCATGCCAATGCCGCGTTGCTGTGGTGTTTGGTTAGTGATGTTTTCACCGTTGACCCAAATTTCGCCGTCATCGACGGGATTTAAGCCAGCCAAACTGCGTAATAGAGTCGATTTCCCGCAGCCGCTCGGACCAAGTAGCGTGACAAATTCCCCTTGCTCAATGGAAAATTCAATCCCTTCAAAAACGGTATTGTTGCCAAAGCGTTTGGTGAGGTTGGCGACGTGGACGTAATCAGAGCGAGAGGTTGTGTGGGTCGTGGAATTCATTGAGTGGATCCTCGGCTAAAACGACTGGCGAGCCAAGTCAGTAAAAAGATAAATAGGAAGTAAGTCATCACTAACGCGGAGGTGAAGTGACCACTAGTCTGACGCATGTTGTAGAGATAAATCTGCAAGGTTTCATAGCGCGTGCCGACCAGAATGTTCGCAAATACAAACTCGCCAAGTAGAAAAGAGAAGGATAGAAACAGCGAAGCCATCAACCCTTTTCTAATGTTTGGCAGTACGATCAGTAAAAAAGCACGGCTGGTGCTTGCGCCGAGCAGGTGCGCGGCGTCCATGAGATCGTGTAGATGGATCGCCTCAAAACTGTTGGCAATTGCACGGTACATAAACGGCAGCGCAATGGTGAAATAAGTGCCAATCAAAATCCAAGGTGTACCCACAATTGGAAATTGGCTATCGGCGTACAGTTGCAGTAATCCAACTGAAGAGACCACAGGCGGCACTGCAAAAGGGATTAAAATCAGCAGGTTCATCACTTTATCGAGACGAGGAAAATAGTAAAACACCACGAAGATCGCCGGAATAATCAAAACTGCGCTGAGTGTCAGAGAAGCGATGCCAATCAGCAATGAGCGGCTAAATGCATCGAGAAAGCGAGGGTCGGTCAGCAGTTCGAGATACCAGTCAAAGGTGAAGCCATCGGGTAAAATCGTTGCGCCCCAGCGTGAAGAAAAGGAATAAACCAAGGTGGCTAAAATGGGCAGCAACATCATTCCCACGATGGAATAGACCACACTTTTATGAAAGGTGATTTTATCAAGGGTAGGATTAGCGTTTTGCATGAGTGTTCCTTGCGCTATAGCTTTTCGCAATTAGCCACTGATTGATCACAGTAATGAAGGCTAAAATTAGCATCAATACCACGGAAATGGCGGCGGCCAAATTGGGCTCTAAGAACAGATCTCCCGCCACTAAACTGGCAATGCGTACCGTAATGACGTTGTAGTTGCCGGATGTGAGTGCGTAGACGCTGGCATATGCGCCCATCGCATTGGCGATTAGGATAATCAAGGTGCCGAGTAGGGCTGGTGAAAGCACAGGCAAGGCGATTTTTTGCCAATATTGCCATCCGTTGGCACCCAGAGTGGACGCCGCCGCTTGCCAGTCATCACTGAGCGCATCAAATGCAGGATAGAGCAGCAGCACGCCAAGAGGGATCTGAAAGTAGATATACATCGCCAGCAGTCCCCATTTGCCGTACAGGTTGAACTCTTCAATCAAACCGTATTGCTTGAGCAACAAAGTCAGTGCGCCGTTGACCCCAAGAATAATAATGAAAGCGAATGCCAAAGGGACGCCAGCAAAATTACTGCTCATATTGGTAAAGGCGATCACACCATCGCGCAGCTTGCCATCGACTCGGCGTAAGGAGGCGACCAACATTGCTGCAATCGCAAGGCCCGCGACGCTGGACCATATGGCGAGCCACAAACTGTTGCCCAGCCCTTGTAAAATAAAGGATGAGCTGAAGATTTCGCGATAATGGTCCAGTGACCATTGATCGTCAGAGATAAAGCTGTTGAACAAAACCCACAGCATGGGGGCGAGCTGAAATAAGTAGAAAAACAGCGCAAAAGGAGTAAGCCATAACGCAGGTTTGAGTTTGCGTGCCCAGTGCGTTGATTGGCTCAGCACGGCGCTAGGCTTGCTAATTACTTGGCTACTGATCATGCTAAGCACTCCGCAGAAAAGGGCTTATTGTGATCAAGATTAAGCAGTTGGCAGCATAGGCCGCAGAGCTCAGTTTGTTTGATCTCACAAGCTTGGTGCGAAAATTGATCGCCCAATACAAACAGCGGGACGTTGCGCTCTTCGGTTAATATTCCGCCGTGTGACTTGTCATTGTTCATGCCGTGATCGCTGGTCACCATCACTTGGTAGCCATCGTTTAGCCAGCTTTCTAAAAAGTGAGATAACAGCGCATCGGCCATGCGTGCACTATTACGATACTGTCCTGAATCAAGGCCAAACTTATGTCCAGCATCATCGATATTCATTGGATGGATCAGTAAAAAATCAGGCTGATGAGTACGACGTAAGTATTCGGCGTCTAAAAACAGTGCTTCATCGGGATAGTGATCCCAGTGATAAAAACAGCCATGCTGAATATTGAGTGTTTTATCACAGGTAAAACGATCGCGCGTTGCATCAAAAGGCGCGCGGTTATAGAGCTCGCTGACCCAATGATACGCCGCTGCGGCTGTTGTCAGCCCTTGATCTTTTGCCAAACTGAAGATGGATTGATGATGTGAAAGGCGCACAATGTGGTTATGAACAATGCCGCTTTCGACAGGCTTTACGCCAGTGAGTAGACATTCATACAAAGGACGCGATAGCGAAGGCAATTCACATTGTAGGGAGTATAAGGTTGCTCTTTGCTGCTCAATTAAGCCGTTTAAGTAGCCCATGCAATCACGGGCTACGGAATAATTGAGTCCATCAAGAACAACAAGGATCACCTTATTGTTCATGGTTACCTCTTACTGCTGGTGGATAATGACATTTTCTTGCCATTGACGTGGCAATTGGCGAGCTGATTTTTCCCAAGCATTAAAGTCGCTAATTGGGCTCACGTTCTGGTATTGATCGTTAGCAATCAATTTGCTTTGTACCGCAGCAGGCAGTGCAACGTTGCTGCGGATCGGGCGAGCATAGCCTTGTGCAAGGTTGATTTGGCCTTGATCGCTAAAGATGTATTCACGTGCTAGCTTGGCCGCATTTGGGTTTTTGGCGTATTTATTGATGATGGTGGTGTAGCCGGAAATCACAGAACCATCTTGCGGAATGTTAACGGTAAAGCGGTTACGGTCAATTTGGTCACGGTAACTTAGAGCGTTGAAATCCCACAATACGGCCACTTCAACTTCACCTTTTTCGAGGTTAGCGATACTTGGGTCTGTAAATGATAAGCGCCCTTGCTTGGCGAGTTTGGCAAAAAATTCGATTGCCGGATCGAGGTTCTTTTCACTGCCACCATGAGCAAAAGCAGCGGCTAGTACGGCATTATTTGCTTGCGCGGCAACACCGACATTACCAATACTGATTTTGTAATCGCCTTTGAGCAAATCGTTCCACGTTTTTGGCGCATTCTTGACTAGATTATTGTTCGAGATAAATGAAATGGTGCCCGTATAAGCCAGAGCCCAGTGGCCATCTTTATCTTTGGCCCAGTCCGGGATCTCATTCCAAGTGCTCGGTTTGTACGCTTGAGTTACGCCTTTTTTCACCGCCACGCGAGCAAATGCAAAGCCAACATCACCGATATCGGCGGTCGCATTTTTCTTTTCGGCTTCAAACTTGGCAATTTCTTGCGCTGAGCTCATATCCGTATCTTGGTGTTTTAGGCCATAAATCTTACCTAAATCGCTCCACGTATCTTGCCAGTTAGCCCAACTGCCGGGCATACCAATGCTGTACACTTGGCCTTCTTGTTTCGCTGCGTTGATCAAAGATTGTAAATCAGCCTCTTTAGCAAAAGCCGAAGTCGAAAGAGTCAGCGCAAGTGCTGTGGCAGTCGTTGCGCGGGTAAATAAGGTTTTCATTGTCGCTATCCTTCTGGACTAGGTCAGTAAGTTCGATTTTTATCCTAGGGAAGAACTGTGACGTTTTCGGTGTAGTTATTTGACATTTTTAATGATTTTCTATTGCATTTTTATTTCAAATTCAATCAATTAGCCTGTCATAAATCTGTTATCTGCCTTAAGTAGTCTAAAAGACGTTTATTCACTCTGTATAATATTGGACTAGGTCACGCATGAGATTTCGCAGCCCTTTGCCAGTGGCAAATGCTTCTTTAGAAAAGACCCAACTTGGTAACATTAAAGGCACCCTTCGTGAGCAAATTTGCAGTGGGATGCTGAGCGACAGACAAAAACTGCCATCTGAACGTGAATTGAGTGAATTGTTTAATACAACGCGCATTACAATTAAAGACGCTTTGGTTTCACTGGAAACCGAAGGGTTGATTTACCGAGAAGAGCGGCGTGGCTGGTTTGTCTCTCCGGCGCGAATTCATTATAACCCGCTATCGCGTTGCCACTTCCACCAGATGATCCGCGAGCAGCACCGAATCGCAGAAACTAAGCTAGTTGCGGTACGCAGCGTGATGGCTTCTCGTGAGTATGCAAGAGCGATGGATATTGACCGAATTACGCCCATTCATATTATTGAACGGTTGCGCTCGATTGACGGGCGAGCGGTACTGTTTGTCGAAAACTGCCTGATTGCGCAGTGGTTTCCAAAGATATTAGAGGAAAATTTAACCGCTTCGTTAACGCATCTCTATCAGCAAAAATACGGTTACATCACCACGCGTTCTCGTTTTGAAGTAATCCCTACGGCTGCACCTCTTCATGTGGCAAAAGCCCTTAACTTGGCTGCTGGCCAATCTGTAATGAAAATTTGTCGAGTTAATTACAAACAAGATGGCGAGATCATGGACTGCGAATTTGAGTACTGGCGGCCAGATTCAGTCCTGATCCGTATCGACAGTTGTGATGGAGAATGAATAGCTTTAGACTCGGCGCAACCTTTTTCACCCTGCTAGTCGTTTATGAATTTTTCTAAGCTTAACTTAAGCGCCCCTTTGATGGCAGCGCTGCCTGCGTCGCGACACACGGCGACCAAAATCCAACAATTGGCTATTCCAGCCGTACTTTCTGGGCAAGATGTGCTTGCCTTCGCGCAGACGGGCAGTGGTAAAACGTTAGCTTATGGTTTGCCTTTACTGCAACGGATTGAAGTTAATACTCTTGCAATTCAATCCGTTGTCATTGTTCCTACCCGTGAATTAGCACAACAAGTCAGCCAAGAGTTGAGTACCGTGGCAAGCAAAATGGGTATTAGCTTATGCACTTTATGCGGGGGAGTGGCCCAAGAAGAGCAGCTTGCGCAGTTGGCCAAATTACCGCATTTAATCGTCGCGACACCGGGCCGCTTGCTTGATTTACTTACACAGCAACTGATCTCATTGGAGTCGATGCACTGTGTGGTGTTAGATGAAGCTGACCGACTGTTAGATATGGGGTTTTGGCCGGATGTACAACGCCTGCTCAGTTTTATGCCCCAAACCAAACAAACGTTGCTGTTTTCCGCCACACTCGCCGCCGATCTCGAACAGATGGCATTGGCCGTGTTAAGTAACCCGGTAAAGATAGAGGCGAATCAAGCCAATCAAGTGGTGGAAGAAATTGAAGAGCAGCTCTACCTTGTGAATAAGGGCAGTAAAGCACAAGCATTAATTGCTCTGATTAAGCAGCGGGCTGGGCAGCAAGTATTAGTGTTCATTAGCGCTCGTGATAGTGCTGACGCGGTCGCGAAAAAATTACTCAAAGCGGGTATTCGTGCGGCGGCTTTGCATGGTGAAAAAGATCAAGTTATTCGCGAGCAAACGTTAGCCGATTTCAAAGCGAATCAAGTGGATGTACTGGTGGCCACCGATTTACTGGCGCGTGGTATTCACATTGACGCGCTGCCAGTGGTGATCAATTTTGATTTACCGCCTAGTGCGCCAGTTTATATTCACCGCGTGGGCCGCACAGCGCGTGCTGGTCAAGGTGGTGTGGCAATTTCACTGGTCTGCCATGGTGAAAGCCAAGCGCTGGAGGCAATCCGCAGCTTAACGCAGCGCGCTTTACCGCTGCAGGCGTTGACCGATTTTCCAGTGACAGACCAACCTACTAGCGGTGAACCGAAGCGCAAACCGCGCGATAAGCAAGCCAACCGCCGCAGTGCTCAAAAGCGCAGCGTGAAGCAGTTTCAGCAGAAAACAAGCCATTAAGTAGCTCAATATACGCATGCTATTGTGCGTTTTGATGGAGTAAGGAAACTAAGTGACTCAGGAAATTTATGCATTTATTACGATTGAAATGGCACATTAATCGAGTTTATGTGTAAATTTTCAGCAGCTTATTGTGAACAACCTATCATTATTGGACTAAATCAAGAAAATGCAGTATTCAGTTTCATGAGATTATATTCACAATTTTAGAATCATTTCTAGGATAAATATTCTTTAATCCACGTTATTAACACGATTGTGGATAATTAGTCGTTAATCAATCATTATCAATATAAGCGATGACTTTCTAGTCAAATAATATTTTAATGTATGTCACATTTACTGAAAATTTTTTAACTTACCATTTCGCCACTTTGATTGTTTTATCAAAAAACACTTATTAAATATAAATTCGTATTTCTACTAATAATAGGATAAATTTCGATATGGCTGCCGATATTGTAAAGGTTTCAAGAAACACAGAAAATGCACCTATATGTGCTGTCTCTACACAAACTGTCGCTTTTTCTCATTATAATAATATTTCAGCACAACTACCGATAGATCCTAAAACAGGTGAAATTGTTATTGGTTGTATAAATGACCAAACAAAGCAATGTCTGAATAATATACAGTCTATCGTAGAAAGTATTGGTCACGTTATGGATGATGTGGTCAAAATGAATATTTTTGTAAAGAATATTTCAGATATTGATGCCATCAAAAAAGTATACCCCACTTTTTTTCAGGGGCCGCTTCCTACAGTGACCATAGCGGCGGTTACGGCTTTACCTGTCAGTGATGCTTTAGTGCAAATTGATGCTCTTATTTCAAACGGTGAAGGCACTGCTCCACAAGCGCCTTGTGAGCTCATCAAAGTGTCAAGGAATACTGAGCATGCACCTCAAGGTCTATACTCTCAAACCGCGGCCTTCTCTCATTATAATAACCTCTCGGCTCAATTGCCGATTGAACCTAAAACGGGAGAAATAGTACAAGGTGGTATTAAAGAACAGAGTCAACAGTGTTTGAATAATATTAATGCTATCTTAGAAAGTATTGGTCATACGATGGCTGATATCGTTAAAACAACGATATTTCTTAAAGATATATCTGATGCAGAAGCCATCAATGAAGTCTGTGGACAATTTTTCCCAAGTTATGTGCCTGCGCGAAGCCTAGTTCGTGTTGCTGACTTGCCTATGAATGCATTGGTGCAAATTGATGTTGTTGTGTCACATGGTGATGGTACACCGCCACAGCTTCCTGAAGATGCTCGCTTACTTGTGATTGAAGCAAATAATACCGTGAATGCACCTAAAGTCGGCTATTCCCACTCTGTTGCTTTTTCTCATTATAATCATATTTCAGGTCAGTTACCTTTATCTCCAAAAAATAATGAAGTTGTTGCTTGTGGAATAAAAGAACAAGTTAAGCAGTGTTTAGAAAATATAAAGAATATTGTAGAAAGTGTTGAGCATGTTATGGATGATATTGTTAAAGTCAATATTCAAATAAAAAATATGGATGACATTAATATTGTCAATGAAGTTTACACAACCTTCTTTAACCATGAGCTACCTGCGAGAACCGTGATTGGTGTTTCAGAGCTGCCTATGGATGCGTTAATACAAATTGACGCGGTGGTTTCTAATTGTGAAGGTACGCCACCTAAACATTAACGAATCTTTATTATTGACTAAAGAAGGGGGTATCAACGATATCCCCTTGTTACTTGTTAGCTACCTGTAATTGCAATACCACGCTGCCTGGCTGTGGTAATCAAAATCAGCCGACGCATGAAAAACCGCTCAATTACTGTTTTTCAGGGCCGTTAAAACGTGATGTAGTGAGGGGACCACTTGGTGTCCAAGCGCCAAAACTTCTTCACTGGGTTCGACGAGATCAGGAATTTGGTAGGTGATCATATTCGCACTCACGGCGGATCGCACGCCGTTATTAGAATCTTCAAAGGCTAAACATTGGGTCGGTTCAGCGCCAAGACGTTGCGCAGCGAGTAGATAAATCTCTGGATCGGGTTTGCCATGTGTCACTTCACAACCGGTTGTGAACGAGTCAAAGTATTGCTCAAGGCCTGAAAGGCGCAGCTTAATTTGTGCCACGTCTTTTTGGGTTGATGTTGCGACGGCAGTAGGAACACGATTCGCTTTTAACCATTGTAATAACTCGATAACCCCTTCTTTCACTGGGATCGCCTGGTGTTTCACCACGGCATCGTAACGTTTACGCCACTCCGTATGTAATACCGGATAGTTTAATTCTGGCCCGTAGCCTGCGCGCAGTGCTTGTTCAATGCCTGCCGCATTGCGACCAATAGCCGAGAGATAAACCTCTTTTAAAAATGGGACGCCAACTGCGTGGCAAGCTTGTTCGAATATTGTAAGGCAGACACGTTCCGTGTCGAGTAACAGTCCATCCATATCAAAAATGGCAGCTTGAAATTTCATAAGTACAACTTTAGGCGAGTGAAATGGAGTGGGCTATTTTCACATAAGTCGACCTATGGAGGCGATCTTTTTCCTGCACTTTTTCTTTTTCTCATACTTCAATAAAATCAGCCAATTATAAGCGCTAGTTTGTTAGCAATGAGTTATGCTTAATGTGAAAACCTTGTTGCGAGAAGAGGGGGAAGCAATTTGAATAGTGCATTTGTACAACAGTGGATGCCGGGTTTACACCAACTGAAAGACTATGAAACTCGCTGGTTGATGGATGACGTACGTGCGGCGCTTTCTGTGGTTGCGGTTGCACTGCCTGTCGCGATAGCGTACGCGCAGCTCACTGGAGTAAGCGCGATTGTCGGCTTATATTCCTGCGTATTGCCGATGTTGGTTTACGCGATTTTTGGCACGTCTAGGCAGTTGATCTTAGGCCCAGACGCGGCAACTTGCGCAGTGATTGCGGCGGTAGTGACACCGCTGGCGATGGGCGATCCTCTCAAACACTGGCAGTTGGTCATGACAATGACGGCAATGACTGGTGTATGGTGTTTGCTGGCCAGTCGTTTCAAACTCGGTATTTTAGCCGATTTTCTCTCTCGCCCTATTTTACTTGGGTTGTTAAACGGTGTTGCTCTGACCATTATCGTGGGTCAATTTGCTAAAGTGTTTGGGCTGAAATATGAGCAGCAATATCTACTAGAGCGTATCGTGGAAGCGCCATCCTTACTGATTGATTTGCATTGGCAAACCTTATTGATAAGTGCGCTGACAGTGGTGGTTTATTTTCTGTGTAAGCGTGTCAGGCCCAATTGGCCAGCAGCGATGTTGGCTATCATCGCTGCTGCATTTTGGGTGTGGTTTTTTGGCGCTGAACATCTTGGCGTTAAAGTCGTTGGTTTAATCCAAGGTGGGTTACCGATATTCCAAACCCCTCTATTTGATCTAGGGGTGAGCCGCGAATTAGTCATGCCCGCTTTGAACTTAGCGATGGTGAGCTTTGTCAGTATGATGCTCACTGCGCGCAGTTTTGCGGCAAAAAATGGTTACGATATTGACGCCGACAAAGAGTTTCGCGCGCTTGGCTTAGCTAATATCGCTTCTGCATTTTCACAAGGTTTTGCCATCAGTGGGGCGGATTCACGTACGGCGGTGAATGACGCTAATGGTGGAAAATCGCAATTAGTTTCGATTATTGCAGCGATTGTGATTGGATTTGTCGCGATTGTGGCGTATCAGCCACTACAATACATTCCGATTGCTGCATTGGGAGTTGTGTTGATTATTGCGTCTATCTCGTTGCTGGATCTGAAAGGGATTTGGAGTTTACACAAGCGTGATAAAGACGCCTTCTATTTGGCAAGCTTAACCTTCATCGCTGTATTGGTTATTGGCGTTATCCCCGGCATCACTCTTGCGGTATTACTGGGTCTGTTCCAATTTTTACGCACCGTGATGCGGCCAAGTGATCAAACATTGGGTTTGGATGATAAAGGAACGATTCGCACGATTGATACGTCAGCGAAGGCGAAACCAATACCGGGTTTGGTGATTTATCGTTTCAACTCTCCGCTGACTTATTTCAATGCGCCTTACTTTAAACGTCGTATTTTATTTCACACTGAATCGGCGGGCATGAGTGTGGGGTGTGTGATTATTGATGCGGTGTCGAGTTTTACCCATTTAGATTTAAGCGTCATGGCGATGTTATCGGACGTGCAAAGCATTCTGAAAAAACGAGGTATTCGTTTAGTGCTAGCGGGGCGTAAACGCAGTTTGAGAAAATGGTGTGAAATCGCTGGAATTTCAACGGGTGATGGCGGCGTGGTGATTCGTGCGGACATGTATTTAGCCATTAAGCTAAGTGGATGTTACCAACACGCTGTAGAAGAAGGGCAAGTTCCGCCAGTACAAAAAGAGCCGCAAAAGGATATTGAAGGTGAAATTGCGGCTGCTATTTAAAATGAGGTTGGCTCTCGTTAATAATATTGGTTCTCGTTAATAAAAGATAAAGAGCTCTTGAGTATCGAAAAGATGTAAGAAATCCCATTCAATCATGATGCTTTCCTTTTTATGTGATGAGAGCGAGTGCTCGGCCTTTTGCTAAACGGTTAGTGCCTGTTTGGATAAGCATAGGTGAGCGTTATGCATTAGGCAAAATGGTACGGGTTATTAATCTAATATAGGTAGCCTATGGATATGGTGGTTTTCGACGCTAGGCGTAGCGTGTCGGCAGGTAAACAGTTCGCTGTACTTGAGCGGCCAGTTTCCGATGAAACTGTAGCATTTCACCTTCACTGCATGGCTGCCAAGTTAAGGCCTTGCCGACCACACCGTGATGTTGGAAGGCGTTGAGCCGAATGTTGACGTTCGCAGGCAACTGGTTTATCAGATGCGCCACTTCGGTAATTTCAGTCTCTAAATCACTTTTGTCCGGTATATGCAGCAGTCGCACTTCGTGCAGTTTATTCAGTGTAGCGAGGTGGAAAATAGTGCGTATCACTCTATGGTTACTGCGTCCGGTTAGCCACCGATGCGTTTCCTCTTGCCAAGCTTTTAAATCGATCATCGCTCCATCCAAATAGGACGAGATTTTGTCCCATCCCGATTCTGATAGTGAGCCATTACTATCAATAAAACAGCTGAGATGTTTCAATTCTTCATCGTGTTTGATGGCTTTGAAAAGAGCGATGATAAACGGAAGTTGTAGGGTTGCTTCCCCTCCTGAAATGGTAATACCGGCTAAGAAATAATGATTTCGGCGGATAAGTTCCACGAGTTGTTCAACGCTGTAGTGATGAATTTTTGGGTTTGATTGGTGCATGCAGTGCTCAATACAGCGATCGCAGTGAGTGCATTTATTCGCTAGCCATTCGACTTGCTGGTCAGCATTGAGGCGCAGTGCTTGCGATGGGCAGGTTGGCACACAATCACCGCAATGGTGACAGTGACGAATCGTATGTGGGTTATGGCAAGACAAGCAATTGAAGTTGCAACCTTGCATAAAAATGACCAGTCGGTTGCCCGGGCCATCAACGCAGGAGAAAGTCAGCACTCGGCTGACTTTTGCTCGGAGCGGCTGTTTTCCACTCACCATTAGTTGACAGAGTTTGGTTGATAAGCCGATTGCATTTCATGGCTAACCACGCGTGCTTTTCGCTTGAGCACGGCTGTGTTTTTGGCCGCTTCTGCCCCAAGAAATGTGGTGTTGGTGCGTGATCCGCGCTGCTCAAATTGCGCTATTTCAGATAATTTCACCATGTAACCCGTAATGCGAACTAAATCGTTCGAAGCCACGTTGGCCGTAAATTCGCGATAGCCCGAGTGGAGGGCTCCTTTACATAGGTTGAACATCGCCTCTGGGTTGGCCTTTATGGTTTCATCCAGAGTTAAAATATCGCTGATACCAGAGGTATAATATTGATGATGTCCAGCCGTTGCTTGCACATATTCAATCGGGTTGGGTTCGGTACCATAAGGGATGCGCACGCCCGGAGTGACATCAAGATCAAGGCTAATACCACCTTGCGCGTGCAGCAAAGCACGGCCGTTGAAGCCATATTTGACTGGTGAGTTTTGTACAATGTCGGCCAGCTTGGCGGAAATGGCGATGCCTAATTGGTTGGCGATATCATCATGGCCATAACGAGCGTTACTCTGCTCCTTTTCCAGTAATAGATTAACGGCTTCAGCCATGCCATAAATGCCAAACATCGGTGCGAAACGGGATTCTTCAATCAACCCTTCTTGAGTCAGAAAACCTTCAAAAAAATGAGATTGTTGGTGCAGATGAGCAGCTCGAACATCCATCAGCTCAATCATATACTGGCTGTAAGTGGGTAGAATCTGATCTAAAAATGTTTGGCGGTCACTGGCTTTTTTCGCGGCCTCTTTTAAATTCATTCTGACTAAAGTATTGCAGCCTCCCGCTAAAGGAAGCGAGTTGTAGCAACTGACAATACCAAAACCTTGCTCGCCATAGGCGGTGGCATGAATAGGATAGTTGGCGATGTGCGGTTTACTGCATTGACAGATATTGTTGGTTGCTTGGCGCAGCAAATCGTCAGGAGTGATAGAAGGGTCATACATGAAGGTGAGGTTGGGAGCGATCTGTTTCAGTTCAGCATCGATACGTAAAATAGTACGACAAATAATATTGTCGCTCGGGCCGATGTTGGCGTGCATGAAAGCATCGGGCAGAGTGCGATCAAGCATGATCCAAAACAGCTTCAATTTTTGATAAATCGACGCTTCGCTTAGTTCGCCCACATAGGGCAATAACACGCTATCCAATTGCCCCAAATAGACAGGAATAGAGGTCACTGAAGGCACGTGATGGTACAAAATGGTCAGCATATTGAGTGCTTCATCAAAATTACTGGCAGGCGAAAGCTCTAAATACTCACTGCCTTGTGCTAAAAATTTGGCGTAGTCAGGCAACACGTAACGTGGTTTAAAAGGGGTATGACCTTCAAACATATCGCAGATAATGCCTTGTTCCATTGCACGAGCCAACTCAGGAGAGAGTTTCAGATAGGGCAAGCTTGCTTCGGCCTCTAGCGCAAGGAAGTGTGACTTTTGTTTAGGCGAGAGGTGTGCGTCAGTAACGATGGCTTGGAAGCGTTGCTGTGTATCGAGTGAATGGCTCATGAATTAAACCCTTATATTATTGTGGTTTAATCCTAATGTGTTTGGTTACTTTTCACTATTGATAATACATCAAGTAGTCATTTCCATTATGGAAATAAAAACGCCACTTCGTTATCGTCGAAGTGGCGTCATCAGGAACCTAAGGTTAGGCGTATTGCGCTTCGATTTGGTTCGATTTTAGATAAGCAGGGTGAGTGGCGAGCTGCTCTAAGTAACGTTCAATATTCGGGAAGTGAGTAATCGCTCCGTTGGTCAGCAATATTTCAGCAATGAATGACATCATGAAATCAGCGCCAGTGAGTTGATCGGCCACTAAGTAGCGTTTATCCGCTAAACACTGGTCAAAATAACTCATCACTTTGGCCGTTTCGCTTTCTGCATAGCCACCAAGGAAATTGGTTTGGCAGCCATCTTTGGCAACAAACATCTTTAATAGCAGCGGCAATATGGCAGAGCTTTCCGCAAAGTGGAGCCATTGCTGATATTGCACATATTCCACGCTGCCACGCTGAGGCGCAAAGTGTTGGCCGTATTTTTCTATCAAGTAATCGGTAATGGCGCCAGATTCAGCAATCACCAAGCCATTGTCTTCAATCACAGGTGACTTACCTAACGGATGCACGCTTTTTAGCTCGGGCGGTGCCAGAAAGGTCACGCTATCACGTTGATATGGAACCACTTGATACTCAACCCCTAATTCTTCAAGTAACCAGATTATGCGCTTAGAGCGTGATTTATTTAGATGGTGAAGTTTGATCATTATGTGGTCCTTATTAAAGTGGTTGGTTGATTTGGATAACCAGTTTGCCAAAGTTTTTGCCTTCCAATAGACCAATAAAGGCTTGTGGTGCGTTTTCTAAACCGTCAATCAGTTGCTCGCGGTATTTCACTTTCCCTTCGCTTAGCCATTGAGTCATATCAGTAGCAAATTCGTTATAGCGATGGCCGTAGTCATCAAAAATAATGAAACCTTGCATGCGGATTCGTTTGGTAAGCAAGGTGCCCATCAGCATAGAGAGGCGATCAGGTCCTTCAGGCAGCGACGTTGCATTGTATTGAGAAATCAAACCACACAGCGGAACTCGCGCTGCTGTGTTAAGCAGAGGTAAAACCGCATCAAATACTTTGCCACCGACATTTTCGTAGTAAACGTCAATCCCTTGAGCACATGTTTTAGCCAATTGCTCTGCAAAATCGTCAGCTTTGTGATCAATACATTCATCAAAACCTAATACTTCTTTAGCGTAACGACATTTTTCCTCACCGCCAGCAATGCCCACCACTTGGCAGCCTTTGATTTTAGCAATTTGACCAACCGTTGCCCCTACTGGGCCAGTAGCTGCGGCGACTACCACCGTTTCACCTTGCTTCGGTTGGCCGATGTCTAGCAAACCCATATAAGCGGTAAAGCCGGGCATTCCCATGATGCCTAGTGCGTATGAGGGTGAGGTTGGATTTTTACCGAGTTTAAGTAAACCTTCGCCGTTAGAAATAGCGTAATCCTGCCATCCGGTATAAGCGAGTACCCACTCACCTTGCTCAAATTTTGGGTGGTTTGATACTTCCACTTGACACACGGTCCCGCCTACCATGACATCATCAATCGCGACAGGATCGGCGTACGATTTAGCGTCACTCATGCGGCCGCGCATGTAGGGGTCAAGTGAAAGATAAACACTACGCAGCAGCACTTCACCAGCGGCAGGTGTTGGTTTAGGCGCATGTTCTAAGCGAAAGTTAGCAGGCGTTGGTGCACCGACAGGGCGTGAAGCGAGTACAATGCGGCGGTTAGTTTGTTCAGTCATTGGAGAGTCCTTTATTATTTTAAATTAGACCAGTCGTCTAGTTTGGGTTTCAAAAAAACCGCTATCGAAATAGCGGGTGAATCTTAACTAGGGCACTGGCCTTGCAAAATGTGTTCGGTGCTCGTAAGCGCTTGTGCAAGCCCTTGGTTATCTTGACGCAGTTTACTGAGCAAACTTGCGCCGAGCCAAAGGTTATAAAGCAATTCTGCGGTTTGCTGGCTGTGTTGTACGTGAATGGAGCCGTCGTCGATCCCTTGCTGGATACATTTTCCGACCGCCTCAATAATGCTATCTGCACCTTTAAGTAAAGCAATACGCATCGCATCAGACAAGTCTGAAACTTCAGCGCTTAATTTCACCACCAAGCAGCGCTGTGCGTTACATAAGCCATTGCTCTGCTCATACCAACATTGCCAATAATGCATCAAGTGTTGATAGGCGTTTCCTTCTTTTTGGTTAAAAAGGGCATTAATCCGTACTAAATAGTGCTGAAAATAGTCCGTAATCAGTGCCTCGCCAAATTGCTCTTTTGACTTAAAGTAGTGATAGAAAGAGCCTTTGGGCACATCAGCGGTTTTTAATAATTCAGACAAACCTACGCTGGTGAAGCCTTTGGTTACGACAAGTTGGTAACCGACCTCAAGGATGTGTTGGCGAGTATCATGGGTTTTTGTATTCATGGACGGCACTATAATTCAAATTAGACCAGTCGTCTATTTTTGTTCGTTCATATTGTATTTGTGCTACTGGCTATGGTTGCTGAATAACAGAAATGGACACTTCCTCCTTGAAGTGTCGCACTATTATTTATCTTTTAATGAGTGAGAGATGAGACTATTTTTCTGTCTTTAGCGTATCCGATGCCCAAATGAGGTTTTGCCCATTGCTGAGCTCAGCTTGAATACTCAAGGCTGGAACTATTTTCTTATCCTCTTTTTTATATGGCTGCGTAGAGAAATTGGCGGTAATTTTACTGCCATCACCAAAGGTTGTTTGTTGTACCATCCCTTGTTCATCAAGCCATTTAAAATCGACTAAAGGTTGGTTCCACACGACTTCATGGATTGGTGCAAACCCTTGCTGATAACGGCGTAATGCGTTGACTCGTGCGCTGTTAGGCGTCGCTTCATCACGGCTAAGGTGAATCATCGCTGGGGTGTTATACAGCATGGCGATTAAATCTCGCTCCGCTTGCACGTTGGAAAACTTCACGCTGTCGTTGTGCCAGTGGTGACTGTTGATCACCTCATCATGGAACACGGTCTGATAGAGAGGGATACGGTATTGCGGTGCAAATAACAGTGTTTTGTACGGCTCTTTGACTTGCGCGGGTTTAAAGAAAAAATCTGGGCTCGTTGTTGGGAACCATGCTCCAAGAAAGTAAGGCGATTGGCGGTTAGTTTTCATATCAGGATCTGTCCAGCCAAATCCTACCGTTTCTAAACCATGAGCAAAAGAGAGCCCTTGTGTCGTCAGGCTGTTACCATCTTCAGAGCCGAGAACCACATTCTGTTCATTGGCTATCCAGCGCATGCGTTGATTAAATGCCTCCAGCATCGCGCTTTCTTTCATTCCTTGGCCCTCTTGGTATGAGTAATCTTCACGGGCCATTCCGGTCCCATCCACATCAAGAAACAGGCTGTTAAAGCGGCCATATTTTAAAATTGCCTCAATGCGTTGCTGCACAAAGCCCAATTGGCAGGCTGGGTTAAGATAAAAGCCGTTGCCACGAAACCCTTTTTGTTTTTTGCCGTCGGCGTTTTCTATCGAACATTGCTCACGCATCGAATCCGGTAGCTGCGCGGTAAGCCAACCATCGTTGATGCCTTTTGCAATGGCGGTATTGTAGGAGTCGTACACCCCAACTAAGTAGCCAGCCTGTTTTGCTTGATCAACCACTTGTGGCTGGTAAAAGGCGGGCATCCAATTATCCAAACCTAGCCAGAGGTGTTGTAAACCTGCTGAGCTGAGTGCGTCAATCATGGATGTCGATAGCCCTTGTCCCCAAGTGCTGGCATCATGTAGAAACGGTAGTTTCTGCTCTGCGAGCCATGCTTTTCGTGCCTGAGCGGCTTGGTATTGGCTAGCTATCCCTGCTTCTTGGGTTGAAGGTTGCTCTTTTATCCAAGCATTGAGCGAGCGGTTCACTTCGTCAATCAACAACCGCTTATTGTAGTTGTTGAAAAAATCTTTTCCTTTAACGAGTGGCTTAAGCTCTTTGAGCGCTTCGTTTGATGCTACCCACTGGGGCTGCTTAAAATACCATTCTTTAAGTGCCCAGAAATCAGTCACATCTTGTTTGGCCACTAAGTCTTGGCCAAACAAGTAAACATGGCTTGCGCCGATAAGCTGTTTTATGGCTGGGTTTTGCTGCGCTTTTTGTTCGAGCGTTTGTGATAGCCCATTCTCTTTTCGCCACTGACGGTAGCGTTTGGCACCATCTAGTGGTGAGTTGCCAAGGGAGATTTCCACCTCAAAGGGCTCATCTTTGTTGAGCACAGTGAAAGCGTGCGTGGCTTGCATGTCCAGCTTGTTTTGCTTGGCGCTAAAATTGAGTTTGTTGTTGGTGGCGGTATTGAGTTGGTAGCTCACATACTGCTCATTGCCAGCTTCTACACTCCAAAATGGCATTTTGAGATCTTGCGTGGTATTGCTGGCAGAGCGTTCCGCTATGAGGTAGTTCACCCACTGTGGGTTATCGGTTGGAATCCGCATTCCTTCACTAAAAGGAAGAATGAGCGTTTTGCTTTGCTGCTCAGGCAGTTCAAACCACTGCACGGTTAACGGTTTAGCACGAGAGATTTTACTCTCGGCGCTCGCGGTAATCGACAGCTTCAATGTTTGTTGTAAATTGGCCTCGACTTTTAACTGGCTAGGAACAAGCAGCCAAGAGGCGTGATGTTGATTATCTTGTTGCAGTTGGCTGACTTGCTGTGGCTGGCCATTAACGGTTAGCTGGCCTTGGTTAATGGTTAGCTGGGCATTTTGCTGCCAATCAATAGCAAAATTTTGTGGCTCTATTTGCACGGTTTGGTTTTGATTATGCAGTGTAATTGACGCCGGTTGTGATTGGCTAGCCAACGCTAAAAGTGGCGTACAAGTGATCAATAAAGAACAAAGTGGTTTATACATGGTTTGTCATTTCCAGTGTGTCTCGGTGTGTTGATTACATAAGAAATCGACAACTAAATTGTCACCCTGATGTCTTCATTGAGCCTGATTTGGCAGAGTCAAACGTTGTACATATTCCACTTTGATTGCTCCTTGATATTCGACAGTTTTGATCAGAGTACTGAGCCATTTAGCCGAGCTGGGGGATGAGCTTGGTTTGCCCAATAATTGCTGAGTATTACTTATTGCCACCATATCTTGCTGCTTGATTAACTGAAATTGGTCGTCAAACCATTGCCAAGCAAGGCTTGTTGGGGGGCAATTTGTCAATGCAGTGGGGGACTCAAGTGCTAGTGGGTAGCCACCGTTGGGAGAGGCGGATTGCAACCATGTGGAGCCAAAAGGCATGGTAAGAACTAACCAATAGTGTTGTTTGTCGAGTGTCAGTCGATAAACGCCATCTTGCGGAGCAAAGAGCAGTTCTGGGCTTTCTAATTCTATATAAGGGGCGGATGACGTTACTTGGCTCTGTGAGATGAGCAAGCTATTGTCAGGGCCAAGAAGTTCAACCTTGCTAGGCAGCTTCGCTCCCTCCATTGATAATTTGAACTGGTAACCTTGCTGCATCACGTTGGTTTTTTTTTGTATCGAGACTTTGATCAGCGCCGCATTTGGTACCACATCGCTTAAGAGCTGTTGGCCACATTGGGTTTGTTCAATAATGGCATGCTTGACGCTTGCCCAGTGTTGCGTGGCAATGGTTTGGTTATTGAGTGCGAGGATCAACTCTTGCCAGGCAAGCTGTGGCTGATGGTTCACTAAAGCGCGATAGGTTGATTGCAGTGGTGTGGCCATAAACCAATCATCACTCACGGCGTGGCTTGGACTAACGACGAACAGTACAAACAGCCAAAGGTTACGCATTGGACACCTCGACTAAACGATACCCAACGCCACGAACGGTTTCGATATTGAGTGAGGGTAACTGCTGCCTTAGCTGTAAAACATGGTTATCGACGGTTCGAGTTGAGGGAAAGGCTTGGTAGCCCCACACTTTATTGAGTAGTTCATCACGGTGAAAAACACGTCCTTGGTTTTGAACCAGCAGCAGTAATAGCTGAAACTGTTTCGGTTTTAGCGTCATCAACTGCTCACCTAAGGTAACGCTGCGCTTTGAGAGATCAATGGCAATGTCAGCGTAGGAAAGCAAGCTTTCTCCTAATGGTCGCAGTTGCGCTTGAATTCGCGCCAGTAATTCTTGTTGCGAAAATGGCTTGGTGACGTAGTCTTTCGCCCCCGCCATCAGACCTGCTATTTTTTGCTCAACCTCGATTTTGGCCGTTAGGATGATCACTGGCACGGCTTTGGCCATTAGCCATTGAGGCAGATGATCCAAGCTGTCTCCTTGAGCCAGTTGCCTATCTAAAATCACCAAATCGGCGCGAAACCATGCTTTTTTGACTTGTGAGAGCTGCTGTACCCACAAACAATCAAAACCTTGCTGTAGCAAGTAATCATGCAAACCTTGCCCGAGTAGAGGATCATCTTCGACCAATAACAGTGTGTTCATAATGGTAATTCCAATTGGCAGCGAGTGGGGTGGGCTTTACACGTCAGTTTGCCGCCCATTTTAAGCATCAAATGGCTCACAAGACGGAGCCCAATCCCCATATTGGAAGCCGTGCGAGAACGGGAAAATAGCCGTTTTAGACGAGAGGGAAACTCGCCTTCATCGCTAACGCAAAGCCGCAGTTGAGTGTCAGTCACGCTGGCCGTTATTGAGATTGTCCCTTGACCATGTTGCTTGGCATTACGGATCAAGTTATCCAAACAGATCCCAAGCCAGTAATACGGTAGTGTGAGCTCGATATCTTGTGTCAGTTCATAGCTGAGTTCGTGTTTCGCTACGCAGTGATCTAACCAATCTGAGAGATAAGCGGTTTGACATTGAAACGGCTCATTTGGGTCGCTACTCAAAAATCCTTTACTGGTCTGAGCAAGCTGAGCTAAACGTTGGTGATCGGCCAGTAAGCGGCCGAATGTATCTTGGGCTGGCTCTGGCAGAGTATCAAATTGCTGGCGAAACTGCTCAACGGTCAAGCCAAGACTTGTGATAGGGGTGCGTAGTTCATGCGTCAGCAACTGTAAAATAAAGCGTTTTTCTTTGGCTTGTTGGCGGCGTAACCAGAGCGTCCTACTCAGCGTTGCTGCGAGTAACAGCAGTAATATGACCGATAACCACAGTGAGATATTGGGTTTTTCTTGGCTAGAGACACACAGATTACTGTAGCGTAATTGGCAACTTTGAGTAGCCTCTGTGATGGCCGACAATACCAATTGCTGATCGAGCGCGACTTTTTTCCATTGCAATGCGCTCAGTACGCGAATACCGAAATCGCCACTGATCCATAGCCGTTGTTGATGGTCAATATAAGCGCGATAACCGCTGACCAAGGCATCTCGCCCTGCCGTTTCTAAATCGGTAAAAAAGGTGTACAGCGGATGATGAGGGTTAGAGAGAGTCGTGTAGGGCTGTAGCTTGGCGTTTTGCTCGGCCGTTATGTTATGAGTCGAAAAAGCTACGTATCGCTCTGCGTAGCTCCCGCCTGCAGGATGCAGAAACGGAGCAGTCTTAAACCAACGGATGGGCAATTCATCGCCTTGGCATAAAGCGAGTTCAAACGACGCTGCTTTTTGCAATTCAGGGCGTGATGCCAAGATTTTTGATAAACCGGGCGACAGTGCGCACTGTGAGGCTATCGCTTTGAGCTCAGTTATCGTTTGCCATGAATAACGGGAAAAATCAGGATAGGCGCTGGCGCTGAGCAGAAGATCGACAGGGTATGAGTTAATACTTTGCAATGGCAAGGCTCGCGCAGCCGATAGCGATTCGGCTTGGCGTAGAAAATGCTGCCAACGATCTTGCAGCGTTTGCTCTTGCCCGTGTGCTAGGTTTGATTGCCCTAGCACTGCGGTGAGTGTGATCAAAAGGTACAGCAGCCGTGTTCTCAACGTTAAGCACTTAGAAAAAGGTTCGCATTCACGAAATTATAGCTGTGCTAAGTCAGGATTTGTCACCTCAATGTCACTAAAGCGGAATGTCGATCAAAACTCGGCATCCACCGTGAATGCCATCCTTTGCTTGGTATAAGGATGATCAAAGCTCAGCGACTCAGCATGTAGATGTAAACGCGCTCCTTTCGTGCCATAAAGATCGTCGCCAACGATGGGCAGGTTGAGTCCTTCCACATGAGCGCAATGCACGCGCAATTGGTGGGTTCGTCCTGTTTTGGGGTAGAGGTAGACTTTACTGAATCCATCTCGGCATTCAATTAATTGCCAGTGAGTGTCAGCGGGTTTGCCATGTTCAAAACAGACCAATTGACGCGGCCTGTCATCTAAATCGCCCCGCAGCGGTAAGCGAATGTCACCATGCGATTGCTGTAATTCACCAGCGAGTAAGGCAAGATAGCGTTTTTCAACGCCGCGAGTAATAAACTGCTTCTGCAGGCTTTTATTGGCTCGGCGGGTGAGAGCAAACACCAATAAACCTGAAGTAGACATATCGAGGCGGTGGATCACAAAAAGCCCTTCATCTGAGCTAAACATTTGTTGCAGACGAGTATAAACCGAGTCCTGAATGTTGACTCCGGGAACGGATAGAAACTCGGCAGGTTTGTTGACGACAATAATGGCTTCATCCTGATAGATGATGTCGATCTCTTTGCCTTGCGCTGGGTTATGCAATAGCGGGTTATCATCGAGCTTCAGCCCATCAAGCATGTGAGCCAAAATCGGTTGGCACTTGTTTTGACAAGCAGGATAGAATTTCTTGTGCTGACGAATTTCAGATTTTGGTGACGCTCCCCACCAGAATTCGGCGAGTGAAATCGGTGTCATCTGATGTTGAAACGCGTAGTGCAGCAATTTTGGTGCGGCGCATTCTCCAGATCCTGCTGGTGGAACAGGGTTAGCCGTAAGACGGAAAATCTCCCCCAGAGATTTTTCAGTGCCGTATTGATTGAGAAATCGATAGTGAGAAAAAAGTCGTTGCTGCAACGCATTAGAGAGATTTTTACGCTGCTCTTTTAACGCATCAATCTTTTCTTGAAATGCGTCTATTTGCGCTTGTAGTTCGTTGAGGTTGACGTCCCATTTTCGTTTTAATTGCTTGAGGAACGTTTTTTCAGCCACACTTTGTTTGGCGAGACAATCTAAGGTTTCACGCAATTGTTGGGCATCATTTGATTGTTCGGCAAGGATGCGTTGCTGTTTACGCTGTTCACGACCTTGAATCATCAGTTGGCGATGCGCTTCTAATTCATCTTGCGCCTGCTGTTGGGCCGTGGCCCATTGCCGCTGAAGTAGCGCACGCTGTGGATCGCACTCCAATTGTTCAACTTGCTGATTAATTTGATTGATTGGCACGCTGCCTTCCAAGAAAAAACCATCGTTAGTGAGCATGTCAAATATAGGCGGCACAAAATGCGGCAGCAGGTTTTGCTCAGCTAACTTCCCCGAGAATGCAGACAGGTACCCTAGCTCTCCACTTTGTTTACGCACCACTAAAACGCCAAACATTTTCCCGATAGCTTCCGGATGCTGGTTTAGCACGCCGTGATTATCGAGCCCAAAATTATGTTGCCAATTCTGCTGGTTCAGCAGGTGTTGTTGCAGCTGGCTTGCCGCTAATTCGCTTAGCGGATGCGGCTCGTAACAAAATGGGAAAGTAAAGCGCTCAGGCAGAGAGTAGCCTTCAATAGGTTTTTTAAAGGCAGTAAAACAGGGCGCTGGTGTTGGCATTTTCTCTGGCTCGCAGTGGATGGTGGTGGAGAACGCAGAATTGTACTGATTTGACCTAGAAATGCCAGTTTCTGGTTGAACGGCGATGATGATACGATTAATTAATGTAACTAGCTTATTAATATCATTAATATAGCTTAGTGAATCCCAAAGAAATAAGTTAACAGTGTCGATTTAACCTGATGCTATGCGTTTATTTAAAACATATAGAATGATTGGAGGATTAATTCATTTTATTTCTATGCAAAACAATGTCAGCTTTATGTTAATTTTTTTTCATTAATTCTATTTGTAGTGATTGGTTCCTGATTCTATTTAATTTAATGAGTGTATTGTTTTTAATTTTGATGGGTAAAGGCTGAGTATTGATTATCATATAGGCAATATTATGCCCGCTCGGGCAATTTGTTGCTCGGTTGGGCAATTTTTTGCCCGCTCGGGCTGTGGGGCTTTATTCTTAAGTAAGCGTAATTGAAGGGAATGATTTTTGCTTACGTGTTTATGGATAAATGGTTAGTCAGTTAAGGAAATATAATGAGTCAGAGTATTGTAGTGGGTAATATGGAAACGGTTCATGATGGATTTCTGCCAACGTCTATCATTGTGTGTTCCGCAAGCGTCAAGTTTGGAAGTTGCGTCAATGTGGATTAATAAAACATATGCCATTTTAGCGCTCTCCTTATTTCCTTCGATGGTGTTACATGCTGAGCAAGAAACGTCTGCAGCAGAAGTGTATGAAGTAGGAAATATGTCTCCAGAAAAAGCGTTTGCTACCGGACGACTGCTTCGAGCGCAATACAAAAATATGGAATCGCGACCATACCTCCAGTACGCGGCAGACAACGACAATTCGGATGCCGCCTTTCTCTACGCGATGGAGCTTTCGAACTACAAAACGACCATTAGAACGCCTCCTGAAGCGCGTGAATATCTGCTTAAAGCCGCAAAATTAGGCAATCGTCGCGCCATGAAACATCTTTATACCGATGCTAAGTGGTTAAGAGAGCGCGATGTGCAGTACTGGAAAAGCCAGTATCACGATAGTTTGATTCGTTTAGGACGAGATGATCCTGCACAAGCCACTTACGAGCTTGCCCAGTTTTACAAAGGTATGGATAACGAGATGTATAGCTACTATCTCGATAAAGCGGTCAGTTTTAGTCATCCACGAGCATTGATGGATAAAGCAAAGCAAGTTCAAGCTGGTGGAGGCCTGTTTTTAATGCCTGGAGAAAGGGAGACCAAGGTGAGAGAGCTCTATCTCGCGGCTGCGAAGACAAATTATATCCCTGCGATGAGACGCTACATCGGTATTTTAGAGAGCAAAGGCCGTTTTGAAGACGCCTATCAATGGCGACTGATGGCGTTAGAGCAAGGTGATATTACCTCTTTGGCCACGGTGATTAAGATTCTGCTCGGCGATAGCGCACCCTATCATTTTGTGACTCCAGACAGGATCAAAGCGCAAGCCTATTTAGATTTATATCTCTCTGCTGCTGGTACTGAACGTATGCAGTCGCTCTACTCAATATTGGAATTAGAGGAAGAAAGCCTTGCTGGTAAGATGAGTGAGGAAGAAAAAGCACAAGCTAATGACATATTTGTTAACTATAAGAATAGTCTGAGTTTTTATTATCATGATGTCTTTTGGGATATTAATTAGTTAAATTATACAGTATTAGAAACGGCATATTTTTTTGGGTAAAGATCATGTTTTTGTGATTTTTTATATTTAAAATGCTCCTATATGAATAGAATGTGCCGAGAATTTTAAATCCCCACGAAAAATATCGATAAATCTGATGGGGTAATTTAGGGAAGAATTTAATAGCTAATGCTAATTAATGGGATTTATTGTTTAAATGCTCATTAAAATCTACCAGATAATAAATATTAAGAGACTTGAGTTCTATTAGAACTTAAGTCCAATAGATTTAACTTTAATTTTTACAACGTTATGTAACCCTCGGCCTGAGTAAGTGGTAACTAAGTTTAGCTACGCTCTTGTCCGTAATTTTGACAATGATTGGCATAGGTATTGGAGACGTAATATGTCTAAAGAAGGAAGTGTAGCTCCTAAAGAGCGGATTAATATTAAGTATATTCCAGCAACGGGAGATGCACAGGCTGAAGTTGAGTTACCGCTAAAAACTCTGGTGGTGGGTGATTTTAAAGGCCATACCGAAGAGACCCCACTTGAAGAGAGACAGACCGTTTCAGTGGACAAGAACAACTTTGAAGCGGTTATGCGTGAAAGCGATTTGAAACTGACCACTACAGTGCGCAATAAACTGAGTGGCGATGAAAATGCTGAGCTTCCTGTTGAGCTTAGTTTCAAATCTCTTGCTGACTTCGAACCGGATTCAGTGGCAGCACAAGTTCCAGAATTAAATAAATTGGTTGAGCTACGCCAAGCTCTTGTGGCCTTAAAAGGTCCTTTGGGCAATATTCCCGCGTTTAGAGAGCGTCTACAAGAGCTACTAAATTCGGAAGAATCGCGTGAAAAACTTCTATCTGAGCTAAGCCTAGTGAGCGGCAAAGAAGAAGAGCCCCAAGCATAAGGCTTGATCAACCCAACTTTTTATTTAATCAAATTTAGGAACGAAATTGATGTCTACTACTGAAGCCGTCTTAGAGAGACAAAGTGCCACCCAAGGCAGTTTACTTGATGAAATCATGGCACAAACGCGCATTGCACCGACTGAAGAAGGGTATGATGTTGCGAAGAAAGGGGTTGCTGCGTTTATTGAGAATCTCATCGGTTCGAATCAAACGGAAGAGCCGGTTAACAAATCACTCGTCGACCAAATGCTGGTTGAGCTTGATAAGAAAATCAGTGCTCAAATGGATGAGATTTTGCACGAAGAGCGTTTCCAGCAGATGGAATCGTCATGGCGTGGTTTGAAACTGTTTATTGACCGTACCGATTTTCGTGAAAACAACAAGGTCGATTTGTTGCATGTAACGAAAGGCGAGTTGCTTGAAGACTTTGAATTTGCACCAGAAACGACGCAATCCGGTCTTTATAAGCACGTTTATTCTTCTGGTTATGGCCAATTTGGTGGTGAGCCGACTGGCGCTATCATCGGTAACTTTGCTTTCACGCCATCAACCCCTGACATGAAGCTACTGCAATACATGGGTGCACTTGGTGCGATGGCTCATGCTCCATTCATTTCTAGTGTAGGCCCTGAGTTTTTTGGTATCGATTCTTTTGAAGAGCTACCAAATATCAAGGATCTTAAGTCAACATTTGAAAGCCCTAAATACACTAAATGGCGTTCTCTACGTGAATCAGAAGATGCGCGTTACCTTGGCTTGACTGCGCCTCGTTTCTTATTGCGCGTGCCTTATGATCCAACAGAAAACCCAATTAAATCATTTAATTATGTGGAAAGTGTCAGCGCTTCACACGAACACTATCTATGGGGTAACACCGCGTTTGCTTTCGCTACTCGTTTAACCGATAGCTTTGCCAAGTACCGTTGGTGTCCAAACATCATTGGCCCACAAAGTGGCGGTGCGGTTGAAGATCTGCCAGTGCACGTGTTTGAATCGATGGGTGCACTGCAAAGTAAGATCCCAACTGAAGTGTTGGTGACTGACCGTAAAGAGTTTGAATTAGCAGAAGAAGGTTTCATTGCTTTAACCATGCGTAAAGGCAGTGATAACGCCGCATTCTTCTCTGCAAACTCGATCCAAAAGCCAAAAATATTCCCGAATACCAAAGAAGGCAAAGAAGCAGAAACCAACTACAAGTTGGGTACGCAATTGCCATATATGATGATCATCAATCGCCTTGCACACTACGTCAAAGTGCTACAGCGTGAGCAAATTGGTGCTTGGAAAGAGCGTCAAGATCTTGAACGCGAGCTTAATGGTTGGATCAAACAGTACGTGGCTGACCAAGAAAATCCACCAGCAGACGTACGTAGCCGTCGTCCTCTTCGTGCTGCAAAAATCGAAGTCATGGATGTTGAAGGTGAACCAGGTTGGTATCAGGTCTCTCTCTCTGTTCGTCCTCACTTTAAGTACATGGGTGCGAACTTTGAATTGTCATTGGTTGGTCGATTAGATCAAGCATAACCATGACTTATATTGCACCTGAAGAGAGTGCATTTGGTGTCGGCTTCTTTGAACGTTTAGAAGCTGGCACCAAGCCTATATCTTTGACCCAAGGGCCAAATGCATGGGATGTGCTCCAATCAATCAAACGCAATGTTTCCAATATTTTGAATACTCGCATGGGTGAGGCACAAAGTGCTCCAACGTTAGGTTTAGTGGATTTTAACGATGCAACGTTAGAAACCTTAGACTTATCGCTGCGGATTAAGCTTGCGATACAAAGCTGCTTAGATGTGTATGAGCCCCG
The DNA here is from genome assembly GCF_001989995.2 of Vibrio anguillarum. Taxonomy (GTDB): domain Bacteria; phylum Pseudomonadota; class Gammaproteobacteria; order Enterobacterales; family Vibrionaceae; genus Vibrio; species Vibrio anguillarum. The sequence continues at coordinate 37,025 of NZ_JAHGUP010000049.1, forward strand.
TTTACGAAATATTGTGATTCGATCCGAGTCGGACGTGTTTAGCCCTTTGATGCTGCGCTTCCATATTGTGGCCGAAATAAACAGTGATGCGTTACATGAGAAAGTGCAGTTCAACCTGCTACTGGATCAAAACCGAAAGTACCGAGTATATTAGAAAATTATGGCTCAAGATAAGTACTTCAGAGAAGAGCTTGCTTTCCTTAAAGAACAAGGAAAGCATTTCACTGAAATTCATCCTCAACTCTCTCGCTTTTTACACGGTAAAACGACGGATCCTGATGTCGAACGTTTATTGGAAGGCTTCGCCTTTCTCACCGCTCGCTTGCGCGAAAAAGTTGAAGATGAATTTCCTGAGCTAACGCACTCCATCATCAATATGCTGTGGCCAAACTACTTACGTCCTGTGCCAAGCATGAGTATTGTCTCGTTCACACCGGATAAAAGTGTCAGTGATAAGCAGCAAATCGCTCGTGGCACTCAGCTCGATAGCAAGCCTGTTTTCGGCACCAAATGCCACTTTAGAACCTGTCGTGACGTGCAGATTTACCCACTGAAATGTACTGACGTCACTGCGCAACATACTAGAGAAGCGACCATCATCGAAGTGTCGCTTAATATGTTGGGTGAGATAAGCGTCGGTGATGCGCATCTTGATGATCTGCGCTTTTACTTAGGTGGTGATAAATACAGCTCACAAATGCTCTATTTATGGCTCAACCACTACCTCGATAAGATTTCTGTTGAAGTCGCGGGGGTAGAATTTACGCTGCCGCGCAATAGCTTCCAAACGGTCGGATTTGATAGCGAGCAGTCGCTTTTGCCCTATCCTTCCAATGTGTATGAAGGTTATCGCGTTTTGCAGGAATACTTGTCGTTTCCTGAAGCATTTCATTTTGTTGACATTACCCGTCTGGCTAGCGTAGTGCCGAAATCAGTGCATGGTGCGTTCAAACTGAAAATCAGTTTTTCGAAAACCTTGCCAGCGGACGTTCGAGTGCGTCAGGATAATTTCCAGTTGTACTGCACCCCTGTCATTAATTTGTTTGAACATGATGCCGATCCGATCGATTTAACGGGCAAGCGTTCAGAGTATCGCATTATTCCCTCTAGTCGTTACCCTTCTCACTATGAAGTGTTCAGCGTTGACGGCGTGTTCGGTTGGCAAGACAAAACTCAAGCCAGTCAACGGATTCGGGGTGAAAAACGTGTCTATTCAGCATTTGAAAGTTTTCAGCATGAAGTGGAGCGGGTTCGAAATCGTGAAGCGCTCTACTACCGCACACGAGTGAGAGACAGTATCCGTGGCGATGGATTTGATAATTTCATCTCTTTCATTCGCGGAGATGAAACGCAATCCATGCATGTCGATGAAGCCATCTCGCTCAAGCTCACCTGCACCAATCGCTTATTACCGCTCGAACTCGGTGTCGGTGACATTTGTGAGCCGACAGACAGCTCGCCCCCCTTTGCCACTTTCAGCAATATTACCGTGCCTTCACAATCTCTGCGCCCAGTACTGGATGGCAGCCTATTGTGGGTATTGATTTCTAACTTATCGCTGAATTATTTATCGCTGCTGTCCAAAGATGCCTTAAGTAGTGTGTTGCGAGCTTACGATTTCAGAGCCTTGGTGGATCGCCAAGCGGAGCGTGTTGCGCGTTTGCGTCTTGAAGGGATCCAAAAAATTGAGTCGCAACCCGTGGATAAAATATTGCGCGGTTTGCCAGTGCGAGGGCTGCAATCGACGATTCATATTGATCAAAACTGTTTTGGTTCAGAAGGGGAGCTTTACCTCTTTGGCACAGTGCTTAGCCACTTTTTTGCCCTCTATGCCAGCATCAATTCGTTTCATGAGCTGATCGTTATTAACGCGTCCAATCAAGAGAAGTACACATGGGGAACACAGACAGGAATGCAGCCATTGATCTAGAGATGGCTGCGGCGGCTGTGCCGGAGCCTCTACTGGGTTTACCAAGCGATGTACGAACGTACAACTTCTACCAATTGGTGGAACTGCTGCAAAAACTTAATGCGTTTAATCCTGAATCAGAAGATTGGGAGCGGACATGCCAGTTGGTATTCAGTGCCAACCCCAGTTTAGGCTTTGCACCAGCAGACGTAACGGATTTACGTGAGTTCGCGGATGAGCGCCTGATTTTGCAAACCAATTTTTTTGGATTAACTGGGGCACAGTCACCGTTGCCTGGTTTTATTTTGCAGCAATTGGTCGAAGAAGATCCCGGTGGTTTCAAGCGGCCTTTTTTAGATTTTTTTAATAACCGGTTGATTAACCTTGTGTATCGCGTATGGCGAAAGTATCGCTATTACGTCCGTTTTCAAGCGGGTGCGCAGGATCAATTTTCATCACAGCTGTTCGCTTTGGTCGGTTTGGGTGATGCGGACTTGCGCGGCGAAACACCGATAAATTGGTGCAAGATGTTGGCTTATGCGGGCACTTTGGCTGGCCGAAGTCGTTCACCGCAAGTGGTGTCTGGCATCATCGCGCACTGCTTTGATCTACAAGAAGTCAGTATTCGCCAGTGGGTTCGACGTAAAGTCCGGATAGAGCCTTATCAGCAGTTTTGCTTAGGTAAGCAGAATGGTGAGCTTGGGATCAACAGCATGTTGGGTGAGTCAGTAATGGACTGTAATGGTAAGTTTGTTATCTGTATCAAAAACTTAACTCGAGAACGATTTGCCGATTTTTTGCCATCAGGCAAAGAACATCAACCGCTGTGTAAGTTGGTGGAGTTTATTTTACGAGAGCAGATGGCTTACGACCTTGAGCTGACCATGCACGAGAGCGAGGCTCCGGTGATGAGTTTATGCCATGACAGTGGTGTGGCTTTGGGTTGGTCATCATTTTTAGGGCGCGATTTGGCGGACAAAAGTGTGCTTATACAAGTAAGGCAATAGCGATATGCAGAAGAAGCAAACGCTTTCAATGGTAGTGACGAATGTGCAACTACTGGAATCAGGATTATCCGCACAAGCGATGTTTAATGTGCAAGGCGGTGTGATTGGCTCTGCAAGTGATGCGCATTGGCAGCTTCGTGACGGTAAAGGGAAAATTCAAAATCATCACTGTGCCATCCGTGTGATTGATGGTGCGTTTTGCATCCAAGATCTGGTTGGTAATACCTATGTTAATGGTTCCCATAAGCCGTTAGGGCAAGGTGCCTCGGCTAAGTTGGAGCATAAAGATGAAGTGGCCATTGGACCTTACCAAATTCGTGTCATTTTTGGTCAAGTGGGTGAAGACGATTCTCTGATTAATGGTTCTTTGGATCAGCTGTTTGCTAAAGAGGGGCTCGATCTACTCAAAGATGGTCCATTGGATGATATCAGCCGCGACGAGGATGAACCAGAGCCGAGTTCAATGGACCCTATCGCCGCTTTAGATGATTTATTGCAAGGCATTAAACAAGAAGAGTCGTTGCTTGAAGAGACGGAAAAACCACTCGCACAAGCACAACATTCATTAGTGCCAGAATACGATAGCCAGCAGTCGCAACTGCAGTTTACGCCTCAAGCTGACAGCGAGTATGAGATGACGTCATCGATTCGATTAAAGAAAATTCTCGGTTTTGGCAAAACCTCCACCGATTTACCACCTATTCCGGCTGTTGAGCACCATGAGACTGCGCAACCACCGACTCATTTGAACATTAATAACAGCATTTACAACGTACCTGAGGGCTTAGCGATGGACGATAAAGTATTAGATCTACTTGAGGAAGAAGTGGCGAGAAGCTACCACCCTCACTCCGAGCAACACAACAGCTCGTCAAACAATGCATCACACTTATTGACCGGCCCCATGCTCACTGGGCTAGGTGTTGACGTTGGTAATAGCCACGATATGGCGAAAATGCACATGCTTTCAGAAGAGCTTGGGCAATCGTTGCAAGCGTGTGTGCAAGGTTTGCTTGAGCTTCACCAGCAAGTGAGTGAAGGGCGTTTTGGTATGATGAATCGTAACTTGCAACCGATTGAAGATAACCCACTTCGCTTGGGGCTATCATACGAAGAAACCATTCGTACTCTGTATGATGCTGATAAAAGTGTGGTGCACTTGTCTGCCCCAGCGGCGATTGCCGAAAGCCTAAAAAATGTGCGCGACCATAACGAAGCAATGCAGCACGCCACTAGCGAAGCCCTAAATCAGATTCTTAATGCCTTTTCTCCTCAAGTGCTACTGCGCCGTTTCCAACATTACAAGCGCAATAGTGATGCACAGAATCACTCTTCAGATGCTTGGGCGTGGGAGATGTATTGCCACTACTACCAAGAGCTCACTTCTAATCGCCAAAAAGGATTTGAGAAACTGTTTTGGGAAATTTTCGAGCAGTCTTACGACAAGAAAATTCGTGAAAAACAGCTGGAGCTATAACGGTGAACAAGCGGTCTTTTGTCCTGCTGATGCTACTGACGGTATTAACCGCCTGTAGCTCATCAGAAAAGTATGAGCCAGCCACACAGCCGACCAAGGTAACGTTCAGTCTCGTTAGTGATGAAGGTACTAACCCTAATATTTGGGGTGAAGCGTCGCCGATAGAGGTTCAAGTGTTTGAGCTCAAAGATGATTCGATGTTTATGTCTGCCGATTATGACCAAGTAAAAGCAGACTACAAAAAAGCGTTACGCAGCAATTTTATCGCCAATTACGATTATGTAATGACACCAGGCCAGTTTAAGTTTGTGAACGCGTTCGAGATTGATGAAGGCACGAACTACATTGGGGTCATGGCGCATTTTGCTGAACCTGAGCTGAGTGAATGGAAAAAGGCCGTCAAAGTGCTTAACAAAGGTAGGGAATATCATCTTTTGATGTATTTCAAAGACTACGATGTAAAACTGGAAAGGGTGGAATAACAAGATGTTTGCGCGTAATCGTGTCATTTGGAATGAAGGTCTATTCATTAAACCGCAGCATTTCCAGCAGCAGCAACGCTATTTTGAATATCATATTGATGAACGCATCTCATCAGTCAGTGGCTACCTTTACGGAGTATCAGAGTTATCACTTAACCCTGAATATCTCTCTTTTGGTCGTATCGCGATCGAACGTGCGGTCGGCATTATGCCTGATGGAACTGTTTTCCGTATTCCTCAGGAAGATGTGCTGCCCGATGCGCTTGAGATTGCCGATGCTTCGCTTGCAAACCAGTTGGTCTATTTAGCGGTGCCACTTCGCAGTGAATCGTTAATGGAGATTAACTGGCCTGAAGAGCGTGGAACCGGGCGTTATTTAAGCAATCGTTTAGAAGTGCGTGATGTGCATACCGTGCGCGGTGACACCACGACGCTAGATGTCTCACCTGTTCGTGTGCAGTTGATGCTTGAAAAAGAAGACAGAAGCTCTTATGCCTCAATTGCGATCGCTCGTATTTTAGAAAAACGTCCTGATGGCAGTGTCGTGCTCGATCCGGACTTTATTCCGTGCCATCTTAATGTTGCGAGCAATGCGGCTTTGCACCGTTTTATTAACGAAATATCCGGGTTAATGCGCGAACGTGCCAAAAACATTGCTCAACGTATCAGCTCTCCCTCTCAAGGCGGGGTAGCGGATGTGTCTGATTTTATGCTGTTGCAAGCCCTGAATCGCTTACAACCCCAGATGCAACACTTGGCAGAGCTACGCAGTTTGCACCCGGAACGTTTATTTGAGTGCCTGTCATGCGTATGTGGAGAATTGGCTACATTTACCGATGAAAGCCGTTTACCACCGAGCATCCCGAGCTACAACCATGAAATGCCGACCCACTCTTTTGGGCCGCTGATCCGCAACTTAAGACAGAGCCTAAGTATCGTACTTGAGCCTAGAGCGGTCTCGATTCAGTTGGATAAACGTAAGTACGGCCTGATGGTTGCCCCAATCCACGACCCTCAACTGGTTGAAAGCGCAGAATTCATCATCGCGGTGAAAGCACGCATGCCATTAGATGAACTGCGTCGTCTCTTTACTCAGCAGACCAAAGTATCGTCAGTGGAGAAAATCCGCGAGCTCATTTCACTGCAATTACCGGGCATTCCAATTACACCGTTACCAGTGGCACCAAGGCAGTTGCCTTACCACGCCGGTTATACCTATTACCAATTGGATAAAACCAGCTCAGCATGGTCGATGTTAGGTCGCTCAAGTGGTTTTGCTTTCCATGTCGCGGGTGCGTTTGAAGATCTTGACCTGCAATTCTGGGCGATTAGGAGCTGATGATGGCCATTGATAAAAAAAACACCCAATACAGCGGTCTGCTTTTTGACAGCGTCGAGCAGATCAACCACGACCAAGATTACTGGTTTCAACTGCGTGGTGATAACCCTAATGTTTTGATTGATGCTGCTACCCCTCTGTTTGGTTTGTCGCTGCGGGTACGCAGCTTGTCAGAGTGCGAAAACATTGAGCAGATCTACAAACAGACGGTGGAAGAGATTAAAGCGATTGAAATCGAGCTTGCCGAGCAAGGGTTTGAGCATGCGATTTTGATGGCTTATCGCTACATTCTGTGCGCGTTTTTGGATGAAGCCGTCATGGGAACCGAGTGGGGTGCATCCAGTGTGTGGGCTGAACATTCTATGCTGTCTCGTTTCCACAGTGAGACTTGGGGCGGCGAAAAAGTGTTTACCATCTTAAGTCGCTTGGAAGGTGAACCTAAACGTTATCGCGCGTTGCTAGAGTTTATCTATCAATGCCTAGTGTTAGGTTTTGAAGGTAAATACCGTGTGATGGAAAGCGGCCACAACGAGCGTGAAAAGGTGATCAGTCGTTTACATGACACCGTCAGTTCGTTGGATGAAAACGAGCCGAAGGAACTGACCTCCGCCACGGACCATGTGGTGAAATCAAAATATAAGTTAAGCAGGCAGTTACCGGTTTGGTCAGTACTGCTTGGTTTTGTCATTATTTGGGTCGGTGTGTTTTTAGGCTATTCCTATTTACTGCACAGCCAATCGGCAGACGTATTAAACCAATTGAACCAAATACTCTAATTATAAAAGGCTAGGTGATTGTAGTGATCCGTATTGAATTACCCACATTAATTTCAAAACTCAATGAACAGAGTAAGCTAGCCCTAGAGCAAGCCGCTTCATTATGTATTGAACGTCAGCACCCAGAAGTGACCTATGAGCATTTCCTGCATGTGCTGTTAGAGAACCCACTTTCGGATGTGCGTGTGATAGCTAAGCACGCTAACTTAGATGTGGAAACCGTAAAACAAGCCATCAGTGCAAGTTACGCTCGTGAGCAAGTGTTAGATACCTATCCAGCATTCTCGCCACTGTTGGTTGAGCTATTGCAGGAAGCTTGGTTGCTTTCTACCACTGAGCTGAATCAGAATCAGCTTCGTTCAGGTGTGGTGTTTTTAGCCGCGTTGATGCGCGCTGATCGTTACCTACCACTTAAACTAATCCGTCTTTTTGAACACATCAACAAAGAGAGCCTAAACAAAGGGTTTGATACGCTGTTGCAAGACTCTTCCGAGTCGGCGGTTGAAAAAAGCAAAGCGGGTTCTCAAGCTCCTGCCGCGCTGGATGCAGCGTCATCTTCGCCACTGCATAAATACTGCACCAATGTCACGGCGCAAGCGCGTAACGGCGAACTGGACCCAGTATTGTGTCGTGAAAACGAACTCAATTTGATGATCGACATCTTGTGTCGTCGTCGTAAAAACAACCCCATCGTTGTGGGAGACGCTGGTGTCGGTAAAAGCGCCATGATTGAAGGGCTTGCATTGCGCGTCGTTGCGGGTAATGTGCCGACACAGTTGCAAAATGTAGAGTTGTGCTCACTCGATCTAGGCTTGTTGCAAGCGGGTGCTTCAGTCAAAGGTGAATTTGAAAAACGTCTTAAAGGCGTGATTGACGCGATCAAAACTTCGCCTAAACCGATCATTTTGTTTATCGATGAAGCGCACACTTTAATTGGTTCTGGCAACCAAGAGGGTGGTAGTGATGCGGCCAACTTGCTCAAGCCAGCTCTTGCGCGAGGCGAGCTCAGTACTGTCGCAGCCACCACATGGAAAGAGTACAAAAAGTATTTTGAAAAAGATCCTGCGCTGACTCGTCGTTTCCAATTGGTGAAATTAGAAGAGCCGAGCATCAGCCAAGCAGTAGATATTCTGCGTGGCTTGAATCGTGTTTACGAAAAAGCCCATAACGTATTGATTACTGATGATGCATTGAAAGCCGCCGCCGAGCTTTCAGCGCGTTACATTTCAGGTAGACAACTGCCGGATAAAGCGATTGATGTGTTGGATACTGCTTGCGCGCGTATTGCAATTAATATCACCACACCGCCGAAGCGCTTAGCGCAACTAGAGACCGCTTGCCATCAACGTCAACTTGAAATTGATATGCTTGAGCGTGCTCAATATTTAGGTCAAGTGGTTGATTCGCATCGCTTGGATGAGCTATGTAGCCAAGAAGTGGCCGATGAAGCTGAAAAAGCGACCTTGACTCAAAGCTGGCAAGAGCAAAAAGCGATCATTGAGCGCATTATTACCCTACGCGATCAGCTCTTAGATGGCGCTGAGGATCATGGTGAGCTGACCCAAGTTGAGCGTGATGAGTTACTTGTTCAATTGCAGGAGCAATATCGAGCTTTAGAAGAGATCCCTCATAATGATCGCCTCATGCATCCACAAGTCGATGCTCAGCAAATAGCGGAAGTGATTGCGGACTGGACGGGCGTGCCCGTTGACCAAATGAACAGCGATGAGCTGCATAAAATCACCCACCTGACGGCTATTTTAGGTGAGGCAATCAAAGGGCAAGATACTGCGATTGAGCGTGTTCACCGTAACTTATTAACGGCGCGCGCGGATTTGCGTCGTCCGGGGCGTCCAAAAGGTTCCTTCCTGCTCGTGGGTCCAAGTGGTGTTGGTAAAACCGAAACTGTGGTGCAACTGGCGCAACAACTTTATGGTGGTAAACAATTTTTAACCACTATCAACATGTCGGAATATCAAGAAAAGCATACCGTTTCACGTTTGATTGGTTCGCCCCCGGGTTATGTTGGTTATGGTGAGGGCGGTATTCTTACCGAAGCGATTCGTAAAATGCCGTACTCTGTGGTGCTGTTAGACGAAGTTGAAAAAGCACACCCAGAAGTGCTTAATATTTTCTACCAAGCCTTTGATAAAGGTGAGTTAGCCGATGGTGAAGGTCGAGTGATCGACTGCCAAAACATCGTCTTCTTCCTCACCTCGAATTTAGGTTACCAAACTATAGTCGATTACGCGCAGCAGCCTCAGTTGCTTGATGAGCAGCTTTACCCAGAACTTGCGGCTTTCTTCAAACCCGCCTTACTGGCTCGTATGGAGATTATTCCGTATCTACCGCTCAGCAAAGAAGTGCTAGAGCAGATTGTGCGTGGCAAGTTAACCCGCCTTGAGCAGCTCTTTAAACAGCGTTATGCCGCTGACGTGGTGATTGAAGATAGCTTGATCGAAGAGATCTTAAGCCGTGCCACGCGCTCTGAAAATGGGGCTCGTATGCTGGAAGCGATCATCGAAGGTCAATTACTACCACCGATTTCATTAGCTTTGTTAAATAAACTGGCTGATAAACAACCAGTGCAACGCATCTATTTAGCGGCGGAAGAGGGTGAGTTTATTGGAGAGGTTGAGTGATCATGAGTCACTGGTTAGCTTACGCAACCGAGCTTGTTGTCGCGAGAAAGCCTAGCCAATTGGCCGCATTGTTTGTAGAAACGCTGCGCCGAGAGCTAAGGCTCGATACTTGCTTGTTACTGGTTCCCAGTTCAGACGGCCGTACCTTAGTGCCACAGGATAACCCGCTGAATTTAAGCTGGTCGGTCACCGATTTTGATTGTCCGTTTGCCCATGTATTGCAATCAGCCAAATCGATGCACTTAACCGCTGATGAATTGGTTTTTTGGCAATCTAATCGCCTGTTTAGTCAACTCACTAGCCGGGTCGGCATGTTAGATAGCGTGGTTGTACACCCGTTACCAAATGGGGATACACAAGTTCAGTCTATTTTGCTGTTGATTGGTGAAACCCATACCTTGGAAGGCCTATTTGAGCAGCCAGATTTTATCAAGTATGTGGATGTTTTTTGCCATCAGTGGTCGTTGCTTAATGAGATGCAACGGGAAGAACAAAATCGACAAAACTTATCGGAATCCTTGTCTGACGTTCAGCGAGACAACGCTCGTCGCTCATTAATTGCGAGCCTCTCTGAAACCTTAATCGGTAACAGTTTGGCGATGAAAAAATTAAGAGAGCAGATCATCAACGCCGCGCCATCACAGCTTTCAGTGATGGTGCAAGGTGAAACAGGGACAGGTAAAGAGTTGGTCGCGCAAGCGGTGCACCAACTCTCGCCCCGTAAACAAGCGCCATTTGTTGCTATTAACTGCGCGGCTATCCCTGAAAACTTATTGGAAAGTGAACTGTTCGGCTACTGCAAAGGGGCATTTTCCGGCGCGGATAGCGATAAACAAGGGTTGATTGCGCAAGCCGATGGCGGAACCCTGTTTTTGGATGAAATCGGTGATATGCCCTTGAGCCTGCAAGCCAAATTACTGCGGGTGTTGGAATCTCGATCTTTTCGGCCGATTGGCGGTAAAAACGAACAATCTTCTGATTTTCGTTTGGTTTCAGCAACGCATGTCAATCTCCTCGAACAAGTGCGTAATAAATCGTTTCGTCAGGATCTTTATTACCGCTTATTTCAGTACCCGATCACTTTGCCACGCCTTGCGGCAAGGATGGATGATATTGAACGGCTTAGCCAACATTTTGTACGCAGCTTTAATCAGCAGCATGCAACCAACATTCGGGGTGTGCACTATAAAGCGATCGATTGCCTAAAACGTTATGACTTTCCCGGTAACGTGCGTGAACTCAAGCACCTTATTGAATTTGGTTGTGCGCAAACACTGGATGGCACACAGGTGGAGGAGTCCTGCTTTACACAACGTTTAGCATACACTAAAGCCGATCAGCAGCCAGAGACTGAACGACATGGGCATAAGGTCGCTAAAGCTGAGTCAGGTGTCAGCCGAGTGGTGGATGATTTAAAACAAGCGGTGAATGAATTTGAGTCTCGTATTATCCGTGAGCGCCTCCAATATTTTGCTGGTGACAGGGCCAAAGCGGCCCAAAGCCTCGGTATTCCCAAGCGGACCTTGGCCTATAAATGCCAAAAATTGGAGATTAAAACACCATGAATAAACGGTTGTTTAGGCTCACAGTTTGCCTCTCTATGACGTTGTATTTCCCCATGGCAAATGCGGAAAATGACGCTATAGCACAAGCAGAGCAATGCACTACGATCACATCTCGGTTAGAGCGATTGAGCTGTTTTGACCACCTGTTTAAAACGCCTTCTGACGTGGTGATGCCCCAAGCGGCAACGCCCAATGCGCCGCTATCTTGGCAACGCGCCTTTGATAGCATCAGCCAGTATCAAGACGGGGAAGCAAGTCACTTAACCGTTGAGGGCGACGATGATAAAGGGAATGCGTGGATTACTTTGGTTGCGTTAAAGCAAAATACAAAGTTTGACGATAACGCTAAACCTGTGCTGCTGATGAGCTGTATCGACAATTTGAGTCGAGTGGAATTGGCGTTTCCTAGCGCGATTGATGACCCTCGCATCCAAGTTTCGATTGCTAATATGCAGGCACAATCTTGGCGTAGTGACGATTTAGGTTTGCTCTTTTCCTCAGGCAGAGGCATGCCAGCGATTGAGATGATGAAAGCGATGGCGCGAGAAAATCGCCTTGTGCTGCGTTCAAACTCTCCTTTTGTTGATGGGTTGCAGTTTGATGCGAGCGAGCTTTCGCAATCATTAACGGCACTAAAAACACGCTGTGGTTGGTAAGGAGTTCCAATGGAGTTAACCGATTATCGCCGCTGTATTACTCAGCCTATTCAAGCCGATAACCCTGTGGGTGAGCGGCTGATTGATGATCCACTGTTTGATTTTGTTGAAGATCAAATGATGAAAGTGGGGTCACTCTCCCACGCTAGCGTGCAATGGGATGAAGTCGAACACAGTACGCTCAAACTGCTCAGCGAAAAAAGTAAAGATCTCAAATTATTGATCTACTTGTTGCAGTGTTTGCATAACCAAGTCACACCGCTACGTTTCACTACGTCGCTGCAGCTGCTGAGCGATTTCATGTCCCTTTACTGGGAAGATTGCTTCCCTGCGCCAGGCAAAAGAGGCAGTTTGCCACGTCGCAAATTCTTCAGCCAGATTGTGCAGCGGTTAGCCTTAGTCCTCGACAAGTTAGATTTCGCACAATTTGATGGACCAGATCGTGATGAGTTAAACACCGCGATCGACGCGCTACAGCAAGCGACTACTCAAGCCGGACTGATGTCTGAAAGCGTTGAAAGTCTAGTGGCTAAAGTTCAAGCCCAACTGCGCCGTGCAACAGAACGTGAGCAAGCCACTCAACATGTGCAAGAGACTCCGGCGGTTGAACGTAAAACCACCACCCAGAGCGCCATCTCAGTCGACAGTTCAAGTGACAAAGCCACTAAGCAGACCTTACTAAAGGTAGCTGAGTTTTTGTCTGAACAAGAGTTCGGCATTGCCTTGGCAATACGAGTCAGGCGTTTTGCCGTGTGGTCAAGTATTACCTCATTACCTGAGCATGACGTCAGCGGTGAAACACTGTTACGGGCGATGGCGCAAGAACGAATCAAAGAGTATCACGACCAAATGCGTAGCCCAGATTTAGCCTTATGGCGCAAGGTAGAGCAGAGTTTGACCATGGCACCTTACTGGTTTGAAGGTCAAATGATGAGCTATCAAATCGCGCAAAGTTTAAGCCAAAAGGCGTGGAGTGAAGCCATTTTGAGTGAAAGCCAGCAGTTTGTGGCACGTCTACCTGCGCTGCTCGAGTTGAAATTCAAAGGAGGCGAGCCTTTTGTCAATGCGAGTGTAAAAGAGTGGCTACTCAGCCAGCAGCAAAGTAGCGCCCAAGGCCAAGTAGCAGGTGATTGGCAAGACAAACGCAAAGAGGCGTTTAGCTTAGCGAAAGAGGGAGGCATTGCGGTGGCGCTCTCTATGCTCAACGATGGTCTGGTCAGCGCCAGTGAGCCAAGGGATAAATTCTATTGGCGGTTATTATCGGCTGATTTGTTAAATAGCAATAATTTAGATGCGATGGCGAAAGAACAGTACCAAACGTTACATGCTCAGGTTAGCACCATGAGCGTTACCGATTGGGAACCCTCATTAGTTGAGCAATTAGAACAATACACAACGTCAGAGTAAACGAAGGACACAAACCCATGTGGAAATTTATTGTTGGGATCGCAAGAAAGTTAACACCGGGCATTGCCGCGGCGATGCCTATTTTGCTATTTAGCACATTCATTCTATTGAATGTTGCGATTTGGTGGGCAGGCCCTTGGCTAGAGATCGCGGGTAATAAGCCACTTGAATCGATAACCGCTCGCGCAGTGGCAAGTAGCTTGTTCACTTTAGGTGCATTGGCCGCTTGGGGTGTTTGGCAGTGGCGAAAATTGCAAGGTTTTAAAGCCGAGCAAAAGCGTGAAGATCAGCTTCGCCAAGATCCAATTAAAGCCTATGAAGAGCGCCAAGAGGTTGAGCTGAACCAAGTGATGGTCAGCATGAAAGAGAACCTCAATAAACGTAATTATCTTTATGCGTTGCCATGGTATTTAGTGCTCGGTTTGGAAAATGCCGGTAAAACCAGCCTCATCAACCGCTCTGGGCAAAACTTTGTTTTTTCTTCGGTAATGCGAGCCTCGGGTCAAAAAAGTGAAAACCCGTATTCGTTTGATTGGTGGATTGGCGATGAATCGGTATTGATCGATCCAGATGGAGAGCTACTGACACAAGGTAACCACAGCAATGATAACGATGGTGCGATGGAGCGCCGTTTGTGGCTTCATTTTGTTAATTGGTTGGAGAGAACGCGTAGCCGTCGTCCACTCAACGGGATCGTTTTAGCGTTAGACGTTTCTCACTTAGCAACCGCAACTGCAACCGAGCGTAAAGCTTACGCCAATTTATTGCGTGCTCGTTTACGTGAATTGATGGAGACGTTATCCACGCGTCTACCTGTCTATATTGCATTGACGAAATTGGATTTATTACACGGTTTTGAACCTTTCTTTAAACATTACTCGCGCAGTCAGCGTGAAGATGTGCTGGGCTTTACCTTTTCGCTCGACTCTATTGATGACTTGGATAACTGGCTCAACGAGTTTTCAAAAGACTACAGTCAGTTTGTTGAGCGCATTAATGATGTACTGCCGCACGCCGTTTCTGTGCCGATGGATTTGGAAGAGCGCAATGCTATTTATAGCTTCACGCGTCAAATTTCTGGTTTAAAAGAGATCTTATTACAATTTTTCAACGATGCATTGGCCAGTGATCAGTTCTCTACGTCGGCTTTGGTGCGTGGTGCGTATTTCACTTCTGTGTATCAACAGGGCGTACCCACAAACGCATTTGATGATGCCGCTTCACGTCGTTACGGGCTAGATCATGCGATCAACAAAGCGCAGCAAGCCAAAAACTCAACGGTTTATTTCACACAAAAACTGTTTAATAACATCATCTATCCTGAAGCTGGGCTTGCCTCAGATAATTTTCGTGTTGCGAAGCAAAAACGGCGCTTGATTGGTTTGTCAGTAGTGGCCGGCTCTATTGCAACTGTGTTATTAGTTGGCACTTGGCATCGTTATTACCTTAGTAACGTGAAGCACTCTGATGCTGTGTTAGCGAAAGTAAACGAGTACAAAAACGAGTTCCCCTCTAATCTTTATTTAGCCTCTCAGCAAGATGTTCTCGTGCCGCTCAATAAAATTCGAGAGGCGACATTGGAGTTTGGCTTCTTCCGTGATAAACCACAGTACATTTCCGATTTTGGTTTGTACCAAGGCCACACGATTGGTCCAATGGTTGAAGCGACCTATTTGAATCTATTGGAAAACCGCTTTTTACCTCTGCTAATGGCTGATGTCGTTGTGCAGCTTAACCAAGCCAAAACAGATGAAGAGAAACTGGCCGTGCTGCGTGTTTATCGCATGATGGTAGATAAAAGCGGCCGCTATAAGGATTATGTACTCGATTATTTCTCCAAATACTGGCAGCAAGAGTTCGCTGGGCAACGCGTGATCCAAGAAGAACTACTGGGGCATTTAGACTACGCCATGTTACACACGGATTTAGCGGGTGATCGCGCTCGCGGTGATCGCAATGCAGAGTCGGTGATGAAGCCTTATGATCAGGTGGTGGCGAAAGTGCAGTCTGATCTTGGTTCTATGCCTAACGATCAACGTGTTTACCGTAATTTGAAGTTGAATGCACAAACGGTTCTTGGCCCCTCGATCAATTTACGCAACTTGATTGGCCCCGTCTTTGATGTGGTTTTTGAAGAGCGAGTGGTCAACAGCAGCTCGCTGTATATTCCGCAAATGCTCACCAAAAAAGGGTTTGAAGATTACTTCATGCCGCAATCAGAATCCGTTTCTGAGCTGGCCTTGATCGACAGTTGGGTACTAGGGCAATCCAAATCGGCTCAATTTAGCGAAGCGGATAAGCATGACCTTCGTAACAAAATCCGCAGCTTGTATGTGGCGGACTACACCAATACCTGGCGTGCGGCTCTTAATGAAATCAGCGTTAAGTATTTTAGCGACATCAATGACGCGGTGTCAGTATTAGAAAACTTTACTGGCAACATTGAACCGATGCAGCGTTTGCTTCGCACTTTAGAAAGCAATACTCAAATGTATGCCAGTGTGCCTAAAGATGAAGCCGCGCAAAAAGAGCTGTTAAAAAATCCAAAATACAAAGTTGCTTCGCAGATTGATGCGCCCTTTGCTGAACTAAACGCTATGCTCAAGCCAGTCGGTGATAAGCCAGCGTACATCAATGAAGTATTAGTGGCGGTGGAAGAGTTACAAAATTACCTCAAATCTATTCAAGAAGCGCCAGATGTTGGTATGGCTGCGCTGGATGCCACCAAAGCACGCGTAAAATTAGTGAACGCTGATCCAATTTACACGGTGAAACGTATTGCATCAGGTTTGCCTAAACCGCTCGATACAATGGTGTCTAAACTGGCGGATGAGAGTTGGTATGTTGTCAAACAAGAAGCGATTAAGCACCTTGAAGTTCGTTGGCATGATGATGTTTACAAAACCTTTGAAGAGAAATTGGCTGGGCGCTATCCATTTAATGAGTCTTCCAACAAAGACAGTTCTCTTTCTGATTTTGAAGCATTTTTTGCGCCCAACGGCACATTAGACAACTTCTACAACAACCAGCTAAGAATGTTTGTGGAAGAAAATATTGCGGTCAATGATGACGATAACGCGCAGTCGATTATTCGCAAAGACGTTCTAGAACAGCTCAAGCAGGCGAAGAAAATTCAGCAAGCTTTCTTTAACCGCAAAGGGGTCTTAGACGTTAGTTTCTCAGTTGAACCGCTACGCTTGAGCAACAACAAACGCCGCAGTGTGCTGAATGTTGACGGTCAATATCTCGCTTATAGTCACGGTCCAAGAGACAGTGTCGAGTTGATTTGGCCAAATACGCTGCGTGATTCTGCGATCTCTAAAGTAACGTTAGTGCCGACTAAAAATAATATGTCGCCACGAAGTATTAATATCCAAGGTCCGTGGGCATTTTTCCGCTTGCTTGAACAAGGTGATGTGGTGGGTGCTAGTTCCACGTCGGTTGACTTTAAGTTTGCAGTTGACGGTGGTGAGATGATTTATCGACTCAATTCAGAGGCAGATATTAACCCATTCACCGAGCGGTTATTTAAGTCATTCAAACTCTCGAAAACCCTTTACTAAAATAATAGTGAGGAGCGATTGGTCATCGCTCCTCAACTCACTTAGGACGCTGTAGTCATGTCCAATATTGTATTTATCGACCACGCTCGTTTTCATTTGATAGATGATGCTGCCGCTGTTCGTCACATTGATGCCTACCAAAAGGTGAGAGATGAGATCAATCGTCGTAACAACCCATTATCAGGTGGTCCAGACTGGGCTGTGGTGAAAGTTGCTTGTGAAACATTAGCAAAAGGCCCGGGGATTGACCTTTTGCTGTGCGGTTATTACACCGTAGCCTGTTTAAAAATGCAGGGCTTAGCGGGATACGCCAATGGTGTTGAACTGCTGTGCTGCTGCTTAAGTAATTTGCCAAAACCGGACGTAAAATCGGCGAAAATGCGCAAGGAAGTGCTCGATTGGGTTAATGCTCGTGTAGTGCGGGAGTTAAAAGATCTGCGTCCGAATCATGAAGCACTGCGTGATTTATACCGTTGTGAGCGCTTTTGTGAGCGTATGCATGCCATTTTAGAGCTGCAACAGCCGGACTATTTGGTTGATTTCGAAGGAGTAGGTTTTGCTATTTTTGAACATATTGATCGTTTAGAAACGCAATATCATTCGCTGCTAAAGCGCCATACCCAAACGGAACAGGTTGAGCAGGTGCGTAATCAAAAGCGCTCACGTGTTACGCATGTGGCCGCTTTTATATCCGGTGTTCTTGGTGTTGTGATGGTGTATGGGGCCGTCACTTATTTGCCGTTTTTCAACTCAATATCTTATGCAACCAACCTAAGGTTACCTGCTTTACATACGCCAGAGCAGGTCAATGCGTTTCAACAGGCTAACTCGCCAGCCAAGCTTGAACAGTTGTCAAATGAGATTGTGCCATTGTACCGAGAGGCGATTGAGCAAAAAATGGCGCGCTCTTTTGAATCGGCTCGTGTTGAAGCCCAGCAAGTGTTGGATGCGTTATTGCAACTTTATCCCCAAACCGAATCGGTGCTGGAGGTTGATCAAGCGTTTGCCGATGCTAAGCGTGAAGCTCTGCAACAAACTGAGCGCTTTATGGAGCGTTTTAGTGAAACGCGAACCAAGATGGCTAACATCGCGCTGCTCGCGCAAAAAGGAAAATTAACCGAACTGCAAAGACAAACCAAATCGTTGGAGGAGTTCGCTATTAGTTTGTCTCCTATTTACGGGAGAGCTGCATATGTCGAAGAGTTGCTCAAAAAAGGTGATGTTGTACAGGCTGAACAGGAGTTTATGATTCTGAAGCAGCGGCTTAATAATTTGAGCTGGAAAATGGCCGAGCTCGACAAGCAGTTTGAGCATTTGAGTGTGACACATAATCAGGAAGCTCAGGCTCAATAAGCTGAGCAACAATTGGTTATTGAAGGGCAACTTTTTGCTCATATCAGGCAGTTTGTTGCCTTTGTCAATCGAGCTGTTTATAAGCTAATGAATATCAAAGAAAAATATCTGGCACTGCACTTGCTGTACTAGTGTCATTTTGCGATAAAAGAGTGGAAGGGAAAAAGATGGCAAGGTTAAGTTTTAGGCTCACCGTGGAGGGTTTGGCAGACGACACGTTAGTGGTGCGTGAATACCAAGGTGTGGAATCGCTGTCTGATAG
>NZ_JAHGUP010000050.1 GCF_001989995.2 Vibrio anguillarum
TATTAAATTATTTCGTCTTATCGATTTGACCTACTAATTGGCTGGCTAATTGGGCTTGAACCCTTACTGGCTGTGCCGTGTCAGTGAGGCGGCATTATAGAGATCGCCGTCACGTTGGCAACCCCTTTTTGCTGTTTTTTTTAATTTTCTATTTGTTCGAACAGAAAAAAGCCAAAAGACGCTAAAAATCGACTTTTTATTTACAATTTTTTAAAGTTATCACTAAAAAGAGATACTTTTTGCCAGTTTGTGTACTCAACTTCTTTTGAGGTGTCAGTTTCACCGCCAGTCAATGACATGATGAAACGAATCATCACCTTATCGAAAAGGTGATAACGTGGATAGTAAAGAGCACCAGCGAAAACTCCGATTAGCTTGGGTTGCCATGCTGATTTACTGAGAAACGTTTTAATATAGACACTTCCTTCTGGAGTATCTTTGCCCTGCGCTTCTTTTCTTGCAGTTAAGTTGACACAAAAGAACGCCGCTTTAGCGAGTGCTAATTGCTCGGCATGTTTTTCTATAAATTGATAAAGCTTTTTATTTAAATGTCCGTAGCGAATAGAAGCACCAATTAAGACTCGATCGTAAAGAGCTAAATCAATATCCTCAATTTGATGTAAATCGGCAAGTTCGCAATCAAACTCAGAAAGTTCCTCTTTTATATAGTTAAGAATTTTCTTGGTTTGACCTTCACGGGAAGAATAGAGAAAAAGAGCTTTTTGCACGGGATATCCTTAACTGCGCCAAAACGTAGGGGTAAGCAGTATTAATAGTGTAAAAATTTCTAAGCGACCAAAGAGCATCGAAACAACCAATACCCATTTTGCACTGTCATTAACATCCGCAAAGTGTACGGAGACTTGACCCAATCCAGGCCCTAAGTTATTCAATGTTGCCGCGACGGCAGAAAATGCACTCAGTTCATCCATTCCTGTTGCGATCAATGCCAACATACACACCACGAAGACCAGTGCGTACGCTGAGAAAAACCCCCAAACCGCGTCAACCACTCGCTGTGAAAGAGCACTTCCGCCCACCTTAATCGTATACACGGCTCTTGGGTGGATAAGGCGTTTCATCTCACGAGCACCTTGTAAGGTAAGCAATAAGATACGGATCACTTTCATGCCACCGCCCGTAGAGCCAGCACACCCACCTATAAATGAAGAAAACAGCAATAATACAGGTAAGAATAACGGCCAATCTGCAAAACCTGTTGTGGTAAAGCCTGCCGTCGTCGAAATGGATACCGTTTGAAATAGCGCCTGATCAAAAGCGTCATAAAAAGAGTCGTAAGAATGGTGTTTGAGTAAAATCGAAAAGCAAACCGCAAACAAAATGACTTGTATAAGAGCAAAAGCTCTAAACTCTGGATCTTTAAGGTAATATTTTGGATGAACACCACCTGTCGCAAACGCCGCGTAATGGAGCGTAAAATTACAGGCTGAAATGAGCAAAAAAACAACCGTAATTAAATTGATCGCATAACTGTCAAAATACCCCATGCTTGCATCATGAGTCGAAAACCCACCAATAGCGATCGTAGAGAAGCTATGACAAATCGCATCAAATAGGGTCATCCCTGCTGCCCAAAAAGCAGTCGCGCAGGCAATCGTTAAGCTTAAATAGATGTACCAAAGTGCTTTAGCGGTTTCGGCGATTCTTGGAGTGACTTTAGTATCTTTGACCGGGCCTGGAATTTCTGCTCGATATAACTGCATTCCCCCAATTCCCAATACTGGCAAAATGGCCACCGCTAGAACGATGATCCCCATCCCACCAAACCATTGTAAAAACTGCCGATAGAACAAAATCGCTTTAGGTAATTCATCTAACCCAACAATGACGGTTGCTCCGGTGGTGGTTAATGCTGAAAACGATTCAAAAAACGCATCCGTCACCGATACATTAGGGTTATCCGCTAACCAAAATGGTAATGAACCCGCACTACCGATAACCGTCCAAAACAGTACAACGATCAAAAAACCGTCTCTGGCTTTCAATTCATGTCGATAGCGGCGGTTTGGAAACCAAAAAAAACCGCCACACATCAACAATACAAAAAAGGTCGTGACAAAAGGTACACCTGCACCATCGCGGTACAGCAAAGCCACCAGCGCAGGGGCAAGCATAGAGACACTAAATAGCGCGAGCAAAAGCCCGACGATACGAATAATAGATCGAATTTGCATTGCTTTTTCTGAAGCGAAGCTTCTGACTTCCTAATTATTTTTTATGGCGGTCACTACAGCTTTTGCACCGCTTTTATTAATGATAGTTTGAGTAAAGGCATCAAGATGGCGCAATTCTATCTCAACAAGAAATTTAACCTGTTCTTTATAATCGGCTTCGACTTCTAATGCTTCATACTGCGCGATGATGGATTGAGCAATCGGCACAAAACTGTAGTCTAACGTTAGGGATAATTTTGTGGTGATTTTTTTCTCAATAGTTTGAAGCTGCTTGAGTGCTTGTTGTACTCCGCCACCATAAGCTTTAACTAACCCACCAGTGCCAAGACGAATCCCACCATAATAACGAGTGACGACGGCCGTTAACTCCCCGACACTCGATCCGGCTAGCTGCGCCAATATCGGTTTGCCCGCCGTCCCTGATGGCTCACCATCATCACTAAAACCCCACAACATCGAATCTTCCGATCGTCCGGCAACAAAGCCCCAGCAGTTATGTCTGGCGTCGCTATGTTTTGTCTTTATTTGCGCAACGAAGGCTTTGGCAGCATCTACACTCGGAGTATGGGCCAAATAGGTAATAAAGAGGCTTTTTTTGATTTCCTCTTCAAATTGGGTGGGCAACGCTGGAATTAAATAAGGTTGTTCGTTCATGTGAAATCATAGATCGAGCGGATGGCAAGAGTGTAACACGTGCACTTAAAAAAGCAGCGCTGATCTCCATTCGCACTCAATGTTAAACAGTTGTTTAAAAAATGTATTGAAATTAAACAATCCTCAGGTCAAACTAAACCGACTGGTCAAACCAGAACCATTAATACAACAAAAACTCTCACACACGATCTTAAGGTTGTATGTCACGGAGATAGACAATGATTTACCAAGCCAACACCCTACAGGTAAAGGAATTACAAGATGGTATTGCGGAGTTGCGTTTCTGCTCCAAGGAGTCAGTGAACAAACTTGACCTTGCCACTCTTGAATCGCTCAACCATGCACTTGATGCCCTAAAAGCCCACCAAGGACTGAAAGGCCTTATTCTTACTTCCGATAAAGAATCTTTTATTGTCGGGGCTGATATCACTGAGTTTTTAGGTCTCTTTGCTAAACCTGCGCAAGAACTCGACCAATGGCTGCAATTTGCCAATAGCATTTTCAACAAACTAGAAGATCTACCCGTTCCGACACTAGCCGCTTTAACAGGGCACGCGCTAGGCGGTGGATGTGAGTGTGTACTCGCTACCGATTTCCGTATTGGTGACGCGACCACCAGCATAGGATTACCGGAAACAAAGCTTGGTATTATGCCGGGGTTCGGTGGCTGTGTGCGTCTGCCTCGTGTAATTGGTGCCGACAATGCTATGGAAGTGATCACTCAAGGCAAAGCATGTCGTGCTGAGGAAGCCCTTAAAATTGGACTGCTCGATGCGATTGTTGATAGCGACAAACTGCTTGAGTCAGCACTCAAAACCATCACATCGGCCATCAATGAAACCGTTGATTGGAAAATGCGTCGCCAGCAAAAAATGTCCGCGCTGACACTCAGCAAATTAGAAGCCATGATGAGCTTCACCATGGCCAAAGGCTTGGTTGCACAGCATGCCGGACCTCATTATCCAGCGCCAATAACCGCTGTTATTGCAATAGAAGAAGCCGCGCGCTGTAGCCGTGATGAAGCATTGGCCATTGAGCGTAGACACTTCGTTAAGCTCGCTCATTCTGAAGCGGCGAAATCCTTGGTCGGTTTATTCCTCAACGACCAATATATTAAAGCACTGGCAAAAAAAGCGGCTAAATCAGCCAATAAAGAAACCGGACGAGCGGCTGTACTTGGTGCGGGTATCATGGGCGGCGGCATTGCTTATCAATCGGCAGTAAAGGGCGTGCCTGTTTTGATGAAAGATATTGCTCAATCGTCCCTTAATTTAGGTATGACAGAGGCATCTAAGTTACTCAACAAGCAGCTAGAGCGCGGAAAAATTGATGGTTTTAAAATGGCAAGTGTGCTGGCATCGATTACGCCTAGCCTGCATTATGCGGGGATTGAGCAAGCGGATGTAATTGTTGAAGCTGTGGTTGAAAACCCGAAAATCAAAGCCGCGGTACTAAGTGAAGTCGAAGCCAATGTTGGTGAGGATGCGGTTATCACCTCGAACACCTCAACCATTCCAATCAACCTACTGGCCAAATCACTCAAACGTCCAGAAAACTTCTGTGGTATGCACTTTTTTAACCCAGTACATCGTATGCCATTGGTGGAAATTATTCGTGGTGAACACACTTCCGATGAAACCATCAATCGAGTTGTCGCTTACGCGGCCAAAATGGGTAAATCCCCCATCGTGGTCAATGACTGCCCTGGGTTCTTCGTAAACCGCGTACTTTTCCCTTACTTTGGTGGCTTTAGTTTATTACTGCGCGATGGCGCTGATTTCACTCAAATCGATAAAGTGATGGAACGTAAGTTTGGTTGGCCAATGGGCCCAGCTTATCTTCTAGATGTGGTCGGTATTGATACCGCTCACCATGCCCAGGCAGTCATGGCACAAGGATTCCCAGAAAGAATGGGCAAACAGGGCCGCGATGCTATTGATGCACTGTTTGACGCCAATAAATATGGCCAGAAAAATGGCAGCGGTTTCTATCAATACACTTTAGATAAGAAAGGAAAACCGAAGAAAACTTTCTCTGAAGAGGTTCTCACTGTTCTTAACGTAGAATGTGGTGATAAACGTACTTTTGATGATCAAACCATCATTGAACGCATGATGATTCCGATGATCAATGAAGTGGCACTCTGTTTAGAAGAGAAGATCATCGCCTCACCCCAAGAAGCTGATATGGCGTTGGTGTACGGCTTGGGGTTCCCTCCTTTTAGAGGCGGCGTATTCCGCTATCTCGATAGTCTTGGCTTACAAAACTACGTTGCAATGGCAAGCCAATACCAAGCATTGGGCGCGATGTATCATGTACCTCAACTGCTGCTTGATATGGCAGAAAAAGGCGAGACCTTCTACGGTGCTCAACAAGCAAGTTCTATCTAAGGAGAGATGTCCAAATGACTTCACATAAGAGAAATGTCGTAATTGTTGATTGCCTACGCACCCCGATGGGTCGTTCAAAAGGTGGGGCATTTCGTCATACTCGTGCGGAAGATTTATCTGCACATCTGATGAAAGGCATTTTAGCCCGTAATCCACAAGTCAACCCAAAAGAGATCGAAGATATCTACTGGGGTTGCGTGCAACAAACCTTAGAACAAGGCTTTAACGTCGCGCGTAATGCGGCACTGTTAGCTGGCTTGCCGATTGAAATTGGTGCCGTCACCGTTAACCGTTTATGTGGTTCATCAATGCAAGCACTGCATGATGCCACCCGCGCCATTATGGTTGGTGATGCTGAAATCTGCCTTGTGGGCGGCGTTGAGCATATGGGACACGTACCAATGAACCATGGCGTTGATTTCCATCCCGGCATGTCAAAAACCGTTGCCAAAGCTGCGGGGATGATGGGGTTAACGGCTGAGATGTTAGGTAAAATGCACGGCATTAGCCGTGAGCAACAAGATGCCTTTGCCGCTCGTTCGCATCAACGCGCTTACGCAGCAACCGTTGAAGGTCGCTTCAAAAATGAAATCCTTCCCACCGAGGCTCATGCTGAAGATGGTACTCTGTTCACGCTGGATTTTGATGAAGTGATCCGCCCGGAAACCACTGTTGAAGGGCTAGCACAGTTACGTCCTGTTTTTGACCCAGCGAATGGTACTGTAACAGCTGGCACCTCATCGGCTCTGTCCGATGGCGCATCGGCAATGTTGATCATGAGCGAAGAGAAAGCCAATGCGCTTGGCTTAAAGATTCGCGCGCGTGTGAAATCAATGGCCGTCGCTGGTTGCGATCCTTCAATTATGGGTTACGGGCCAGTTCCGGCTACTCATAAAGCGCTACAGCGTGCAGGCCTCACCATGCAAGATATGGATGTGATTGAGTTAAACGAAGCGTTTGCAGCTCAATCTCTACCTTGCGCGAAAGATCTCGGTTTGCTCGATGTAGTGGATGAGAAGGTTAACCTAAACGGAGGGGCGATCGCGCTGGGTCATCCTCTCGGGTGTTCTGGCACGCGCATCTCAACCACATTGATTAACTTGATGGAAGCGAAAGACGCCAAATATGGTCTAGCAACGATGTGCATTGGTTTAGGCCAGGGCATTGCGACTATTTTTGAGCGCCCATAACCATTCTGTTTTTCTTCTCACTGAAGAGTCTTTTAAGAGCCAGCACTGCTGGCTCTTCTTATTAGGTTATTTAGCTTGAAGCCAATCACGATAAAGTTGATCGCTACTGCCCAGATAATTTACCATCCACTCGATCAATTTATGATTATCATCTTTGCGCCATACTAAACAGCATTGACTAAGCAGTTTATCAACGGTGAGAACCCGTTCAACCAACCCACCATCAACAATCAAAGGTTGTGCAATGTGTCTTGGCATGTAGCCCACACCGACTTCATTTTTTAAGCATTCAATCGCACTATACCAATTCGGTAAAAGTAAGCGCCGTTGCTGCGGGTAGTGATCCGTATGTCGCTTGGGTAATACACTTGACGTGTCATCCAAACAAATCGCCGGGAACTGACTGACAAAATCTTCGTTTAAATAGGGCTCTTGAGCACAAGGGTGATGAGGAGACATTACAAATGCCCAATCCAACACACCCATGTCACGCACTTCAAAATCACCACCGACAGGAATCGCAGAGGTTGCACCAATCACAATGTCAGCTCGACCTTGCGCAATAGCTTCCCATGAGCCATTAAACACTTCCATGTTGATTTGCAGCTCAGCAAACTCAAATGTGCGATAAAAATCTTCCACCAGCGGTTTCATTTTGTCGAGTTTGACCACGTTATCAAGCGTCAATTTCAGCGTTTTCTGCCAACCATGCGCCGCGCGTTTAGTTTGTGAACGAATCTCTTCCATTTGCCTAAGCAACTGGCGAGCCTCCACCATAAACAGCTCACCAGCGGGCGTCAGTTCGACCTTTCTAGGTAAACGGCGAAACAGCAGCACATCCAAATCTTGTTCGACTTGGCGAACGCCGTAGCTGATCGCTGACGGCACTT
Source organism: Vibrio anguillarum (assembly GCF_001989995.2). GTDB lineage: Bacteria > Pseudomonadota > Gammaproteobacteria > Enterobacterales > Vibrionaceae > Vibrio > Vibrio anguillarum. The sequence goes on from NZ_JAHGUP010000050.1 coordinate 7,320, forward strand.
TATGCAAAACTTCCGCAGCGGCGGTAAAACTACCCAACCGTGCGACAGTATCAAGCATTTCTAATGAGGATTTAGAAAACATAAGCCTTCAATTTTTTTGATGAATAACCAACAAATTTAGCGTTTCATTTAATATTAAACGAAAAATAGAATAGATGAGTAGATAAATTAAGGTTGGCATAGATTAATGCTGGCCAAATATTGATTAATTTTTTTGAATGGTAATAAAAATGAAAGCATCAAAATTACAGTTGCTGTACTTAGCCGCGCTCTCTATGCTTGGCTTCATTGCCACAGACATGTACCTCCCTGCCTTTAAAGCGATGGAAATGGACTTTGCCACAGGGCCAGAGCAAATAGCCTTGTCTCTCACCGTTTTTCTGGTCGGTATGGCATTAGGTCAACTGGTGTGGGGCTTAGCTTCCGATAAATATGGTCACCGTAACACTTTAGCGGCTGGCCTAGTTCTCTTCACGTTGGCATCATTTGGTTTAGCTTTTAGCGAGCAGGTGTGGCAATTATTAGCGTTGCGCTTTGTGCAAGCTTTAGGGGTGTGTGCTCCCGCAGTGATCTGGCAAGCAATGGTAATTCAACGCTACCCAGCTAAAACAAGCCAGCAAATATTCGCCACCATCATGCCTTTGGTCGCGCTTTCACCCGCGCTTGCACCTCAATTAGGCGTCTTACTGGCCGATAACTTTGGTTGGCACAGTATTTTTGTGACATTGACATTAATGGGTGTTGCGCTTGTAGCCTGTACTTTTGCTCAAAAAAATGAACAATCACAACCCAAACAAACCTCAATTAAGCAAGATATCAAAGCTCTGCTCAGCACTAAAACCTACTTGGGTAATGTGATGATGTTTGCTTGCGCTTCTGCGGCCTTCTTTGCTTACTTGACTGGGATGCCAGAGATTATGGCACGCCTTGGTTATGCCGCTAAAGATATCGGTTTGAGTTTCATTCCTCAAACGATCGCTTTCATGGTTGGTGGCTACTTAGGTAAGGTGGGAGTGAATAAATTTGGTGACGAAAAAGTGCTCAAGCAGTTGATTGGCCTCTTCAGCGTTGCCACTTTATTAGTATTCATTGCATCACAGTGGCAACTGACCTCAATTTGGCCAATTTTGGCACCGTTTTGCTTAATAGCAGTTGCCAACGGAGCGCTTTACCCTATCGTGGTGAACCGCGCACTATCGAGTGCCAAACAAAGCCCAGCCACTGCAGCGGGTTTACAAAATAGCTTACAAATCTGCGTTAGTAGTTTAGCCAGCGCATTGGTCGCAACGTTGGCCAGCCAAGCACAAATGGTGACGGGTATTGCAATTATGATTTGTATGGGCGGGCTATGGATTGGTTATATCGTCTCGAACCGCGAACTTTCTCAACACTTCACCGCACCAGATAATGCACGCGTAGTCAGCGATGAAGAGTAAGTCTTTTAATAAGAACTGATAAAAAGCCGCTCATTATGAGCGGCTTTTTAATCGTTCATTTGTTAGCTACGCTTAACAGGACGCTTCCAACCATTGATTTTGCGCTCTTTCGCGCGAGTGATGACTAACTCACCTTCAGCAACGTTACTGCTTAGCGTAGTGCCAGCACCAATCGTTGCACCATTGGCGATCGTTACAGGAGCAATCAACTGGCTGTCTGAACCGACAAACACATCATCACCAATTGTGGTTTTGAATTTATTGACACCATCGTAATTACAAGTGATAACGCCAGCTCCGACATTAACACGCTGGCCAATTTCAGCATCACCAAGATAAGTTAAGTGATTGGCTTTTGAACCTTCACCCAAACGAGTATTTTTTACTTCTACGAAATTACCCACGTGCGCATCATTACGCAGTTCAGCACCAGGACGTAAACGGGTAAAAGGCCCAACGGTACAGTTTTCTGCAACGGTTGCCCCTTCAATGACGCTGTATGGGCGGATCACTGTGTTATCATCAATTTCGCAATCTTTAAGCACACAACCCATGCCGATAATCACGTTATCACCCAAAGAGACATTTCCTTCGATGATGACGTTAGCATCAATCTCAACATCCATCCCACACTGTAATTCACCACGCAGATCAAAACGCGTAGGATCACGTAGCATCACACCTTGTTCTAATAGCTTTTTCGCTTGTGTTGCTTGATAAGCACGCTCTAAACGAGCCAGTTGAGCGCGATCATTTACTCCTTCCACTTCAATAGAGCTGGCAGGATGAACAGCCTCAACTGCGCGGCCTTCATTGTGCGCGGCAGCGATAACATCTGTCAGATAATATTCGCCTTGTGCGTTCTCATTACTTAAGCCTGACAACCAGCGCTTGAGATCGCGCCCCGTTGCCACCATCACGCCCGTATTGATCTCTTTAATTAACTTTTGCTCATCAGTGGCATCTTTTTGTTCAACAATTGCCACCACAGGGCCATGCTTACGCACGATACGGCCATAACCGGTTGGGTTATCCAGTACCACTGTCAGCAAGGCTATTCCATCATTAGGCTGTGCATCTAACAAGCTTTCCACGGTTTCTTCCGAGATCAATGGAACATCACCGTACAACACGAGGATCTTCTCATCGTCTTGGAAATGAGGCGAGGCTTGATCAACGGCATGGCCAGTTCCTAATTGATCCGCTTGCAGCACCCAGTTAACCGACTCTTCGGCAAGCGCTTGCTGCATTTGCTCACCACCATGACCATAAACCAAGTGGATATTTTGGGCACCTAAGCTATTGCACGTATCAATTACGTGTTTCACCATTGGCTTACCCGCCAGTGTGTGCAGCACTTTAGGCATATTAGAATACATTCGAGTACCTTTACCTGCTGCGAGGATCACTGCGCTAAATTTCATTGACAACCTATTGACGTTAAAAAAGTTAAGCCGCATTTTAGCGGTAATTAAAGAGATAGTTAATTTAACTAAATAATTTTCTGTTAAAAAATAAGCAAAAAGGCGACCTATAGGTCGCCTTTTTACATCACGTCTTAATTATAAAACACATTAACGACGTTTTTTGGTCAGCTCGATAACTCGTAACTGAGCCATGGCTTTAGCCAGTTCACTGGCCGCTTGTGCGAAGTTCATATCGCCATGCTGATTTGAAATATTCTCTTCAGCTTTGCGTTTGGCTTCTTCTGCCTTAGCTGCGTCTAGTTCTTCACCACGAATTGCCGTATCAGCCAGTACTGTAGCAGTACCCGGTTGCACTTCGACAATACCACCCGAAACATAAATAATTTCTTCGTGGCCGTGTAGCTTAACGATACGCACCATACCAGGCTTAATAGCGGTCAGCAGCGGTGTGTGACCATGGAAAATTCCCAGTTCACCTTCGCTACCGGTCACCTGAAACGTTTCGACTTGGCCAGAGAAGATTTTCTTCTCTGCACTGACGACGTCTAGGTGAAAGGTTATTGCTGCCATATCGCCTCCTAGTTATCCTTATAGCTTCTTAGCATTCTCAATCGCATCGTCGATAGTACCGCAGTACATAAACGCTTGCTCTGGAATGTCATCGTATTCACCAGATAGAAGACCTTTGAAGCCACGTAGCGTCTCTTTTAGAGGTACGTAAACACCAGGGTCACCTGTAAATACTTCAGCTACGTGATAAGGCTGAGTTAGAAAACGTTCAATCTTACGTGCACGTGATACAACTTGCTTATCAGATTCAGACAACTCGTCCATACCCAAGATCGCAATGATGTCTTTCAGCTCTTTGTAGCGCTGAAGCGTCTGCTGAACGCCACGAGCGATGTCGTAGTGCTCTTGACCTACGACGAGTGGGTCTAGCTGACGAGACGTTGAATCGAGTGGGTCGATCGCTGGGTATAGGCCCATTGCTGCGATGTTACGGTTAAGTACAACCGTTGCATCCAAGTGCGCGAACGTTGTGGCTGGAGACGGGTCCGTCAAGTCATCTGCTGGTACATATACCGCCTGTACAGACGTGATAGAACCTTGCTTAGTTGACGTAATACGCTCCTGAAGCACACCCATCTCTTCTGCAAGAGTAGGTTGGTAACCTACCGCTGAAGGCATACGACCTAGCAGTGCTGATACTTCCGTACCGGCAAGCGTGTAACGGTAGATGTTATCGATGAACAGAAGTACGTCACGACCTTCGTCACGGAAACGTTCTGCCATTGTCAAACCCGTCAGTGCAACACGTAGACGGTTGCCTGGTGGCTCGTTCATCTGTCCGTAAACCATCGCTACTTTTGATTTTTCAGGCTCTTCGATGTTTACAACACCTGCTTCCTGCATCTCATAGTAGAAATCGTTACCTTCACGAGTACGTTCACCAACACCCGCAAATACTGAAAGACCTGAGTGTTGCAGTGCGATGTTGTTGATAAGTTCCATCATGTTAACGGTCTTACCTACACCTGCACCACCAAATAGACCGATTTTACCACCCTTAGAGAATGGACAAACCAAATCGATTACTTTTACACCGGTTTCAAGAAGAGCAGTTTCGTTTGATTGCTCTTCATAGCTTGGAGCTGGACGGTGGATAGAGTAAAGCTCTTCCGCACCGATTTCACCACGCTCATCAATCGCATCACCAAGCACGTTCATGATACGACCTAAAGTCTTAATACCGACTGGTACTGAAATTGGAGCGCCAGTATTTTCAACTACCAAACCACGACGTAAACCATCAGAGCTACCCATTACGATTGCGCGAATCACGCCACCGCCAAGCTGCTGTTGAACTTCAAGAACGAGACGTTCTTTTGAATCCACAACATTCAGAGCATCGTAAACACTTGGTACTTCGCCCTGTGGGAACTCTACGTCGACTACCGCACCGATGATCTGTACGATCTTACCTGTAGCCATCGTTAATCCTCTAAACTGTTTGTTTTACCTAAGCTTAAACCGCTGCTGCACCAGAAACGATTTCCGATAGTTCTTGTGTAATCGCCGCCTGACGGGCTTTGTTATACACAAGCTGTAAATCATCAATCAAGTTGCTTGCGTTATCGGTAGCTGCTTTCATCGCAATCATTCGAGCAGCTTGCTCACAAGCAAGATTCTCAACCACACCCTGATAAACCTGAGACTCTACATAACGCAGCAATAGTGCATCGAGTAGAGGCTTTGGTTCAGGCTCATAGATGTAATCCCAAGAATGTTCGCGTTTCATCTCTTCGCTATTCGATCTAGGCAAAGGTAGTAATTGATCGATCGTTGGTTCTTGAACCATAGTATTCACAAATTTGTTGAACACTACGTATAGGCGATCCAACTCACCTGCATCATATTTCTTCAGCATAACACCAACGGAACCGATCAAATCTTCCAAGGTTGGGCTATCGCCCAAACCAGAGACTTGAGCAGCGACTTTAGCGCCACTGTTTCTAAAGAAAGCCGTTGCCTTTGAGCCCACAATTGCCAGCTCAACCTCAGCACCTTTCTCCGACCAATCTTTCATGTCATGTAGAGCTTTTTTGAACAAGTTCACGTTCAAACCACCACACAAACCACGGTCTGTTGAAATAATGATGTAACCAACACGTTTGGCTTCGCGCTCTTCTAGATAAGGATGACGATATTCTAGATTTGCACTCGCCACATGACCGATCACTTTACGCATTGTTTCAGCGTATGGACGAGAAGCTTCCATGCCGTCTTGCGAACGACGCATTTTTGAAGCTGCTACCATTTCCATCGCTTTCGTAATTTTCTGCGTGCTTTTAACACTACCGATTTTATTACGTATCTCTTTTGCGCCGGCCATCGTTTTACTCTCTTTTAAGGTAATCCGTTATTGGTCAGTGGTGACCCTAGGGTCACCCACCAATTACCAGGTCTGGGTTGCCTTGAAATCGTCAACCAGTTTCTTGAACTGAGCTTCGATTTCATCGTTATAAGCACCCGATTTGTCGATATCTTTTACAAGATCAACATATTGACCACGAGCATACGACAGTAGAGCAGATTCAAAATCAGCCAGTTTATTCAACGCAACATCATTTAAATAACCACGCTCTGCCGCAAAGATAACCAACGCTTGGTCAAACACAGACATCGGAGCATATTGTTTCTGCTTCATCAGCTCTGTTACTTTCTGACCATGGTTTAGCTGTCTCTTCGTCGCTTCATCAAGATCTGACGAGAACTGAGCAAATGCAGCAAGTTCACGGTACTGTGCAAGCGCGGTACGGATACCACCTGACAGTTTCTTGATGATTTTCGTCTGAGCGGCACCACCTACACGAGATACTGAAATACCAGGGTCAACGGCTGGGCGAACACCCGCGTTGAATAGTTCAGTTTGTAGGAAGATCTGACCATCGGTAATCGAGATTACGTTAGTCGGTACGAATGCTGAAACGTCACCCGCTTGTGTTTCAATGATAGGTAGAGCGGTTAAAGAACCGGTTTTACCTTTCACTTCACCCTTAGTGAAACGTTCTACATACTCTTCGCTAACACGAGCAGCACGCTCAAGTAGACGAGAGTGGAGATAGAAAACGTCACCTGGGAATGCTTCACGGCCTGGTGGGCGTTTGAGTAGTAGTGAGATCTGACGGTAAGCAACCGCTTGTTTAGATAAGTCATCATAAACAATCAGTGCATCTTCACCGCGATCGCGGAAGTATTCACCCATTGCACAACCTGCATATGGCGCAAGGTATTGCAATGCCGCGGATTCAGAAGCCGATGCAACAACCACAACTGTGTTTGCAAGCGCGCCGTGCTCTTCTAATTTGCGTACTACGTTAGCGATAGTTGAGGCTTTTTGGCCAATCGCAACATAGATAGAGTAAATACCTGAATCTTTTTGGTTAATAATTGCGTCGATCGCCATTGCTGTTTTACCAGTTTGACGGTCACCGATGATAAGTTCACGTTGGCCACGACCGATTGGGATCATAGAGTCAACTGACTTATAGCCGGTTTGTACTGGTTGATCGACTGATTTACGGTCGATTACACCAGGTGCAATCATTTCAACAGGTGAAGACAATTTCGCTTCGATAGGACCTTTACCATCGATAGGCTGACCGAGTGTATTCACTACGCGACCTAACAATTCAGGACCAACTGGCACTTCAAGAATACGACCAGAACCTGTTACTTTCATGCCTTCCTTAAGGTCAGCATATGGGCCCATGACAACCGCACCAACCGAGTCACGCTCAAGGTTAAGTGCAAGTGCATAACGGCCACTCGGTAATTCAATCATTTCACCTTGCATCACGTCCGCTAGGCCGTGAATGCGAATGATACCATCGCTTACCGATACGATAGTACCTTCATTGCGAGCTTCACTAACAACGTCGAAAGATTCGATACGTTGTTTAATTAGATCGCTAATTTCCGTGGAATTAAGTTGCATGCTCCAATCCCCATCAAGACTGTAATGCATCGCTCAGGCGGTTTAAACGACCGCGGGCTGAGTTATCGATGACAAGGTCTCCGGCTCGAATTATAACCCCACCAAGTAGGGTCTCATCTATACTGCAATTCAGCTGAACTTTGCGTTCAAGACGCTGCTCAAGTTTGGTGCTGATATTGACAAGCTGTTCATCAGAAAGCTCAGTTGCTGAAATCACTTCAACATCCATCTGCTTCTCATGCTCTTGTTTCAGAGCAAAGAACTGTTCACTAACATCAGGAAGAGCCTTTAATCGGCCATTCTCAGCCATCACCTTTAACAGGTTCTGGCCATAAACATCAAACTGTTCGCCACAAATTGCGATGAAAATTTCCGCTAATTTCTCAGCCGAAACAGAGCCCGTTAGTAGCTCTTTCATTTGCTCGTTCTTTGCGACCTCGGCAGCAAAAGCTAACATCTGACCCCATTGGTCAAGTTGCTTTTTCTCTACCGCAAAATCGAATGCTGCTTTAGCATAGGGGCGTGCAATTGTAGTCAAATCAGACATAAAGCGCCCCCATCCTTAAAGTCTTGCAGTAATGTTGTCGAGAATATCTTTGTGCGCATCTTTATCGATAGAACGCTCAAGGATTTTCTCAGCACCAGCTACAGCCAGAGTTGCAACTTGTTTACGCAGCTCATCGCGGGCACGGTTACGTTCAGATTCAAGTTCAGCTTCCGCTTGAGCAAGGATTTTCTGGCGTTCTGCCTGAGCTTCCTCACGTGCTTCGTCTAAAATTTGAGCTTTACGTTTATTTGCCTGTTCGATGACCTCAGTTGCAGTGCGCTTCGCTTCTTTCATTTGTTCAGAAGCGTTGGCTTGTGCTAGATCCAAGTTTTTAGCAGCACGCTCAGCGGCTGAAAGACCGTCAGCAATTTTCTTCTGACGCTCTTCGATCGCATTCATGATTGGCGGCCATACATATTTCATGCAGAACCACACAAACAGTGCAAACGCGATTGCTTGACCTAGCAGAGTTGCGTTCATATTCACAACAGCTACCCCTCTATTTGTTCACCAACGAAAAGTATTAATCAACGACAAATCATCAATTTGTGTGATCGGTTGATTAACCTAGTTGACCAATAAATGGGTTCGCGAAAGTGAATAGAAGCGCAATTACGATACCGATCATAGGAACCGCATCAAGTAGACCCGCGATGATAAACATCTTAACTTGTAGCATAGGAGCCATTTCTGGTTGACGAGCAGCACCTTCAAGGAATTTACCGCCTAGAAGTGCGAAACCAATCGCTGTACCAAGAGAAGCAAGACCGACGATAATACCTACGGCGATTGCAGAAAAGCTCAGTAAAGTTTCCATTACTATCTCCAATTTATAGTTGTTGGCTTATGTGCCCAAATAAAAAGCTTTAAAAAATTAATGATCACTATCTTCGTGTGCCATTGATAGATAAACAATAGTCAGCATCATGAACACGAAAGATTGAATCAGAATTACCAGAATATGGAAAATCGCCCACGGTAGTGAACCCATCCATTGTAGCCACCATGGTAGCATCGCTGCGATAAGAATAAATACCACCTCACCTGCGAACATGTTACCGAATAGACGCATACCGAGTGAGAGAGGTTTCGCAAGTAACGATACCACTTCAATAAGTAGGTTAAACGGAATCATGGTCCAGTGATTGAATGGATGTAGAGCTAATTCTTTCGCAAAACCACCTAGGCCTTTCACTTTGATGCTGTAGTAAATCATCAGAGCAAATACGCCTAGAGCCATAGCCATGGTGATATTCACATCAGCTGACGGAACCACTTTTAGATAAGGGATACCAAGCCAATGTTGTGCTGGATACGGTAAGAAATCGATGGGCACTAAGTCCATGATGTTCATTAACAATACCCAACAAAAGATAGTCAGTGCCAGCGGTGCTATAAGTGGATTGCGTCCATGAAAGGTGTCTTTGACGTTTTGATCGACAAATTCTACCAATATTTCAACAAAACACTGCAGCTTACCGGGTACACCCGCTGTTGCTTTCTTTGCTACAGAGCGAAATATCCATAGGAATATTAAGCCAGTAAACAAGGAAAAAAACAGGCTATCGATATGTACGTTCCAGAAACTCGTCTCACTAATTGACAGCCCCAAATCGTAATGCTCAGAAATCTTCGCAAGAGAGAGGTTCGTCAAGTGGTGTTCAATGTATCCGGACGATGTTAGCGCTTCACCTGGCGCAGCCATAACTCATCCTATTTTTTGTTGTTAATGAATAGCACTGGCGCACAGATATTAATACCTAGAGCCAGCAAATAGGTTAGTTTGAGGGGAACGAGTTCCACCTGCATATACATGTAGGCAACACAGAACAGTGCAACTGTGATGAGGATCTTGAGTACTTCGCCAGTGTAGAAAGAGGCCGCGACTTGCTTCGCAGCACGAGCTCCACTAAACATAAAAGCACACAGCGCAAAAACCGCATTGGCAATGACAAAGATGCCACCCCCAATCAGCGCAGAAAAGCCCCATTCAGCATTTACAGCTACCGCCATCCCTGCCGCCACAAAAATAACCGCGCCAGACTGGATCATTAACAATCGCTTAGCAAGCTCTCGTCCTGGTCTAGCCAACGCAGCTACCATGTATTCGTACCTCTAGTAATATCCTCAGCTCATCTACAACATAGGGCTGGGAAATTGGCGAAAATTATACGGTGAGTCGAACTGATTGCAATTGAAAGACAGCAAAAAGTTACAATTTTGTTTACAAACCGACAACTTTCAAATAAAAAAACGTTTTTTGCATAATTGACTTAAATCAATTATCTCATTTAGCTTTCTAGCTTGGCAATTAGTTGCTCTAATTTGTGAGGCTCATCAAGACTAATCGTCATTTTGGCTTTGCCACCTTTTGAACGAATGATCGACACTTTAGCCCCTAACATTTCACTCAATCTTTGTGACATTTGTTGTGCATCTAAGTCTTCCGATGCCGATCCGTCCTCAGAAGGCTGTGTTAGACACTTTTTCACTAATTGCTCAGTTTGTCTCACGGTCAGCTGTTTTGCGGCCACACGTTGTGCAATTTCAATTTGTTGATCGCCTTCGAGCATCAATAATGCTCGTGCATGGCCCATTTCAAGCTGCTTGGTTTCCACTAAACGCTTCACGCCATCCGCCAATTGATTTAAGCGTAATAAGTTACTCACGGTAGTGCGTGATTTACCAATCACATCAGCCACCTGTTGGTGAGTGAGCTTAAATTCGTCTTGCAACCGCTCTAAAGCTTGTGCTTCTTCAATCGCATTCAAATCTTCGCGTTGAATATTTTCTATCAGTGCCATCGCAATCGCAGCGCGATCTTGGACATTTTTGATCAAACAGGGCACTTGCTTTAAACCTGCTTGTTTTGCAGCGCGCCAACGGCGTTCACCTGCAATAATTTCATAGCCGCCAAGTTCTAAACGTCTTACCACGATCGGCTGGATAATACCTTGCGATTGGATAGACGCAGATAGCTCTTCCAACGCTTCTGCCGACATATCTTTACGTGGTTGATACATGCCAGGTTTCAAATTTGATACCGCGATATCCATTAATTCGCCATCAGAAGAGAGTGCTTGGCTATGTGAGGCGGCTTGCTCCTTTTCACGAGCAAGAGAACTGGTTGCGAGCAATGCATCCAATCCTTTTCCTAAACCACGTTTAGTCATGTAGACGAATTCCTTTAGTTGAGATTATGCGGGTATTTCTTCTCGACGAAGCATTTCGCCAGCTAAGGCGAGATACGCTTTTGCCCCAGCTGAATACTTGTCGTAGTACATTGCTGGCTTGCCATAACTTGGCGCTTCAGCAAGACGGACATTACGAGGAATAACGGTGCGATAGACTTTGTTTCCAAAGTGCTTTTTCAGTTGATCGGATACTTCATTGGCTAGGCGATTACGCGGATCGTACATCGTTCGAAGTAACCCTTCGATTTTCAGGTTTTCGTTGACTACCGCGGCTAACTTGCTGATGGTATCCATTAACGCCGTTAAACCTTCTAATGCAAAATACTCACATTGCATTGGCACTAACACAGAATCCGCTGCGGCCATGGCGTTGATTGTAAGAAGATTTAAAGAAGGAGGACAATCAATAAAGATGAAATCATAGTTATCACGAACTGGCGCGAGGGCATTTTTCAAACGCACTTCGCGAGCAAAGACTTCCATTAATTTGATTTCAGCGGCTGTCACGTCTCCGTTCGCCGCAATCAAATCGTAGTGTCCCGTTGTTTTGCGACATACGACTTCATCAAAAGGAGTGTCTTCGACCAACAATTCGTACGCGGTTGCATCTACTTGATACTTATCAACACCACTGGCCATCGTTGCATTGCCTTGTGGGTCGAGATCGATCACTAAAACTTTACGCTTAGTCGCCGCCATAGAGGCCGCTAAGTTAATGCACGTTGTTGTTTTTCCTACGCCACCTTTCTGGTTGGCGATTGCTACGATTTTGCCCACGGTATGCCTCGCTGTTATCCCTTGCGAGATAAGATTACAAGATGACGGTCACCTTCCAACTCAGGAACTTTCAAAGCTTTGACATCAGTCACAGAACACCACTCAGGTAGTGTGGCTATTTCCTCATCTGGTCGTTGTCCTTTCAGGGCTAAAAATCGGCCCGATGTTTCTTTTGGTAAATGGTGACACCATTCCACCATATCGAGCATTGAAGCAAACGCACGGCTCAGTACGCCATCAAATTTTACTTCAGGCTGAAACTCTTCGACTCGATTTTGAATCGTGGTCACATTTTTAATACCAAGCTCATGCAGAACTTGTTTAATAAAACGAATGCGCTTACCTAAACTATCGAGTAAGTAAAAGGTTTTATCAGGATTCATGATAGCGAGAGGTATTCCAGGTAAACCAGGCCCAGTACCAACGTCGATAAAACGCTCACCCTGTAAGTGAGGACTTACCACTATACTATCTAAAATATGTTTCACCAACATATCCATAGGATCGCGCACTGAGGTGAGATTGTAGGCTTTGTTCCATTTATTCAGCAGTTCCACGTAACCGACTAATTGGCTACGTTGCTGCTCATTGACCTCGAGATCGGTTTGACCAATTAAATCATCGAGACGCGTTCTTAACTCGCTCATGCGGCGTCTTCCCCTTTCTTTAGTACACCTTGCTTTTTCAAATAAACCAATAAGATAGAAATAGCAGCTGGTGTAACACCGGAAATACGAGAGGCAATACCAACCGTTTCAGGCTTGGCATTGTTAAGCTTAAGGATCACTTCGTTGGACAAGCCTTTGACCTGTTTATAGTCAAGATCCAGTGGCAATTTAGTGTGTTCATGGCGCAATGATTTGTCGATCTCATCTTGCTGACGCTGAATATAACCATCGTATTTGATTTGAATTTCAACTTGCTCAGCCGCTTCACTATCGTTCAATGCTGGTGCAAATGACTCAAGCGACGTGAGCTGTTGATAGGTGATTTCAGGTCGACGCAATAAATCTTCACCACTCGCTTCACGAGACATGGGTGTTTTGAGCAACGCATTCAGTGCATCAACACCAACGGAGTTCGGGTTCATCCACGTTTGTTTCAAACGTTGACGCTCGATTTCCATGTTTTCCATTTTTTGATTAAAACGCGCCCAGCGCGCATCATCGACTAAACCTAACTCTCTGGCTTTTTCGGTTAAACGCAAATCGGCGTTATCTTCGCGTAGCAGTAAGCGATATTCAGCGCGAGAGGTAAACATGCGATAAGGTTCTTTGGTACCCATAGTGGAAAGATCATCGATCAACACGCCCATGTAAGCTTGATCACGGCGTGGACTCCAGCCTTCTTTTTCTTGGCTAAATAAGCTTGCATTCAAACCAGCCATTAACCCTTGCGCTGCCGCTTCTTCGTATCCGGTGGTGCCGTTGATTTGACCAGCAAAGAACAAACCACTGATGAATTTGGTTTCATAGGTTTGTTTTAAATCTTGTGGATTGAAAAAATCGTACTCGATGGCGTAACCCGGACGAACAATATGTGCGTTTTCAAACCCTTTCATTGAGCGAACGATCTGCACTTGTACATCAAACGGTAAGCTGGTGGAAATACCGTTAGGGTAGAGTTCTGTCGTGGTCAAACCTTCAGGCTCGATAAAAATTTGATGGCTATTTTTGTCGGCAAAACGCATGACTTTGTCTTCGATCGATGGGCAGTAGCGTGGGCCGATACCTTCGATGACACCTGCGTACATCGGACTACGATCAAGATTGGCACGGATCACATCATGCGTTTTATCGTTGGTATGCGTGATGTAGCATGGTATTTGACGTGGATGCTGTTCACGTTGTCCCATGAAGGAAAAAACAGGCGTTGGGTTATCACCGTGTTGTGTTTCTAACACTGAGAAGTCCACGCTGCGCGCATCGATCCTTGGTGGCGTACCGGTTTTTAAACGATCGACTCGAAACGGCAGTTCACGTAAACGTTGCGCTAATGCGATCGATGGAGGATCTCCTGCGCGGCCTCCTGAGAAGTTTTCAAGACCAATGTGGATCTTTCCACCAAGGAAGGTGCCTACCGTCAATACCACCGCTTTGGCGTGGAATTTGAGGCCCATTTGAGTCACAACGCCCATTACACGATCATTTTCAACGATAAGATCATCGACCGCTTGTTGGAACAAAGTTAAGTTTGGCGTGTTTTCAAGCACATCACGCACATACGATTTGTAAAGCGCACGATCTGCTTGGGCTCGAGTCGCTCGAACCGCTGGCCCTTTTGAGGCATTGAGTGTTCTAAATTGAATACCTGCATGATCAATCGCTTGTGCCATTAGACCGCCCATGGCATCGACTTCTTTAACCAGATGTCCTTTACCAATTCCGCCGATCGCAGGATTGCACGACATCTGTCCTAGAGTCTCAATGTTATGGGTAAGCAATAGCGTACTTTGACCAGTACGAGCTGCAGCGAGAGCGGCTTCCGTTCCAGCATGGCCACCACCGACCACAATGACGTCAAATTTTTCGTGATAAAGCATGAACCGACCTCAGGTATTCAATGAAGCATGGACTGACAAAAGAGGCGTATTCTACCTGCTTTCCACTGGCTAGAAAATCGCTTTTCTGCTTTTTTAATCTGAGCTTGGTAAGTTAATAATATATAAGATCTATATAGAGATCTTTTATTAGATCTATTATTAGGATCGAGCATATCTGTGGATAACCGATAAATGATCAACAAGATCATGGTTTTTAAGAGGATCACAAGCTGTGATCCTGACATGATCTAATCGTGTATTAGCTGGGATCAAAAAGGCTAGTTATGCACAGGGTCGTAAAATGCATAAGTTATTAATTGGATAACTATAGGTTAATCACCGAATAACAGCATAGTTATACACATTAAAATATTTAAAATGGGCTTAACTTTTCTATGGCGAGTATTGAGACAGTTATACACAGAGCTTAAGGGTACAAAAAAAGCGGCTCACAGGCCGCTTGGTGACTTTATGCCATTCGCTAGAATTGTTCGATGTGCTGTTTGAGCCATACTTCAGCGGCATCTTCAGGAACGGAATATTCTAATATATCTATGGTGAAACAGTCGCTAATTGGCGTTGCACCTATATCCTCAAGCAGTTGATATGCATGCTTACCTGCTGCGCAAAACGTGTCATAGCTTGAATCGCCAAGTGCTACCACGGCATATTTTAACTCGCTCGTATTCGGTGGTGTTGATTGCAAAGAAGCGATAAAAGGTTGGATATTGTCTGGGTAGTCACCCGCTCCATGCGTGGAGGTGACAATGAGCCAAGTCCCTTGTGAGGGTATATCACTTAAGTTGGGTTGGTTGTGGATAGTCGTCGTATAACCTTGCTCTTGCAGTAGATCGTTGAGATGATCGGCGACATATTCAGCGCCTCCTAAGGTGCTGCCAGTGATGATATGGATCATGAGATATTCCTATAATTAAGAGTGATCAAGCTTCTCACTGCGATCATTTGCCGATACAGAACGACGAAAAGATGCGCCCTAACAAGTCATCGGAGCTAAATTCGCCCGTTATCTCGTTTAGATGTTGCTGCGATAAACGCAGTTCTTCCGCTAAGATTTCACCGGCCATGTAGCCTTCGAGCTGCTGCTGACCAATCATGAGGTGCTGTGCGGCGCGCTCTAGCGCGTCCAAATGGCGTCGTCTGGCCATAAAGCCGCCTTCATTGCCCCCAGCAAAGCCCATGCACTCTTTGAGATGAGTACGCAGAGCATCAACTCCCTCTCCAGTTTTTGCCGACAGGCGGATTAAGGTTGGAGAATTAACATGACAGATACCGAGCGATTCTTTGGTTTGATCGACTTTGTTGCGGATCACCGTCATGCCGATGTTTTCAGGCAATCGATCGACAAAATCTGGCCAGATTTCTTTCGGATCGGTGGCATCGGTGGTGGTGCCATCAACCATAAAGAGCACACGATCTGCTTTTGCTATTTCATCCCAAGCACGCTCAATACCTATTCTTTCGACTTCGTCATTGGCATCACGTAGGCCTGCGGTATCGATGATATGCAGTGGCATGCCATCGATGTGGATGTGCTCTCGCAGTACGTCACGCGTGGTTCCTGCTATGTCTGTAACGATGGCGGAATCTTTGCCTGAAAGCGCATTCAATAGACTCGATTTACCCGCGTTAGGACGCCCTGCTATCACCACTTTCATCCCTTCGCGTAAAATGGCCCCTTGATTGGCCTCTTTGCGCACGGCGTCTAAGTTGTCGATGATATTTTGCAGATCTGCGGCAACTTTACCATCGGCAAGAAAATCGATCTCCTCTTCAGGAAAATCAATCGCTGCTTCAACGTAAATTCGCAGGTGGATTAGGGAATCGACCAAGGTGTGAATGCGTTTGGAAAATTGACCTTGCAATGAATGCAGAGCGGATTTGGCCGCTTCTTCAGAGCTGGCATCAATCAAATCGGCAATCGCTTCCGCTTGGGTTAAATCCATTTTGTCGTTTAAAAACGCACGCTCAGAAAATTCACCCGGGCGCGCTGCGCGCAAGCCACTGATAGCCAAAATGCGTTTGATCAGCATATCCATGACGACCGGACCGCCGTGTCCTTGTAGTTCGAGCACATCTTCGCCGGTAAAGGAGTGAGGGTTAGGAAAATAGATCGCGATGCCTTGGTCAAGTTCGGTGCCATCTTGATGCTTAAAAGGCAAGTATTCCGCATAACGGGGTTTTAGCGTTTTCCCGGTTACTTCAAGCGCGACTTGAGCGGCTTTCGGGCCTGAGACGCGAATAATCCCCACGCCACCTCGGCCTGGAGCGGTCGCTTGAGCAACAATGGTGTCTGTAGACATAAGGGTACCTAACATAGGGGTGTATGAGCGCAATTGTAATCAGCCAAAAACAAAAAGGCGACCAAAAGGTCGCCTTTGTTTCACTTGTCAGTGTGACTTCTTACTGAAGTGGCTACTTAGAGTGTAAGCCTTTTTTCTCCAGCGCTTTGTAAATCAAGGTTTGCTGGATCAAGGTAACGATGTTCGATACCAACCAGTAAATCACTAAACCTGATGGGAAGAACAAGAAGAAGAACGTAAACATAACCGGCATAAAGGTCATGATCTTCTGTTGCATCGGGTCAGTGACTGTCGTCGGGCTCATTTTCTGGATCATAAACATACTCACACCCATCAGCAGTGGCAAGATGTAGTATGGGTCTTGTGCTGAAAGGTCATGAATCCAACCAAAGAAAGGTGAATGACGCAGTTCAACCGATTCCATTAATGACCAGTAAAGCGCAATGAAGATGGGCATTTGCAGGAAGATAGGTAAACAACCACCGAGTGGGTTTACTTTCTCTTTCTTATACAGCTCCATCATTTCTTGGCTCATGCGTTGGCGGTCATCGCCGATGCGCTCACGCATTGCTTGCAGCTTCGGTTGCAGCATGCGCATTTTTGCCATAGAGGTGTATTGTGCTTTGGTCAGTGGGTACATAGCACCACGAACAATGAAGGTTAAGCAGATGATTGCTACACCCCAGTTACTAACGAAGCTTTGAATGAATGAAAGCAACATATGTAGTGGTTTTGCAATAAACCATAACCAGCCGTAGTCGACAACTAGATCAAGATTTGGCGCAACAGCAGCCATCTCATCTTGCAGTTTTGGACCGACCCAAAGTGTGGCTAAGAATGTTGCTTTTTCACCGTTGGCGATGGTTTTATTTGGCATGCGAACACCAATATCACCTAAGTTGCCAATCACGCGAGTGTATAAGTTTGACCCTGCTGCATCACGTGGGATCCACGCGCTGGCAAAGTAGTGTTGGATCATCGCCGCCCAACCTTCACCGTTAACTAAAGGCAGTGACAAGTTACGATCTTGCATATCATCGAAACTGTATTTCTTATAACGTGTATCTTGTGTTGAGTAAGCACCGCCACGGTAAGTTGGCATAGCCAAGCTGCCACCAGCGTCCAATAAATTTTGGCGTAGGTGTGCATACATACCCAGTGTCGCGTTATTACCAGATTGGTTGACTACATCAAATTCAACATCCAAGGCGTAGCTGCCACGTTTAAGGATGAAGGTTTTGGTGTATTCAAGGCCATTGGCTTGATAAGTCATGGGAATGCGCAGTTCGTCTTGACCATCCGCTAGAGCAAAGGTGTCGGCGCTAACAGTATAGTTTGGACGATTGTTGCTGCTTAAATCGATCCCTTGCGGTCCCACTAAACCACTTTGCGCGATAAACTGGTGACCAGGAATGTCTTTAAGTAGCACAAATGGGTCTTCTGAATTGAGTTCAGCATCGTACTTATTCAGCTCGGCCTTCACTACATCACCACCTACCGTGTCAATTGACAGAGTCAGTACATCAGTCTTGACGGTGATGGTTTTTGCAGACGTATTGGTTACTGCTGGTGCTGGGTCTAACTCATCAGCCATAGATGGTGCAGTTAAAGTGCTGCTATTTTGTGCCTGCTCAACCGCTTGAGGTGCTGGGTTCTTTGCTACTTGCCATTGCTGGAAAAGTAAAAAAGAAACGAGTGCCAAGGCGATTAACAGGATATTACGTTGAGAATCCATCGTTAATTATCTCTGTCTTGTTTTTGGACTGGTGGCGGAACGGGGTCAAAACCCCCTTCGTTCAAAGGGTGGCATTTTAATAGACGTTTGCCTGATAACCAACACCCTTTTACAAAACCGTGAGCTTTCAACGCTTCTATCGCATAGTTTGAACAGGTTGGAGTAAAACGACAGCGTGGTCCAAGCAGAGGACTGATGATTCCTTGGTAAAGGCGGACGAATCCGATTGCTAACCACGCGAAGGGCGAGACAGGCGATGCCATAATTTTTCAAATAGTTTGAACATTTCTTCATTGCTTAAATCTTGCGCGCTCTTTTTCGCAATCACAACAAAATCTTTGTTAGGAAGTTGATGCTGTTTATTACGGAAGCTTTCGCGAGCGAGGCGTTTGAAGCGATTACGGCCAACAGCAGTTTTGATCTGTTTTTTGGGGACGGCCAACCCTAACCTTGGGTGGGTAAGAGCGTTTTCGCGAGCAATGATAGTGAAATGGGGAGAGCCTGCGCTGTGCGCTTGCTGGAAGACTTTTTTATAATGTTCGGGAGTTAACAAACGTAACTCCCGATTGAACGCGTACGTATTCAAAATAATCGCGAATTATTTTGACAGGCGCGCGCGGCCTTTAGCACGACGTGCATTAATAACCTTACGGCCATTCTTAGTTGCCATGCGTGCACGGAAACCGTGAGTACGCTTGCGCTTTAGAACGGTAGGTTGAAAAGTGCGTTTAGACATGTGTAATTACCTTACTGATCAGTAGTTTTTAGGTTCAAATAAACCCGGCGTGGGTATATTTTCGCTTCTTTAATAGAAAGAAAGGAATCCGACGCCTCTCAACAAAGAGGCGGAATTGTAATCACTGTCACAATAAGTGTCAACGATTGGGTTCACTAAAATTCCGGTCGGGGGATTATACGCAGTCTCCTTTAAATCACAAGGATCCTTCGTCGATCCCCACCTGATTTAAAAATTTCTTGAGCTTAGGATCCTGTGGATTACCAAAGATATCCTGTGGAGAGCCTTGCTCTACAATTTGCCCATCGGCCATGAAGATCACGCGATCGGCTACCTCCTTTGCAAACTGCATCTCATGGGTAACCACCAGCATTGTTTGGTGATGAGTGGCTAATTTCTTCATTAAAGCAAGCACTTCGCCAACCCATTCAGGATCGAGTGCTGATGTAGGTTCATCAAATAGCAGCAATTCTGGTTGTAGCGCCATCGCACGACCGATCCCAACGCGCTGCTGCTGGCCACCAGAAAGCGCTGCGGGATAACTCTCTCCTTTATCCCCAAGACCGATGTCATCCAAAATCTGCTGTGCGCGGGTCAGGGCGAGATCTTTTTTCCAACCGTGCACCGTAATGAGCCCTTCGGCGACATTTTGCCTCGCCGTCATATGAGCAAACAGCGCGTAGTTTTGGAAAACAAAGCCTGTTTTTCTGCGCAGCGCTAATACATCTGCTTTGGTCTGTTGCTGGGTGTCGACGGTGACATCATCAATAGTAATGGAGCCTTGGTCTGCGCGTTCTAGGAAGTTGACGCAGCGCAGTAAGGTCGATTTACCTGTACCGCTTGAGCCAATAATGACGATGATTTCACCTTTTTCTATTGCTAAGCTGATGCCTTTGAGCACTTCAGTATCGCCAAAGCGCTTATGAATATTATCGAGTTTAATCATCGTACATACGCCTTATTGAGTCTCTCTTCAGCCCAAATTTGTACCCGAGTCAGTACCACCACTACGGCCCAGTAAATTAATGCAACGGCGAGGAAAGCTTCAAAGAAGCGAAAGCTTGACGAAGCTTCCATCTGCGCTCTGGCCATGATCTCAGCGACTCCTAATGTAAAAGCTAATGAGGTCGATTTGATCATATCAATGAAGTAATTCATTAATGATGGCAACGCGATACGAGTGGCTTGCGGCAAAATAATGCGGCGCATTGCTTGGCTTGTGGTCATACCCACAGACAAACTCGCTTCCATTTGGCTGCGATCAATACCCAAAATGGCGGCGCGAATACTTTCTGCCATATAAGCGGCGAAGTGAAGAGTTAGCCCGATCACCGCGGCGCTAAATGCATTTAAACCGACCATCCACGGTAACACTTGCGGCAGACCATAGTAGAGTAGAAATAGTTGTACCAGCAGGGGAGTACCGCGGAAAAAGCTGATGTACAGCTGGCTTAGCGGATCCAAAATGGGCACTTTGAACACACGAATATTGGCTAAAATGACCGACAGGATCAAAGCAAACACTAAGCCCCAAGTCGCCATCTCCATGGTGGTGCCTAAATACCTGAGCAGTATTGGCATCAGCTCAAGCATATAGTGAAAATCAAATCCCATCGGCTTACCTTTTTAAAACAAAAAAGGTGGAATGTGTGGTTCCACCTCAATCCTATCTTTTGATAATAGGGGAATTTACTTATTGGTGATATCGGCAGCAAACCATTTTTCAGAAATCGCACTCAGTGTGCCATCAGCGCGCATCGAGGCTAACGCTTGATTCACTTCAGCTTGCAGTTTTTGGCCTTGCTCGTTGTTAACAAACGGCCAAGCGTTTTCAATGGTTTCAAAAGGGTGGCCAGCCAATTGCAACGGTAAGCCCGTTGTTTTAATCAATTCCAGAGCCGAAAGGCGATCCATCACAAACGCATCAGCACGGCCAAGAGCAACGTCATGTTCAATGCCAGTATCGTAAGTTTTGATGATGATTTTATTGTCTTTGTCAAAGCTGCGCAGTAGCTGCTCGAAGTTTGAGCCTAAATTGACCGCGACCGTTTTGCCGGCAAGATCGTCAATCCCTTTAATGCTGTCATTACCTTTGCGAACGGTAATTTGTGCACCGTCGATGACATACGGGTCAGCAAATAAGTATTTCGCTTTACGTGCTTCTGTGACGGTGATTTGGTTTGAAATGGTATCAATTCGGCCAGTTTCAAGCAGGCCAAAGAGACCGGAGAAATTAGCCGTAACATATTTTACATCGTAATCATTGCGTTTACCTATCTCATCCCAAACATCCACTTCAAAGCCTTGCAGCTTGTCTTGTTTGACAAAAGTGAATGGAAAATAGCGCCCTGACATGCCGACTTTTATTTCCGTTGCCGCGTGTACGCTTGCAGCGGAGAGTGCAATTGCAGTAATGGCGACTTTAACCCAGTTTTTCATCTTGAAACTCCTTATATTTATAGAGAGGGATGTTACTGGCAAAGCACTCAATAGAATAAATAACCAGTAGTTATTAACCATAACCGAACATAGTGACACAATTGGGGATAAGTATAGAGGATCCTTGTATATGTGGATCATCGTGTGGGTAAAGTGGTGCTAATTGTGAAGATCGACAAAAATCAAGCGCAAATTGTGTGAATAACTTCGATCTTATTCACTGGATCACGGATCAATCGCTGGCGATCTTGGTTATCAACAGGTAAAATCGCCAGTCTTTTCGATCATTTACTTAGGGTGAGGGCAACCGTGTCATCTTCGCTTTGGTTGCAATGTTTGCAACAGCTTCAAGAAGAGTTACCAGCAGCGGAATTCAGCATGTGGGTACGTCCGTTACAAGCGGAGCTCAATGACAATACTCTCACTTTATTCGCCCCAAACCGCTTTGTGCTTGATTGGGTGCGCGATAAATACATCAACAGCATCAACCGACTACTGCAAGAGCATTGTGGCCACGATACCCCGAACCTGCGTTTTGAAGTGGGTAGTCGCCGGGTTAGCGCGCCTAAAGCTGCTCCCGTTCGTACTCAAGCGGATGTCGCGGCTGAATCTTCAGCTCCTGCACAGTTACAAGCGCGTAAACCGGTACATCGTACGTGGGAAAACGACACGGTTGTAGCAGACATTAATCACAGATCAAACGTTAACCCTAAACATAAGTTCAATAACTTCGTTGAAGGTAAATCGAACCAACTCGGTTTGGCTGCAGCGCGTCAAGTTTCCGATAACCCCGGCGCGGCCTATAACCCACTCTTCTTATACGGTGGCACGGGGCTAGGTAAAACACACTTATTGCACGCCGTTGGTAATGCGATTGTTGATAACAACCCGAATGCGAAAGTGATTTACATGCACTCAGAGCGTTTCGTGCAAGATATGGTGAAAGCGCTGCAAAATAATGCGATTGAAGAGTTCAAACGCTATTACCGCAGTGTTGATGCACTCTTGATCGATGATATTCAATTCTTTGCCAATAAAGAGCGTTCGCAAGAAGAGTTCTTTCATACCTTTAACGCATTGCTTGAAGGTAACCAACAAATCATTTTGACTTCCGACCGCTATCCGAAAGAGATCAATGGGGTGGAAGATCGCCTTAAATCTCGTTTTGGTTGGGGTTTGACGGTTGCGATTGAGCCACCAGAGCTTGAAACGCGTGTCGCGATTTTAATGAAGAAGGCAGAAGATCACCAAATTCATCTTGCCGATGAAGTTGCCTTTTTTATTGCCAAACGCTTACGTTCCAACGTGCGTGAATTGGAAGGCGCACTAAACCGTGTTATCGCCAACGCTAACTTTACTGGCCGTCCGATCACCATCGATTTTGTGCGTGAAGCGCTGCGTGACTTATTAGCTTTGCAAGAAAAATTGGTCACCATTGATAACATTCAAAAGACCGTGGCGGAATACTACAAAATTAAAGTGGCGGATTTGCTTTCTAAACGTCGCTCTCGCTCGGTTGCCCGTCCACGCCAGTTGGCGATGGCACTGGCTAAAGAGCTGACTAACCACAGCTTGCCTGAAATTGGTGATGCGTTTGGTGGCCGAGATCATACGACAGTACTGCACGCTTGCCGTAAAATCCAGCAGTTACGTGAAGAGAGCCACGACATCAAAGAAGACTATTCGAATTTAATTCGTACCCTGTCTTCTTGATGCACAACCTTCTTATATCAGCTATTTTAACCCTCACATTTAGGGTTGCCCGATAACATCGTAAGAGCTAACTATGAAATTTACTATTGAACGTAGCCACTTCATTAAGCCACTTCAGCAAGTATCTGGAACATTAGGCGGACGTGCGACTTTGCCAATTCTTGGTAATTTGTTGCTCAAAGTGGAAGAGAACGTGCTGTCGATGACGGCGACCGATCTTGAAGTCGAACTGATTAGCCACGTGACTCTTGAAGGTGAGTGCGAAGCAGGAAGCATCACTGTCCCTGCGCGTAAATTTTTAGATATTTGTCGCGGCTTGCCCGATAGCGCCGTGATCACTGTGGTATTGGAAGGCGATCGCATCCAGATGCGTTCTGGCCGTAGCCGTTTCTCTCTGGCAACCTTACCTGCCAGTGACTTTCCTAATATTGAAGATTGGCAAAGTGAAGTGGAAGTGTCGCTCACTCAGGCAGAACTGCGCAGTTTAATTGAGAAAACCCAGTTTTCGATGGCTAACCAAGATGTGCGTTATTACCTGAACGGTATGCTATTTGAAATCGACGGTTCAACCTTGCGCTCTGTGGCAACCGATGGACACCGTATGGCGGTTTCGCAAACGGCACTCAGCGCGGATTTTGCCAATAAACAGATCATCGTGCCGCGTAAAGGGGTACAGGAACTGGTCAAGTTACTTGATGCGCCAGAACAGCCGGTTGTGCTGCAAATTGGCAGTTCAAATTTGCGCGCTCAAGTGAATAATTTCATCTTCACTTCTAAGCTGGTTGATGGTCGCTTCCCTGATTATCGCCGCGTTATGCCGCAGCAAACGACCAAAACCTTAGAAACGGGCTGTGATGAGTTACGTCAGGCATTTTCTCGTGCCGCGATTCTCTCAAATGAAAAGTTTCGCGGGGTACGGGTTAATCTTGCGGATAATGAAATGCGCATTACCGCCAACAACCCAGAGCAAGAAGAAGCGGAAGAGTTGTTGGATGTCACCTTTGAAGGCGACGCCATCGAAATCGGTTTTAACGTCAGCTATGTACTCGATGTACTGAATACATTACGTTGTGAACAGGTTCGTGTATCGATGTCTGACGCCAACGCCAGCGCGCTGATTGAAAATCGCGATGACGACAGCGCGATGTATGTCGTCATGCCGATCCGACTTTAAGTTTGCGCAATGCCGCTGACTCGTTTAATCGTCCAACAATTTCGCAATATTAAAGCCTGTGATATCCCATTATCATCAGGCTTTAACTTTCTTATTGGCCCTAATGGCAGCGGCAAAACCAGTGTACTGGAAGCGATTTACCTGCTGGGTCATGGTCGCTCGTTCAAAAGCGCCTTAACCGGACGCGTCATACAAAATGAGTGTCAGGAGCTGTTTGTGCATGGGCGTTTTTTGACCTCGGATCAATTTGAGCTACCGATTGGCATTAATAAGCAGCGTGACGGTTCAACAGAGGTTAAAATAGGCGGTCAATCTGGGCAAAAACTGGCGCAACTGGCACAAGTTTTACCTTTGCAATTAATTCATCCGGAAGGGTTTGATCTGCTCACCGATGGACCAAAACAACGACGTGCATTTATTGATTGGGGGGTATTTCATAGTGAACCTGCCTTTTATGATGCATGGGGGCGTTTTAAGCGCCTCAATAAGCAGCGCAATGCGTTGTTAAAAACGGCAACCCATTATCGTGAACTCAGTTACTGGGATCAGGAGATGGCGCGCTTGGCTGAACAAATCGATGCATGGCGCACACATTATGTGACGCAAATGAAGTGTGTTGCCGAGGCGTTGTGTCGCAGTTTTTTGCCAGAATTTGATGTGCAAATGAAGTATTATCGTGGTTGGGAAAAAGAGACGCCCTATCAACAAATCCTCGAGAAAAACTTCGAACGCGATCAATCGCTAGGCTACACATTCAGTGGCCCGAATAAAGCGGATTTAAAAATAAAGGTCAATGGAACACCGGTTGAAGATGTTCTATCACGCGGTCAGCTTAAATTAATGGTGTGTGCACTGCGCGTCGCACAAGGACAACACTTAACCGAGCTGACAGGTAAGCAATGCATCTATTTAATTGATGACTTTGCTTCCGAATTAGATAGCCATCGTCGTAAGCGTTTAGCGGATTGCTTAAAATCGACGGGGGCACAAGTTTTTGTAAGTTCTATTACGCAAGGCCAAGTTGCAGACATGATTGAGTCAAACAGCAAGATGTTTCATGTGGAACATGGCACAATAGAGCACGGATAAAATAGTGAGAGAGTAACTCATGTCGAATAATTACGATTCATCGAGTATTAAGGTACTGAAGGGTCTGGACGCGGTTCGTAAACGTCCAGGAATGTACATCGGCGACACGGATGATGGCACCGGTCTGCACCACATGGTTTTTGAGGTGGTGGATAACTCAATTGATGAAGCGTTGGCAGGTCACTGTAAAGACATCGTAGTGACTATTCACGAAGACAATTCAGTTTCAGTTAGCGATGATGGCCGTGGTATTCCTACCGACCTTCACGAAGAAGAACAAGTTTCTGCCGCGGAAGTTATTATGACGGTTCTGCATGCGGGCGGTAAATTTGATGACAACTCATACAAGGTTTCGGGTGGTCTGCACGGCGTCGGTGTGTCCGTTGTCAACGCGCTGTCTGAAAAAGTGCTACTGACTATCTACCGTAACGGCGCTATTCACACACAAACTTATTGTCACGGTGTGCCACAAGCGCCGTTGGCTGTGGTGGGTGAAACCGATAAAACCGGGACAACCCTGCGTTTTTGGCCAAGTGCTGAAACCTTTACCAACATTGAATTCCATTACGATATTTTAGCTAAGCGTCTGCGTGAGCTCTCTTTCCTAAACTCTGGTGTATCCATCAAATTGCTTGATGAACGCGAAGAAGATAAAAAAGACCATTTCAGATATGAAGGTGGTATTAAAGCGTTCGTTGGCCATTTAAACCGCAATAAAACGCCGATCCATGAAAAAGTATTCCATTTCAGCTCTGAGCGTGACGATGGGATTACCGTGGAAGTGGCGATGCAGTGGAACGATGGTTTCCAAGAAAACATTTACTGCTTTACCAACAATATTCCTCAACGTGATGGTGGTGCCCACTTAGCGGGTTTCCGTGGGGCGTTAACTCGTACCCTAAACACCTTCATGGATAAGGAAGGCTTCTCGAAAAAAGCGCAAGCGGCGACCTCGGGTGATGATGCTCGTGAAGGTTTAACCGCGGTGGTTTCAGTGAAAGTGCCGGATCCTAAGTTCTCTAGCCAAACTAAAGATAAATTGGTTTCATCCGAGGTGAAAACTGCGGTTGAATCAGCAATGGGTGAGAAATTGGCGGAGTTTTTGGCTGAAAACCCAAGTGAAGCCAAAATGGTCTGTTCAAAAATCATTGATGCGGCTCGTGCTCGTGAAGCGGCGCGTAAAGCGCGTGAAATGACACGTCGTAAAGGTGCGTTAGATCTTGCTGGTTTGCCGGGTAAACTCGCCGATTGCCAAGAAAAAGATCCTGCACTATCTGAACTGTACATAGTGGAAGGGGACTCTGCTGGCGGTTCTGCCAAGCAGGGACGTAACCGTAAAAACCAAGCGATTTTACCGCTGAAAGGTAAAATTCTTAACGTTGAAAAAGCTCGTTTCGACAAAATGCTTTCTTCGCAAGAAGTCGCAACGCTTATCACTGCATTAGGCTGTGGCATTGGCCGTGATGAATATAACCCAGACAAACTGCGTTATCACAATATCATCATCATGACCGATGCGGACGTCGACGGTTCGCACATCCGTACGCTACTGTTGACCTTCTTCTATCGTCAAATGCCTGAGCTGATTGAGCGTGGCTACATCTACATTGCTCAACCGCCTTTGTATAAAGTGAAAAAAGGCAAGCAAGAGCAGTACATCAAAGATGAAGAGGCGATGAACCAATACCAAGTTGCTTTGGCATTGGATGGTGCCTCACTGCATGTTAACCCTCAAGCACCAGCATTAGCAGGTGAAGCGTTAGAAACCTTGGTTAAGCAATACAATGTCGCCATTAAGCTGGTGGAGCGTATGAGCCGCCGCTACCCTTACGCCTTGATCCATGAATTCATCTATATGCCGCGTATCATTGTTGATCAATGCGCTGATTCTGCAGTAGTAGAAGCGTGGGGCAAACAGCTGGTGGAGCAGTTAAATGCGAAAGAAGTTGGCGCAAGCCAATACAGCATTGAAACTGAGCACAATGCGGAGCTTGGTATTTATCAGCCTAAGATTGTAGTGCGCACTCATGGTGTAACGCACCAACATCTATTAAGTGCTGATTTGCTCAATTCGAAAGAGTACAGCAAGCTGGCGGACCTTTCTGAAGCACTTTATGGCTTAGTTGAAGAAGGGGCTTACATTCAACGTGGTGAGCGTATTCAACCTGTCGATAACTTTGTTGATGCGTTGAACTGGTTAATTAAAGAGTCTCGCCGTGGCCTAAGCCTGCAACGCTACAAAGGTCTAGGTGAAATGAACCCAGATCAGTTGTGGGAAACGACGATGGATCCTGAATCTCGCCGTATGCTGCAAGTCACGATTGAAGATGCTGTTGGTGCTGATGAACTGTTTACCACCTTGATGGGTGATCAAGTTGAGCCGCGTCGCGCATTCATCGAAGAGAACGCCTTAAAAGTTGCCAACCTCGATGTCTAAGCCGTTGCTATAAAGCAAATCCCAAAAACACCGTTTCGCAAGAGCGGTGTTTTTTTATGGTCAATACAAAGTCACCCAACGTGGGAGCAACCATTTTTAGCATCAACACTTTCTACTTATCTTAGGTTGTCTTTAAGGATAAAAGGTCATAAACGTTTTTTTATTGGGATTTTCTCTCAATAAAAAAAAGTATCTACTATTTTATTTTATTCCATGTTTTTAGAGGTTTTTATGAGCTTGAATTATATTTTTTGGCCGATATAGTATTCATTAATTACTTTTTAGGAGATGTGGGTTTGTTATTTATCTTACAGTAATAAATCCGAAGGTCTAACTTTCGGATATTATCTAATCTATTTTTGGAATTATTGTAAGGAGTAATAAATATCAACTTATTTAAGCGTTGGCTTGTTTTTTTTAAAAGTAAAATAATAACAAGCTTATTTGTTACCTATCAGTCTCCACTGATTTTACTGACTCTTTTCGAGAGAATAGAAGCAGAATCATTGGCCAGATATTCTACGGCAGAGCGCCGAGTCAACGTTGGAGATAGGGTCAGCTTTGTTGATACAGAAAAGTGTCAACCTTATCAAATTATTATAGTGCTTGGTGAGCGGAACAACCCTAATGATGGTCTCGTATCACTTTACTCTTATTTAGGCGCTTCTATTTTTGGATTACGTGAACAAGAGTGTTTTAAATTATATATTTTAGGAAAAGAGCGAGAATATAAAGTGGTTAATATTCTTCCTGAAAAGTCACTAACGTGTGTAAATTAAATTTCTTCGTTAAAATAAGGAGATTACTATGAGTAAGAAAGATATGAAAAAAGCGCAACTTAGCCTAAAAGAAAAGCGGAAATTAAAGCAAGAAAAAATGGAAGAAAGCAGTGTAATTAAAGAAAGGAAAAAACGCGGAAAATAAAATAAGTTTTCATCGGTTAAAGTGCAAAATAAAGCCTAATGATATCGTTAGGCTTTTTTATGTCTCTGTATTGACTCTATATCCTGCTAATGAAGGCTTTGTAACTCTACGGAGTATCAGTTTGATTCGATGTCCTCTTTCTAGTTTCTGTTCGCTTTAGCGAGGACTAAAAAATTTTTCAAAAAATCCTTGAAAAGAATTTTAGTGCCCCTATATCTATCAATGAAGAGGATGCCGTAAGGACCTCTGGAATGGCGACACAGGTTTGCTCTCTTAAGAGGAGCCTTGTGTTGTGATTATTAAATGTGTTGTTAGCTCCATGTTGAAAGAATGGCTGCTAACGGCTTAGCGTCTATGCGCTAAGGCTATTGCTTATGATGAGGATAGTATGATGAGAACAGTAGATTTCACTCCTTTATACCGCAACGCAATTGGTTTTGACCGTCTATTAAACATGATGGAATCCAGTTCAGCGAAGAATAGCTCTGCGGGTTACCCTCCGTACAATATTGAACAGCAAGACGACGATAAATATCGCATCACGATGGCGGTAGCTGGTTTTTCTGAAGAGCAGATTGAGATTACTCAACAAGAAAATACGCTGATTGTGCGTGGCGAACGTAAACCCGAAGAGAATAAAAACTACGTCTACCAAGGTATTGCTGAGCGCGATTTTGAACGTAAATTCCAATTGGCCGACTATGTCAAAGTACTCGGAGCCACAATGGAAAATGGCTTGCTACACGTGGATCTTGAACGTGAAACACCTGAAGCGATGCAACCACGTAAAATTGCGATTAATGGTAAAAACTTAATTGAGAACAATTAAGTTACTGGCCACATTAAAGTAGTGAAAGAGCGCCTTTTGGCGCTCTTTTTCATGGCAGAAAGGATGAATTACTGTTGATACGCTAATGCCACTTCTTGAGCAATAATTTGAATGCCCTTTTGCATGGCTTCATCATCTTGCACGTAGTTCATGCGTAGACACTGATGCGCGTGTTGCCAATCGTCTTGTTGACCAATAAAGAAATATTCACCCGGTACAATCAATACTCCTCTGGCTTTTAGACGTTGGTAAAGTTCCATCGTGGTGATCGGGAGCTCATCAAACCAGAGCCATAAAAAGATCGCCCCTTCTGGTTTATGGATACGAAAGCGCGGGTCGCTAATGGCTTGCTTGAGTAACTCGACTGCCCTTTGTGATTTCTGCTGGTAAAAGGGCTTGATCACATCGCGACTGAGCCTTAATAGATCGCCTTTTTCAATCATATGATGAGCAATGGCTGGGCCGATGCTGCCTGGCGCTAAGCTAATGATGCCATTCATGTTGGTTAATGCTTGGGTAATGGTTTCGTTGGCAATGACGATACCGCAGCGCACACCGGGTAAACCCAGTTTCGAAAGGCTCATGCATAAAATGGTGTTGTCATTCCAAAAGGGTTCAATCTCTTCAAAAATGATATTGGGAAATGGAACGCCGTATGCATTGTCGATAATCAGTGGGATATTGTTCTCTCTAGCCAGCTTATCGAGCTTGTGGATCTCTTGTTCTGTGAGCACATTTCCCGTCGGATTGGTTGGACGGGAAGCACAAATGGCGGCTACCGACGAATCCACGCTCAAGGTTTCGAAATCCACGTGGTATTTGAATAAGCCATTGTCGAGTAGTTCTATTTCTGGGCGATAGGAGACAAAAATATCTTCATCTATCCCGGCATCACCATAACCAATATATTCAGGCGCTAATGGCAGTAAAATTTTCTTATGTGAACCATCAGCTTGCTGGCCAGCAAATAGATTAAATAGATAGAAAAATCCACTCTGGCTGCCATTGGTTAAGCTAATGTTCTTTTCACTGATTTCCCAGCCATAGGTTTCTTTGAGCAGTTTTGCGAGAGATTTAACGAACAGATCTTTACCTTGTGGGCCATCATAGTTGGCGAGGGCAGCGATCAGTTCACCACTGCTAAGCATGTCAGCACTGGTTTGATGAAAGTAGTCAATCATGGCGGGAATGGCGGCTGGGTTACCACCGCCGAGCATAATGGCTCCGGCGGTGCGCAGGCCATCATTGAGATCGTCCATTAACTGGGTAATACCGGAATACTGATTAAATTTTTCACCAAATTTCGAAAACTGCATTGCTGACTGCCTAATTCATTCTTGTATTTGCTTGCATAAAGGGGCATGAAACGATGCCATGCCCATCGAGTAATCCTTGAACATACCCCAATGTTTTTGCGAGTCAAAGCACTATTTTTCGCCAAATAACACACTGCGGTCAGATAAAACAAAAAGCCCAGCGGATGGCCGCTGGGCTTTGATA
This sequence comes from Vibrio anguillarum, assembly GCF_001989995.2. Classification (GTDB taxonomy): domain Bacteria; phylum Pseudomonadota; class Gammaproteobacteria; order Enterobacterales; family Vibrionaceae; genus Vibrio; species Vibrio anguillarum. Next base: position 38,638 of record NZ_JAHGUP010000050.1, read on the forward strand.
GATTAATTTGTGTGCCGAAATATCAGCGACTACTTTTGCAGCAGTGAAATATCAGCAATTTGTAGGAACAGATTACGCAAGTTGTTGAGCAGCGTTAAACGGTTTTGTTTTAATGCTTCATCGTCTGCCATCACCATGACATTATCAAAGAAAGCATCAACAGGTTCACGTAGTGCTGCCAGCTTGCTCAGTGCTTGTTGGTAATCACCGGTAGCGAAAGCAGGTTCTAGTGCTTCGGTCATCACTTCCACTTCTTCCGCTAAGGCTTTTTCGGTCGCTTCTTGAAGAAGTGTTAGGCTGATTTCTGCAGCCAGTTCACCGTCAAATTTCGCTAAAATGTTACCGACACGCTTGTTTGCCGCCGCTAGGGCTTCAGCCGCGTCCAGTTCACGGAAGTGGGAAACTGCTTTAACACGTTTGTCAAAATCAGCGGGTTTGGTTGGACGACGAGCAAGTACCGCTTGGATGATGTCGACGCTAAAACCTTCATCTTGATACCAAGCACGGAAACGGCCAAGCATAAACTCAATTACATCGTGCTCAACGTTGTCGTTGGTAAGGCGATCACCAAACAGCGATTTCGCTTTTGCTACGAGGTCAACTAAGTCCAAGTTATAGCCGTATTCAACGATGATGCGCAGTACACCCAGTGATGCGCGACGCAGAGCAAAGGGATCCGAGCCTTTTGGTGCTTGGCCAATACCGAAGATGCCGACTATGGTGTCTAGCTTGTCTGCGATTGCCACAGCGGCGGAAACGCCATTGGTTGGCAGAGCATCGCCAGCAAAGCGTGGCATGTACTGTTCGTTTAGTGCAACGGCGACTTCTTCTGCTTCTCCGTCATGGCGAGCATAATGCATACCCATCACGCCTTGCGTGTCGGTAAATTCAAACACCATTGAGGTCATCAAATCGCATTTAGCCAGTAAGCCCGCACGTTTTGATTTTTCTACATCCGCGCCAATCTGTTCTGCAATGTAACCAGCCAGTTCAGTAATACGGTCAGTTTTATCTTTAATCGTACCCAACTGCTGTTGGAAAATCGCGGTTTCTAGTCGTGGTAGACGATCGACTAATTTGCTTTTGAGATCGGTATTAAAGAAGAATTCCGCGTCCGCTAAGCGTGGACGAACGACTTTCTCGTTGCCTTCGATAACATGGCGAGGCTCTTTCGACTCGATGTTAGAGACGAAAATAAAGTTAGGCAGCAATTGCTTATTCGCATCGCTCATCTGATGAGAATAAACCGGGAAGTATTTTTGGTCACCTTTCATGGTGTAAACCAAAGCTTCTGACGGTACTTTAAGGAATTTTTCTTCAAATTTCGCCGTCAGCACCACTGGCCATTCAACCAGTGAGGTCACTTCTTCAACCAAGTCATCGTCAAGATCGGCAACACCGCCAACCTGTAGCGCTGCTTTTTGTGCATCCGCAATAATTATTGCTTTACGTGCATCGTAATCGGCGATTACTTTACCGCGCTGTTCTAAAATCGCTGGGTATTGCTCTGCTGAATCGATGGTGAACTCTTTTTCGCCCATAAAGCGGTGGCCACGAATGGTGCGCGCAGAAGCTACGCCTAAGATCTCACCTTCGATCAGTTCATCACCCATCAAAATAGTCAGAGTTTTTACTGGGCGGATAAATTGTGTTTCTTTATCACCCCAGCGCATGGGTTTGGCGATAGGCAAGTTTGCTAACGCTTTGGCGGCAAGTTCAACCACAATAGCTTTGGCATCTTGGCCTTTGACTTCCTGTTTGAACAGTAGCCATTCACCTTGTTCTGTTGTTAGGCGATCCGCTAGCTCAACAGTAATGCCGTTACCACGCGCCCAGCCTTGTGCTGCTTTGGTTGGATTGCCATCGGCATCAAAAGCAACAGAAATAGCGGGGCCACGTTTTTCGACCACTTTATCCGCTTGACCTTGGGCCAAGTTGGTCACTTTCAGTGCTAAACGGCGAGGGGTTGCAAACCATTTGATGCCTTCGTGTGCCAGTTCAGCGGTTTTCAATTCTGCGGCAAAGTTAGCCGCAAACGCTTCAGCCAAAGTGCGAAGTTGTTTTGGTGGTAGCTCTTCTGTGCCTAATTCAATTAGAAATTCTTTTGCCATCTTATTTATCCTCACCCTTTTTACACATAGGGAAGCCGAGTGCTTCACGAGATGCGTAGTACGCTTCTGCAACCGCTTTGGTCAGGTTACGGATGCGTAGGATGTAACGTTGACGTTCTGTCACCGAAATCGCTTTACGCGCGTCCAATAGGTTAAAGGCATGGCCCGCTTTCAAAATACGCTCATAGGCAGGAAGTGGCAGCGGTTTTTCTAGTTCAAGTAGATGCTTACACTCTTTTTCGCACTGGTCGAAGAAAGTGAAAAGAAAATCGACATCCGCGTGTTCGAAGTTGTAAGTGGATTGTTCGACTTCATTTTGATGGTAAATGTCACCATAGGTGACTTTACCTAATGGGCCATCTGTCCAGACTAAGTCATACACTGAATCCACGCCTTGAATATACATGGCAAGACGTTCAATACCGTAAGTGATTTCGCCGGTGACAGGCTTGCACTCAAGGCCACCGACTTGTTGGAAGTAAGTAAATTGAGTTACTTCCATGCCGTTTAGCCACACTTCCCAGCCAAGACCCCAAGCACCTAAGGTTGGGTTTTCCCAGTTATCTTCCACGAAACGAATATCGTGTACTAGTGGGTCAACACCGAGCACCTCTAAAGACCCTAAATACAACTCTTGAATGTTGTCTGGTGAAGGTTTGATGATGACTTGGAATTGGTAATAGTGTTGCAGGCGGTTTGGGTTTTCACCATAACGACCGTCCGTTGGACGACGAGAGGGTTGAACATACGCCGTTGCAATGGGCTCTGGGCCTAAAGCTCGCAGGCATGTCATTGGGTGAGAGGTTCCTGCACCAACTTCCATGTCTAATGGTTGAACAATGGTACAGCCTTGTTGGGCCCAATAATCCTGCAGCGCGAGGATCATACCCTGAAAGGTTTTGATATCGTATTTTTGCATAGTCAGGTTCGCGCGATTCTTCTGTCTGAATGGATGAAAATAACGAACAAGTATACCCAGATATTCGCTCAGCGAGTAGGGGTAATCTTGCTTAATTAATGGTCGAAAATCCGTTTTGGTCGAATTTATCGCATCGATTGTGCCAAATTCCTGCACATGAACGATTTTGACTTATTTCTAACTTGAGATTTTCACTCGGCCTGATTAGAATTGCGCCGTCTTTGGGGAGTAGCTTACCAGTGAGATTTCTTATCTTAATGGTTCGTTCGTCAACATAATTGGTGCCAAATCACCGTGGCGTTCGAGGCTAAAGTCATTTTAGCTTAGCAAGACCTTAGACAAACATCACAAACCGGGGCGGGGAGTGGCGTTTGTCTATGGTTATTATAATTATCCCGCCCCATTGAGCCTGTCGTGAGCGTATTAGCTATTTCAATTACTACCGTCGCCTTAGCTGAAATTGGCGATAAAACCCAACTGCTTTCTCTGCTGCTAGCCAGTCGTTATCGTAAACCTTTGCCTATTATTGCCGCCATTTTTGTCGCAACGATGGTTAACCATGCACTCGCTGCTTGGCTGGGCGTGGTCGTTGCCGATTACCTGTCACCAGAAATCCTTAAATGGGTGTTGGTCGCCAGCTTCCTTGCCATGGCGGGTTGGGTGTTAATTCCAGACAAACTCGACGGTGATGAAAAGATTACCAATCGAGGTCCTTTTGTCGCTAGCTTCATCGCTTTTTTTGTCGCTGAAATTGGCGATAAAACCCAAATAGCAACGTCTATTCTTGGTGCGCAATATGCGGATGCTCTACTGTGGGTGGTGCTCGGAACGACGATTGGTATGTTGCTGGCTAACGTACCTGTGGTGCTGATTGGTAAATTATCCGCCGATAAAATGCCGCTAGGACTTATTCGTAAAATCACGGCGGTACTCTTTTTGATATTAGCGATCGGCGCGGCGATTTGGTAATTCCAATCGATTAGATGATTGGGCGAGTGAGCGTGACACAATTTATTACTCAACTTGTCGCCCAACGTCTACGGTTGCGTGATGAGTGACAAATTTATGCCATACTGGTCATGTTACTGTAGTGCTAGATGATGCAAGTCTAAGAGGGAATGCATATGCTGACACGTTATATGGGAATGACCGCCAAGAGCCAAAGTTACTTGTTTACGTTCGGTTTTGTGCTGACGTTGTTGGGTATGGCGTTGACGGAAATGTGGCTACCCATGGTGGCCGGCGCAATCATATTGTGTGGCTTAATGGTGGAATCTTGGATCCGAGTCGCGCACATTATCCCGATGCACGATGAAATTCGAACCCTGCAAAAGCAGATCACAAAACTGCAATCAGAGATCCGCACCATCGAGTTTAATGAGTAGTGTGCAGCGCAATGAATCAATAGCAAAAGGCGGCCTTTTTGAGGTCGCCTTTTCTTTTGCGTACGCATCACTTAGATCGAGGCTTAACTCAATCCTTTCTTAATCAAATAGAGATAGGGCAATGTGTCCACTTTCTCCGCAATTAACTGATGATCCATAAAGCGGCAAAAACTGGGAATGTCTCGAGTGGTTGACGGGTCATCGGCTTTCACTAGTAAAATTTCGCCATCTTGCATGGTTCGAATGGTTTTTCTGACCATCATTACAGGCTCGGGACAGCGCAATCCTTCGGCTTCGAGTATTTGTGTGGCAAGTGCCGGATCAAATGTCATATTCAAACCTAATCGATGTTATCGCAAGGCGTAGATAATACTGGCGAGGAAAAAATATTCAATAACCACTTGGCAAAGTGATCTTTTTGTTTTAACTTACTTAACAAGTTGATAACAATTTGGTGAGGCACTTATGTTAACAGCGCTTGATAGGTTAACCATTTATTCGGTTCTCTGCTTTATCTCATTTTGTGCCTTAGTGATGCGAACGCCTGCAGAAACGTCATGGATGCCACTTTTTGGTGTCAGTGCGTCACTGGTTGGGATCTGGCTTGAGATGCATCTTTGGAAAGGCATCTCAGAAGAGCAGAATCACTAATCCATCACATATTGATCAACGCATTGCACTAATACGACACGTAACACATTCCGACACTATCCCCATTTTCTTGGGCTTCCCCGCTGAAAGGCGGGATTTTTTTTGCCTAACGCGTACACTGAGCCTATTTACCAATGACAAAAGTGGGGTTATTGCATGGAGTTGGAAGATATCTATCGTCGCGATCTGAATTTATTGATTGCACTGAGAGTGTTGATAGAAGAGAGCAGTGTCAGTAAAGCGGCCCAGCGTTTAAATCTTAGCCAGTCAGCCATGAGCCGTGTATTAGGCCGGTTACGTGATCTGCTCAATGATCCTCTTTTTACGCGTCAAGGTCAGCATCTCATTCCGACTGAAAAAGCGCTGGAGCTTAATCGCGCCTTAGGCGAGCCATTGGAGTCTCTACGTCAAATCCTTTCACCTATTGAATTTGACCCCCAGCAATGTGAACAAACCTTCACCATTGCCACGACAGATTACGCAATGCAGACCATCTTACCGTTTGCTTTACCAAGGATATATCAAGAGGCACCAAACGTGTCGTTTGAGTTTTTACCTTTGCAGCATGATAGGTTGGCCGATCAACTGACTTATGAAGGGGCTGATTTAGCGATTTGTCGCCCAACGTCGCCAGTAGCACCATTGATGAGTGAGGTGCTTGGGCGAGTCGGTGTGCTTTGTTTGCTCTCCCAACACCATCCGTTGGCGAATCGGCAGATCTCTTTAGCGGATTACCTGACATACCCTCATGCGATGATTGCGATCAGTGATGGTGTTAATGCCTTAATTGAACAAGCATTAAGTGGGCAGCCTAAACGGAAAATGGTGCTCAGAGCCTATCATTTAGAAGCTGCGCTAGCGATTGTTGATACCATGCCATTGATTATTACGGTGCCTGCGGATCTGGCCTATTTAGTGGCAGAGCGTTACGCATTGGTGGTGAAGCCGTTACCGTTTCAGTTTACGCCGTTTGACTACTCTATGATTTGGCACTCGCGATGTGAGCATTCTCCTGCCCAAGAATGGTTAAGGCAGATCGTCAAACAAGAGTGCAGCCGGTTGATTGCTAAACGTATTGAAGAGATGCAGTTAGAGGGGTAAAAATCATCAAGCTTTGAGTAAGACCAAAGCTTGATGAATGAATAGTTTAAAGCTTAATCACCACGCGACCAGTCACTTGACTATTGGTGATCGTTTCAGCGTACTGCGCTGTTTGTTCGAGGGTGATTTCCTCACACGCTTGCTCAAAGTAGCTTGCAGGTAGCAGTTTCGCTAAGCTTTCCCATGCTGCCATGCGTTTTTCTAGCGGGCAAGAGACGGAGTCGACACCTTGCAGGCGTACATTGCGCAAAATGAACGGCATGACGGTGGTGGGTAAATCAAAACCCCCCGCTAAACCACACGCGGCAACCGTGCTGTTGTAGTCCATTTGGGCTAACACTTTGGCTAACATTTTGCTGCCTACTGTATCGACCGCGCCAGCCCAAATCTGTTTTTCCAGCGGACGAGCTGGCTCTTCAAATTCGCTGCGATCAATAATGCGGCTTGCTCCTAGTTTTTCTAGCAGTGGACCATTTTGTTCAACACGACCCGTTACCGCAGCAACTGTATAACCTAGCTTAGCTAATAGTGTTACAGCAACTGAACCCACGCCGCCACTGGCACCCGTCACCAATATTTCACCCTTTTCCGGTTGAATACCCGCATCTAAAATGGCTTGCACGCAAAGCATGGCAGTAAAGCCAGCAGTGCCAATCATCATCGCTTTTTTGCTATCAAGGCCGTGCGCGAGTGGTACTAACCAATCGGCTTTCAAGCGTGCTTTTTGCGCCATACCACCCCAATGGTTTTCACCCACTCCCCAACCGGTTAGTACAACTTTATCACCGCTTTGGTAGCGAGTATCTTGGGATTCAAGTACGGTTCCCGCAAGATCAATGCCCGGTACCATAGGGAAATTGCGAATGATTTTGCCTTTACCTGTAATGGCTAAACCATCTTTGTAATTCAATGATGAGTAATCGACCGCGACTAAAACTTCACCTTGCGGTAATTGTGATTCGTCGATTTGTTCAATGGTGGCAACTGTGTTTTTTTCTTGTTGATTAAGGATTAACGCTTTAAACATTCGGATCTCCAGATTGGCACAGCAAGCATAAGATGTCGCTAAGTGTAGTACTGAATTAACTATGACTAAAATGAAACTTTAGCATTGGTTCTATGCGTATTATGCATCACTCATAAAAAATGCCAGTCGTGGGACTGGCATTGAGCTTTAGGATAAGAAGAACTGGTATGAAGGATTGTCTGTCTCATCTTTGCATTGGTAACCCAATTCTCTAAGGTGAGCGGAGAAGCGGTTTAAATCGCTCTCTTCGAGTTCAAAACCACACAATACGCGCCCATAATCGGCGCCATGATTGCGGTAATTAAACAAGCTAATGTTCCAGTGTGTGCCAAGCGTGCTGAGAAATTTCAGCAGAGCGCCCGGATATTCCGGAAATTCGAAGCTATATAATCGCTCTTTTAGCGGCTTAGAGGGTTTGCCTCCAATCATATAACGGACATGCAGTTTGGCCATTTCATCATCCGATAGATCCACCACAGGGTAGCCACCATGGCGTAAATCGTGAATGATGTTGTCGAGCTCTTCTTGCCCACTTAACAGGCGTACACCGACGAAAATGTTGGCCAGCTTGTCATCGTTATAGCGATAGTTGAACTCGGTGACCGCGCGACCGCCAATGATATTACAAAACTCAAAAAACGCGCCTTGGCGTTCAGGTATGGTCACCGCCAAAAGCCCTTCACGTTTTTCGCCTAGCTCACATCGCTCCGACACGTAACGCAAGCCGTGGAAATTGGTGTTAGCCCCTGAAAGTACGGTGCCTAACTGTTTATCCACCAGCTTATGTTTTTCCGCGAATTTCTTCAGACCAGCCAGAGCAAGCGCTCCAGAAGGTTCGGCAATCGCACGCGTGTCTTCGAAGATATCTTTAACCGCCGAGCAGATTTCATCGCTTGATACCGTGATGTGGCCATCAATGTATTGCTGACACAAACGGAAGGTTTCATCACCAATACGTTTTACCGCGACACCGTCGGCAAACATGCTGACTTGGTCAAGCACCACGGGTTTACCTGCCTCGAGTGCTGCTTTTAAACAAGCAGAATCTTCAGGTTCAACCGCAATGACTTTGATTTCTGGCATCAGCTGTTTGATCAGCACCGCGACCCCAGCGGCTAAACCGCCACCGCCGACTGGTACAAAAATGTAATCAAGGTGGCCATTTTGTTGCAGCATTTCCATGCCAATCGTGCCTTGCCCTGCAATGACCAGTGGGTGATCGAACGGTGGGACAAACGTATAACCTTGCTCGTGAGCCAAGCGTTCCGCTTCGGCTTTGGCTTCATCAAAGTTGTTGCCATGCAAAATCACCAAACCGCCAAAACCGCGCACCGCTTCGACTTTGATATCAGGGGTAGTTTTAGGCATCACAATGGTGGTTTTAATGCCTAATTTTGTTCCCGATAGAGCCATTCCCTGCGCGTGGTTGCCTGCTGACGCGGCAATCACCCCTGCTTGCTTTTGCGCTTCAGATAAACTCGACACCATATTATAAGCGCCGCGTAATTTAAAAGAGTGTACAGGCTGGCGATCTTCACGCTTGAGCTGAACGCGATTTTTAATGCGCGCTGACAAACGGGGCATATCCTGTAGTGGCGTTACCGTTGCGACGTCATAAACGGGAGCGCGCAGGATTTGGCGCAGATAATCTGCGCCAGTTTGAGTTGCGTTACCTGAGTCGCTCATCCGCTAGCCCTCGAGCTTAGATTTGTCTCGAACAGCCCCTTTATCAGCGCTGGTTGCCATACTTGCGTAGGCTTTCAATGCCAAAGAGACTTCACGCTGGCGATTGACAGGTTTCCAACCGAGCTGGTCTTGTTTTACGCGGCGCTCAGCCAGTTCAGCTTCTGAAACGTTGAGCGTAATCGAGCGGTTTGGAATATCGATGGCGATAATATCCCCAGAGTTCACCAAACCTATCGTTCCGCCGTTGGCAGCTTCTGGAGAAACGTGACCAATTGATAAACCGGAAGTCCCGCCAGAGAAACGACCGTCAGTCAGTAGCGCGCACTCTTTGCCTAGCCCCATTGATTTGAGGTAGGTGGTTGGGTAAAGCATTTCTTGCATACCCGGGCCGCCTTTCGGGCCTTCATAGCGGATGACGACAACATCACCGGCCTTCACTTTACCGCCTAAAATACCTTCAACGGCACTTTCTTGGCTTTCAAAGACCACGGCTGGGCCTTCAAATATCAGACTACCTTCATCAACCCCTGCTGTTTTTACAATACAGCCATCAACGGCAATGTTGCCTGATAGAACGGCTAGGCCACCATCTTGGCTAAAAGCATGTTCTTTGGTACGAATACAGCCTTCTTTGCGATCGTCATCGAGGCGATCCCATCGGCACTGTTGCGAGAAGGCTTTAGTGGTACGAATACCCGCAGGACCGGCACGGAAAAAGGTTAAGACGTCTTCATCTTGGGTTTGCATGATGTCGTATTGAGCCAACTGCTCTTTCATCGATAAACCCAACACGGTGTGAGTTTGATTATTGATGAGGCCTGCGCGATCCAATTCACCAAGAATCGCCATCACACCACCCGCGCGGTGCACATCTTCCATGTGATATTTTTGAGTCGATGGCGCGACTTTACACAGATGAGGTACGCGGCGTGACATGCGGTCGATATCACCCATGTCAAAATCGATTTCACCTTCTTGAGCGCCTGCTAATAGGTGCAATACGGTGTTGGTTGAGCCGCCCATGGCAATATCGAGCGCCATCGCATTTTCGAATGCGGCTTTGTTGGCAATATTACGCGGTAAGGCGGATGCATCATCTTGCTCGTAGTAACGCTTGGTTAATTCAACTATGCGTTTACCTGCGTTGATGAAGAGCGCTTCACGATCGGCATGCGTGGCCAACATCGAACCATTACCCGGTTGAGAAAGTCCCAACGCTTCGGTGAGACAGTTCATTGAGTTGGCGGTAAACATGCCAGAACAAGAACCACAGGTTGGGCAGGCCGAGCGTTCAATTTGTTCACTTTGTGCATCGGAGACTTTTGGGTCAGCGCCTTGGATCATCGCATCGACTAAATCGAGTTTGATGATTTGATCAGAAAGCTTGGTTTTACCCGCTTCCATTGGCCCGCCAGAAACAAAGATGACGGGAATATTAATGCGCAGTGCCGCCATCATCATCCCAGGGGTGATTTTGTCGCAGTTGGAAATGCAGACCATCGCATCAGCGCAGTGCGCATTAACCATGTACTCGACAGAGTCTGCGATCAACTCGCGTGAGGGCAGTGAGTACAGCATGCCGCCATGCCCCATGGCGATACCATCATCTACCGCGATGGTATTAAATTCTTTGGCGATGCCGCCGGCTTTTTCGATTTCACCCGCAACCAATTGCCCCATATCTTTGAGGTGCACGTGGCCCGGTACGAATTGAGTGAACGAGTTAACCACCGCAATAATCGGCTTACCGAAATCTTCATCTTTGACGCCAGTGGCGCGCCATAATGCGCGCGCTCCAGCCATATTACGTCCGTGTGTCGTCGTTGCGGATCTATACTTTGGCATTGTCTATCGTCCTCTATTACTTCGGTTGTGGGTACACGTAATCCAACCAGCCCCACTTGTCTTCAGTGGTGCCGTTAAATAGGCCAAAGTAAGCTTCTTGCATCACTTTCGTGATTGGCCCACGTTTGCCCTCTCCAACCGTAATTTGGTCTACGCTCCGTACTGGGACGATTTCGGCGGCGGTGCCAGTCATAAAAATTTCGTCAGCAAGATAGAGAGCTTCACGCGCAATGTTCACTTCACGCACTTCGTAACCCATCTCTTTAGCCAGCGTCATTATCGAATCACGCGTGATGCCCGGCAAGATGGAGCTGGTGGTTGGTGGCGTGAGCAGCACACCGTTTTTGATGACGAAAATGTTTTCGCCTGCACCTTCAGATAAATAACCATCCACGCTTAAGGCGATACCTTCGGCATAGCCATGACGACGAGCTTCACCACCGACAAGCAGAGACGATAAATAGTTACCACCCGCTTTGGCTGCGGTTGGAATGGTGTTTGGCGCAGCGCGATGCCAGCTAGAAACCATCGCATCCACGCCATTTTCTAGCGCTTCATCACCTAAGTAAGCACCCCAAGGGAAGGCGGCAATGATTAACTCCATTTCAGTGTTCACTGGGGGGCAAACGCCAAGGCCAACGTTGCCAACAAAGCCAAGTGGGCGAATGTAGGCTGAATCCAGTTTATTGACGCGCAATGTTTCACGTGTCGCTTCCATGATCTCTTCTATCGTATAGGGGATAGGGAAACGGTAAATTTTTGCTGAATCTTTTAGGCGTTGAGCGTGCTCTTTATGACGGAAGACGATTGGACCTTTAGGAGTGTTATAACAACGCACACCTTCAAACACCGAAGTGCCGTAGTGCATCGCGTGTGTCAGTACATGAACGTTTGCATTTGCCCACGGAACCATTTCACCGTTGAACCATATGTAATCTGCAGTTTTTGTTGCCATTTATTGCCTTCCTTATGCACAAATCTTTTGTTGTAAATTGTTATTCGGTAGTTCGTTATTTTTTATTGGGGTGACATCGACACTGCGAATATCCCATAATTTTTCAATTTGATTGATCAGTGTGCTGATGGGGCGATCACTATCAACAATGATTTCAACACTGGCGACTTTGCTGGCGTGGTTTTGCGTTGCGGCCACTTGTTTTATCACAAATCCACGATGGCGAATCACGCGCAGAACACGCTCTAATAGCACCGGTTTATCATCGGCTTTGATGTCTAATAGGTATCTATCCATTAGGTGTTCTCCAACATATCACTATTTGAGGCGCCCGGTGGTACAAGCGGCCATACGTTTTCTTCTTCATCAATCAAAACGTGAAGCAGATAAGCTGTTTTGCTGGCCAGCATTTCTTTAAGTGCTGATTCAACTTCTTCTTTTTTGGTGATGGTTTTGCCAGGAATATCGAACGCCTTAGCTAGCATCACGAAATCTGGGTTGTCATCCAAAATCGTTTCACTATGGCGGCCATCAAAGAACAGCGATTGCCATTGGCGCACCATACCCAAACGATGGTTGTTCAGTAGTACCATTTTGACCGGGATTTGGCGGCGCTTGAGCGTACCAAGTTCTTGAACATTCATCATGAACGAGCCATCCCCGGAAATGAGAATGGATTGATCATCTGGGCGAGCAACGGCAGCACCCATTGAGGCGGGCAACCCAAAGCCCATAGTGCCAAGGCCAGCTGAGGTGATGAAGTTCTGTGGAGCACGCGGCTGAATGTGCTGCGCGGCCCACATTTGATGTTGGCCAACGTCGGTTGAGACGATGGCTGAATCGGGCATCATGTCGGACAGTTGTTTGAGTAACAATGGTGCAAAAATGAGATCGCCCGGGTGGTCATAGCGCCACTTAAAGCCACTGCGCAAACTTTCACTGTGGTGAACCCACGGTGCGATATCACGCGTCAGTTCCAGTTGTGGAAGAATGAGATTGATGTCACCACGTAGTGACGCATTGGCGATACGGAGTTTATTAAACTCGGCCGCATCGATATCGATATGAATCACTTTGGCGTGTGGTGCAAAAGTATCCAGTTTTCCCGTTACTCGGTCATCAAAGCGCGCTCCAACCACAATCAACAAATCACACTCTTGAACGACCAAGTTTGCCGCCTTAGTCCCGTGCATACCAAGCATGCCAAGGTAATGCGGATCATGACGCTCAATCGTGCCCAAGCCTTTTAAAGTGCTTACTGATGGCATCGGATTGAGGCGTAAAAACTCGCGTACGGAATCGGTCGCTTTGGCCAGTTGAACGCCACCGCCAACATACAATACAGGACGAGAGCTTTGTGAAAGCAGTTGTTGAGCTGCGTGAAGCTGCTCTTGGCTGGCTACTGGCATGGCTGGCGCAGTGAACGCAGGTAGCTCAGTCACGGGGGTTTTTGCCAGTTGTACATCTTTAGCGATATCCACAATCACCGGGCCGGGACGACCCGCTTTCGCTACCTCAAAGGCTTCGGCAAGGGTGGGTGCGAGATCGTGGATATCGGTAACGAGGTAGCTGTGTTTGGTGCAAGAGAGTGACATACCAATCACGTCCATCTCTTGAAAAGCATCGGTACCAATGTGTGAGCTTGCGACTTGGCCGGTGATGGCGACGAGGGGGATTGAGTCAAGAAATGCATCGGCAAGACCGGTGACCAAATTGGTCGCTCCGGGTCCTGAGGTGGCCATGCACACCGCGACATCTTGTGTCGAGCGCGCCATGCCAATCGCCGCCATGGCTGCACCTTGTTCGTGGCGACAGAGAATGTGTTCTACACCGCCATCGTATAATGCATCATAGATTGGCATAATAGCGCCGCCGGGATAACCAAAAACGGTTTTGATTCCCTGCTGCTTTAATGCGGCTACAACCAGTTGTGCTCCTGTCATCGTAACCCTCCCAAACTGTGTATGGCACAGTAAACCATGTTGTGTTTGCACTTCATGTGCGCTCCCATTCTTCCTGTCATATCGGGTTGGATAATCGCCAACCAGTATGAACTTTTTAGTTTAATAGTTGTAAAAAAACCCCCGGACTTTTCAGTGCGGGGGTCTTTTGAATCTGGTGGTTATTTTGCGCCCACTAGCCCCCGCGCGGAATCAATAATGACCACGATAATCAGGCTTAGCAGTAGGTTAATGTGAGCGTTCAAATTCATCACTTAATTCTTAAAATAGTTGGCGTAATATCTTACGAAATTGTTTGCGTCTCTAGTGGTAACACACAATTCCGTTAAATGACAAGCAAAAACTCATTCTTTTTTCACATTCTTTCAGCATCACAACAAGCTATATAACAATCTCTCGTGTGCAAATAAGGGCGCAGAAACAGAACGAACACTTTTTAAACAACCACAAAGGAATGAAATGGGACTCGCAATTATTCACAGCCGAGCCAGTGTTGGCGTGCAAGCACCGACAGTGACAGTTGAAGTACATATTAGCAATGGTATGCCCGGTTTTACGTTGGTCGGCTTGCCAGAAACGACGGTTAAAGAGTCTCGTGATCGCGTGCGCAGCGCTATCATTAATTCCCGCTTTGAGTTTCCCGCCAAGCGTATCACGGTCAATCTAGCCCCTGCGGATCTCCCCAAAGAGGGCGGTCGATTTGATTTACCGATCGCGTTGGGTATTTTGGCGGCCTCACAGCAGATAGCGCTAACGAAGTTAGATGGGTATGAGTTTATTGGTGAATTAGCCTTATCTGGTGAGTTGCGTCCTGTTAAAGGTGTATTACCCGCCGCTTTAGCTGCGAATCGAGCCAAGCGCTGTTTGGTTGTGCCTCATGGTAATGGTGATCAAGCTGCGTTAGTGGCAAAGGATCAGCATAAATCGGCGCAAACACTGCTTGAGGTGTGTGCTGATTTGTGTGGCCAGCAAATCCTCTCTCTTTTTCAAACCGAACCTAAACCATGCCGAGCGAAAAATACTCGCGATCTGCAAGATATCATTGGTCAACAGCAAGGAAAGCGAGCGTTAGAAATCGCAGCTGCGGGCAACCATAACCTGCTTTTTCTCGGTCCACCCGGAACGGGTAAAACCATGCTTGCCTCTCGGTTGTGTGATTTATTACCAGAAATGAATGAAGATGAAGCGATGGAAACTGCTTCGGTTGCTTCTCTGACTCCACAAGACATCAACCAGCACAACTGGAAGCAAAGGCCATTTCGCTCGCCTCATCATTCCAGTTCAATGGCGGCGCTGGTCGGTGGCGGTTCTATTCCGAGGCCGGGGGAAATTTCTTTGGCACACAATGGGTTATTGTTTCTTGATGAAATGCCATAAATCCCAATAAATAAAAAATATCAATAATGAATTAACTTATTGAAAATAAATGAATATTTACTTGGTGCGATCTCCAATTTACATTGAAAGTTATCACTTTGATAACTACCTTAACTATTGGTTGTCAATCTATGGGATTTTATTGTGAATATAAAAACTCTAAATGAGCTTTCTTTATTAAATACCGCACTGTCAGGGGAATACTCTAACTACCTAACATCTGTTGTTGAATCCTCAATCTACAAAAAAAATATGCAGAGAATACTGAATCTTTATGCGGCATACTGTTATGTAGTGGAGCAAGGCAACTACAACGCATTAAATATCCTAAATGATTCGAACTCGCTCAATAAACATTTTCAACTATTTATTGGTTATGTTTATGGCCTTGACAATATCACTATCCAGAACAGATACACCTATTGCAATAGAGTTAAACTCCTTTTTCGAAACATTGCACAGGATAAGCGGTTAAGTTTGAGTGACGTAAAGCTATCAAGTATCAAGATTTCAGAAGATGCTCAGAACTGCCTAGCGCAATTTAACAAGCTTGAGATAGATAAAACAAAGTCTGACTACCTTAATGGGTGGCAAGCGGTATCAAAAGAAGGCAAAAGCATCGAGGTTCACCTTGATACGCTTTATGTGAATTTTGGTGAGGATTTTACCAACAAAATCCATCACGCTATAAAAAACTATGCTTTAAAAAACAAATCATCAACTCTTATCGTTGTCCTAGGGGGGTTAAAAACCCTTTTTGGTGGTATGTCTACCGTTTATGCCGAAAGAGATGGACTAACAATAGAAACCTACCTGAGCCGCAATCATATTCAGTCTTTCTTCCATAAGGTATTTAAAGTGCTATTTGTTCGCTCTCAGGCTGCTATGCTCTGCCCAAAGGTTTTTCACAAACGATGGCGAGATATCGTTGGCTATTATACAGAGTGCTTTATTTATACGGGTGTTTTTGATGAACCTCATAAGCCGTTTATAGTTCCGAAATGGAAAGATCCCAAGGATGCCGCACCCACATTTTTAGTAGGTGGCAATACAACGCAACAGGAAAGCAATCGATGGTTTGCCAACATTCCACTGAAAATTAAAGATGAGGAGGCTGTTTCAATCATTCAGAAACGGCTAGAGCGAGATATGGCATATATCAAGCAAGTGTGTTTGGTGAAGTTTGAGGAGCTTTTGGAGCGAGAGAGAAGAAATAAAGCTTTCCTCAAAACAGGTCTAGTCAAACCTCTTCGCTGCAATTCACACACACCTCACTATTACAATACTGTCGGTGCGGATAAGCTAAATAACACCGTGGCAACGTTTTACGCACACGGGGTAGGTGCAAAGCTACATTATTGTTCCTTTTTGTGCTTTTACGGTAATGCTAAACAACTTAACACTGAGTTAAACCTACCCTCCAGTGCAACACTGAATGTTCTCCTAACGCTATTAGTGATGGAGCACCCCTTAATAACACCCTCTTGGTTAGAAAAATGGGAGTTGTTTGATGTTAATGGAAATAAGGTGGGCTACAAGCAGGTTGGCAATCAGTATATTGCCGTAAGCTATAAATCACGCAAAGGGGCAACTAATGCACAGCAAGAAGTTGTGCTTAATGAGTTTTCTAAGTCTGTTGTTGAGTTCTTGATACAACATACTCACATAGCGCGTGAATACTTAAAAGATAAGGGGGATGTGAA
Source organism: Vibrio anguillarum (assembly GCF_001989995.2). Lineage (GTDB taxonomy): Bacteria > Pseudomonadota > Gammaproteobacteria > Enterobacterales > Vibrionaceae > Vibrio > Vibrio anguillarum. The sequence goes on from NZ_JAHGUP010000050.1 coordinate 55,359, forward strand.
TTGGCGAAAGATGATTCTAGTCGCTTCTTCTATTCGAGCAATCTGCCCAGCAAACCTTAATAGAAATCTTCACTCGGAGAATGAATTCTATGATTGGTTGCGAGATAAATCGCTCTTTGATAGGAGTAGTGATATCACCCCTGATGATACACAAGTTATTTCTGATATTCATTCACTGCGCTCGATTAGACGACACAGAGGTTTCCAAATTTATCTCGAAACACGCTCAATGGATGCGGTTTCAGAGGCGCTGGGCCATGAAAATAAAGATGCAAAGCTACTGACTTCTTATCTTCCTAAACCTCTCATGGATTTCTTTAATGACCGTTGGGTACGTCAGTTCCAGAATGCTATTTTGCTGGAAGCGATGAAAGACTCTGTTTACTGCCTAGAGGCCGTTAATATGAGTGCTGAGGACATTGAGGAGTTCCTAAGCAATCACGGTATCAGTAATATCCCAGAGCATTTCGACCACGGTTTTGTTCAACGGCTTGCTACTAACAATGAAGCACCAGAGTCTTTAGCATTCGACCAGTTAACCTACACAATTTCCACCTCCCTTTTGCAGCTATTAATGGCGATCCGCCTTATTGTTGAGAGTGACGATGGTGAGCGCCCTTTTTTGGACATCGTTTTTCACTGGTATCAGTCGGCGGTGTTTATCCTAGATACCCTATATTCAGGCAAACATAGTGCTGATGCGGACTTAATGGAAATGCTTGATATTGCCACCCAAAACAACCTTGATTCTGATTTAATTAAGGGAGCGTTGCTATGTTGAGTGTTGCCATCAATAACGCCCCAATCGCAAGTCTCATTGAAGACATCGTGCTAGACCACTCGACGCTGGATGGTCTAAGTTCAGACACACTTGAGCAAATTATAAATTTTTCAGTTGCTCATGATGATTATCGAGTGTTAGATATCATCACTCATATCCATACAGGAATCTACGGCTACGATGAAAGGCAGCCCGAGTGGTTAGAGTCCAGCTTTGATGCAACTAAATGGTTACTAACATTCGGTAAAACCCCAAAAACAATACATTGGGATTGCGTACATTTGGATGACGGAAAGAAACTAACGGACACAAAGCATCGCAAATTATTAAACAGTTTTAAATACTGGATTACGGCGACAGATAACCCGCTTGAAAATGGTGGCAAAATTATTAGCCCAGTAGTGGCTAGCCATAAGACTAACAGGGTTATTGCTTTGATAAATGCTATCTTGCTGCATTCAAAGGAATTGAAGCTTGCAAAATACCAACTTCAAAATGTGAATGATGACTTTTGGCTGAACATCTTGGTGAAGTTTGCTGAGCACGGAATTATTCATGGGGTATACGAGTTTGATAAACGTATTAAAGTATTACTAGACAGTGTTTGTCTGGGTGTGAAAGATCTAGATGCTCAAAAATTTAAAGAAAAGTACCCCTATATTTCACGAGGCATTTCCCAAGAAGAGGTTTTCTTATCTTTAGCCGCGAGAGATAAGGCGTGTGCTTGGCTTTTTGAGCAAGGATTTTATCAAAGAGGTAATGGCATTTATTACGATGGGAATAGCTCGGTATTAAGTAAGTTGTTGTTTGATGGTATGATTCTTTATCAGAACATTAAAGCTCCCAACTATCCAGAGCTTCACCTCAAAGAGCCAAAACAAAACTCAGAATATCGGGCTGTTGAGAATTTAGATGTAGCGTCGGGTACTAATCAGTATTCTATCTCGGGCTACATTGACGTAATTAGATTGATTCATACCAACCTTGACCGTGAAGATGCCGCAAGTCCCTCAATCCTATCCGAGCGCGTCCGTGCTAGCAGCATTAGTCATCTAGTGGATGTAAAAAAGGCTGGGCGAACGCGCTCATTGCCGCCTAAGTTTGTGTTTAATTTAATTCGCCAGTGCTATGAGTTTGCTAAAGAGCATCTACGTACCGACACAGATGCTGTTACTTTACTAGACGAAATACTAACTCTGCTTTCTAAAGCAAGATGTAAGTCTGCTGCGAAGAACTCCAATCCCCACCGACCAAACTCCGATAGGCCAGCTTGGAATGAAGAATTGCATCGAAATATGCGTAGCTCGGAGCGAGGTTATTGGTTTCAAACTGAAGCAATCAATTACCTGAGCGATGAATACCTAAAAAAAGGAATAAAACAGGTTCAAGCCTTTGCAGAAGGTACTGATAAGCGACACGAACGGATTCGAGTCAATGAAAGTTTGTTTGAGCTATTCTCGGTGCTGCAAGGGGCTATACAGGTCTTGGTAGGTGCAATCATGGCGCGGCGACAAGATGAATTAATCAAGTTGAAGCAACATGGCAACCTATCCCCCAATCTAGACCCTTTTTCAATAGAAGGAGTAAAGACAGATTTCAGCTTGATGTTTAAGGTAAAGAAGACAGGCTCAAAGGGGCTAAATGCCACAATAGAGCGGCCAATCCCTTTATCTATCGCTAAGTTCATTTGGCAACTTGAGCGCTTTAACATCAAAGCTAGTGAATTAAATTTAACTAGAGGGAAATTGTCTTTATTTAACAACTTAGACGCACACCGTTGTCAATTAAATCAGGTACAACACACGACCTACAATGCACATCTCGATGCTTTATGTGATTATCTCGAAACAGACTTAGTGCAGTATGACAACGGTGAGTACCGCCGTAATTATGTTCGTCAGCACCAATTGAGACGCTTCTTTGCTATGGCGTTCTTCTGGTCTAAGGGGTTTGATGGAATGGATGCTCTGCGCTGGATGCTCGGACATTCAGACATGGAACATCTATACCACTACATCTCTGAATCGGAAACTGGAGCGGTACTAAACGGAGCTAAAGCCAGTGTGATTGTTCGTGGTGTGGTTGATTCCTCCTCTGAACTTGCCAAGCTCGACGGAATAGAAGAGGTCCGCAAAATTATTGCAGAGCGATTGACAGGCGATAGCTCAACGCCGATTACTATAGAGTCAGTGAGTGAAGTGGCAGAAGATTACAATGATGAGTCTTACCTAACCGTTCCTCATATTAGCCAAATTCAAAAAGAGCAGGACATTGAAACAGAGGTTATTCAGCTTTTAGAAGAAGGTCGAATCACGCTTGAGCCAGAGTTCTTTACCATTGACGATGCTTATGGAAATACAACTCAAACCTTTAATCTAATTTTAAAAATCAAAGACCTCGATTGAGGATTGGGACAATGAAAGTTTTAGAGAAAAACCAAACCAAGATACTTGAAACAGAAAAGCTGTTAAGGGAAATCATCACCACCCCTACTGAGTTTAAAAATGATGAGGAACTACTAAAAGCGCTCAAGTCTCAATCTGGTATCGCTAAATATCAGAATCAAGAGCGTAATATCACATCATGCTCATTAAACACGGTCAAAAGCATTTCAGAAGCACTTCTAGAGAGAGGCTTCTTATCCTTAGATGAGCTTCGTATTAATGCTAAACTGGCGGTAGAGGCTGCACATCACGATGAGAAAGCTTCTAAAGGTAACAAACAAACAGCCGTAGGTTTAAAGCATAAAGTCGCAGAGCTTGAGTCGGAACTGGATGCAGCGCAGCGCTGCAACTCTTTACTGACTGTTATGGTCTCAGAGTTGCGTTCTAGGCTAAAGCAACTAGCGCAACATGCGGGCACAGTAGAAGATCGACAGGAGCTTTACCGAGAGCATAATCGGAAGATTGAAGCACAGATGAGTTACACCTTGAATGGAGAGGTTTGATGGGGGTTCGTAAGCTTAAAGGCTTTGAACAATGGAGCCACCTTGGGTTTGATGGCAAACTTATCTTTCGTAAGCCTTTAGATATCCCTTTCGTGACGTACAGTGATCATATGCCTTGCTATGAAGCCAATGCCTACATTCATAAGTTGATAGTAAGAAACTTAAAAAGCGATACGATTCGTGGATATGCACACGATATTATTCACTTGGTGCACTTTATTGAAAAACAGCCACTATTGAGCCGATTTAGCCAGCTTACAGATGCAACGTTCACCCTTTTCATTCAATCGTTACAAGCAGAGAGAACGCCGCTTGGCGAACTAAAACGCAAGAATAACTCAGTTATAAAGATTGCACATACCTGTCTTGATTTTTTGCAGTTTATCCAAGACTTTCATGATTTGAGTTCTTTTATTGGTAAGGATAAAGGTAATTCAATTCAGATAATTGAAAAACCTTATAAGCGCAAGCAGGAAGGTTACAAAGGTTTTATTGAAGGTGTAAAAGTCACCCATTCAGCCGTGCCAACAAAAGATGAAATCAAGAAACGCTACCCTGTTTCGGAAGATGATGCCTTACGTGTGTGGGAGTTTATCAAGACGCAGAAAAACAAAGATAAGCGTAGAAGGGACATGGCGTTATACACCGCAATGGAGCAACTAGGCGGTCGTGTGTCGGAGCTTCATTTGATTAAAATGACCGATTATGAGGATGCTAAACGGACAGGTATGCTTACCCTTACCACCTTAAAGCGTAAGGACGATAACACCACTCGAAAGATTCCCGTGCCACACCTTTTGTTATCAATGATTGCGGATTACGTCAAAGTTCGTAAGAAAGCGATGAGGCAAAAAAAGGTTCAGCATGACTACCTCTTTATCAGTTTAACCACAGGCCAACCCTTATCTGCTGACTCATGGACAACGTACATGAACGCTTGGAAAAAAGAGCTTGGCATCGAGGGTGAGTTACATCCACACCTGTGGAGGCACGCATTCATTACAGACAAGCTTAAAGAGCTTATTCTGGCTACTAAAAAAGTGAATGCTAAAGATGATTTCCGAAAACATTTGCTTCATACACAAACATTTAAAATGCAGCTTCAGCAATGGACAGGTCACACAATGCTTAGCTCATTAGATACCTATATTGACCTGGCTTTTGCTGATATTCACGGTTACACGGAGGTTTACAACGCTGTTTCTCTAAGGTCGAGTGTTGACTTAGTAAAACGTAAGATTGAGTTGTTAGAAGAACAGATAGCAAGGAAGGAGTTAACGCCTACCGCAGCGCTGGGTGAGATAAAGAAACTATTGGGAGCTTTTCAGTCTGATATAGATAAAAGCATTGTATCTTCGTCACAGTAAAAGTTCATTACAAAGCGGTTATGTAACACGTCTTTGGACAAAAGTCACTTAGAGAAGTCACTTAAATTAGCAAAATGCGAATAACTTTAGGGGCTCTTCTCCGCTTAGATGAGTCTATAAATTAACAATAAAATCAATAAAGC
>NZ_JAHGUP010000051.1 GCF_001989995.2 Vibrio anguillarum
GACTTGTGATCAAGAGACAGTCTAATTGCACCCCCAATGATGCCGATAAGGTTTGGTGCTGTTCCTGTTCAAAAAATTCTTTGCTTTCCCATTTGTCATCGCGCTGAATGGAAGCAATCCCTTCTTTGCGGATGTTTTCATCTTTATAGGCGTTAAATTTTACACTGAGTAACAGCGAATCATTGACCATGTGATCGTGGGCTAACGATGCACTGAATCCTTCAATATCTCGGTTATAGAGATCTTGGTTAAAGTTGCGAGCCTCTTCGCCTTGCCAATATGAAATGGTCACCAAGCTTTCACCATTTCCATTGCGCACCGCTAGCGTGCTACTGCTCTTATATTGATTGCTGATCCCTGTGTAGGAGCCAGAGGCATCAATATAGAAATCACGTCCTTGCAAATAATCCGCCGGCGATTTTGTGGTGACAACCACAACGCCGCCGATCGCGCCCGAACCATGGATGGTAGACCCTGCCCCTTTCACAACCTCAATGCTTTTTATGTTGTCTAAGGCGAAAGTATTGCGGCCTACTTTGTCGTTAATGTCATTGGCACCATAGCCGTCCGATGCGGCGACGCCATCTTGAATGATCGCAATTCGGTTGCCCGTCATCCCTCGAATCGTGATATTTTGTGGCCGACCAGCACCACCTGTAACACTGATTCCGGGTTCATGACTCAATACATCATACAGTTCTGTCGCGCCTTGTTTTTCAATGCTTTCACCGTCAATCGCTGATATTGAGCCAGCGACTTTTGACAACGGCTGCTCTACTTTATTGGCACTCACCACCACTTCTTCAAGCTTGGTTAGGCTGAATTCGGCATGCACTGACCCTACCGCAAGCACGCTAAGCACCGCTGCGGTGATTGGAGAAAGCTTCATTTACTGCTCCGCTTTTTTGTTTTTATCTATGGTAAGAAGAAAGGCGTATTCCACGGCCTGTTGCTGTAGTGCCTTACGTGAATCGCTACTGTGCCCGCTATTGAAGTCCGTCCATAACAAGTAAGGCCCGCTACCCGTACTCATCATCGACATTTTTTCTATGTATTTCGCGCCTTCCCAATAAGGGACACGGTTATCAAACCACCCGACACGGACGAAGGTTGGCGGATAAGGTTTGGCTTGAATATTGAGTAGTGGGTCATAAGCTTCAATTGCTGAGCGTTGCAATGGCTGGCTAGGATCTCCCCACTCTCCTCGCTGCTGCACCGAGAGTGAAGAGGAGTCTTCTGTGGACATGCTTCTAAGCACATCCACAAAAGGCACTTGCAGCACCACTCCAGCAAAAAGTGCTGGGTTTTGATTAACCGCGGCCGCAACTAAGGTTCCACCAGCGCTGCCGCCAATCGCATAAATAGCGCGTTGGCCGTTATTAAAATGCTGCAATGAAGAGGCGACGTTCAGGAAATCTGAGATGCCTATTTTTTTCAGAATGCCAGACCCAGCGCGGTGCCATGATTCACCGTGATAACCACCACCGCGCACATGAGCAATCGCATAAATTACGCCTTGATCCAATAAACTGATCACTTGTGGCATAAAGTACGGACGCATAGTGACGCCATACGCGCCGTAGCCATAAAGAAAGACGCTGGACTGTGCGCTCAAGGTGTCTTTTCGGTACGCCAAAGTGACAGGAATAGCCACGCCATCAACATCCACCACAATATGTTGTGACTCATACTGTTCCGGTAAATAAGCAGGATAGTTGTCTTGACCCAGTCGCTTCCATTGTAAGCTTGCCACATCAAACTCACGCCAAACTCCTGCAGAAACCATCGACATTGAACGCACGCGCAGTTTATTGCTTTGCCAATCACCGTTACGAGAGACCCAAGCGACTTCACTTTCTGTTGCCAAAGGCTGTGATGCTCTCAACTTTCCATGCTGATCCATAATGGCTAGTTGAGAATGCTGTGCTTGGTTGGTTTTAACCACAACGCCAGCTTGATATAAATAAAAATTATCCAGCGTGGAATGATCATCTGGCGCATAAAAAAGCTGCCAAGGGTTTTCATTCATGCTCAGTAATCGACGGTAGAGTGCAAACTTGCCGTTGAGGTTACTATTGATGTAGAGCCAGCCATTAGCAACGTCTGCGTAGTATTCAATACCCGGCTGTGCGGCACGAAGCGGAAGGCTTAAGTGAGAGCTGTTGGTCTCTAAAATACGTTGTTCACTGCTGTTTTCGTTGTTGACTTGCACGAGGGCAAAATGCGGATCCGCCGCCAAATAGAGAGACACGATCCACTGCGGATCAGCCCACTCCCATAGGGTTTTTGTCTGCTTGCTCAGCACATCATAGCGCTGCAATAAGCTAGAAGAACGGCTTTCTTCTGCCGCCAAAAAATAGAGATATTGGCCATTTTCAGACCAAATCGCTTGAGTCGTTGCAGATTGGCTAAGCACGATTTCCTGCTTCGATACACGATCCACCAGCGTCAGCGTGTAGTGCTCTTCGCCAGTAAAATCTTCGCTTAATGCAATAAAGCGGTCCCCTTTTGCCACCGCCCAATTGGCTAACTGGTAATAATCTGATTGCTGCTGTCTTACACTGATATTGACCAAGCGCTCAATTGGGCTGTCTTCTGCGGTCTTTTTAACAACAAAACGTTCACCCTTAATTACTTGATCATGATAGTAATTTTGGTACTGGATGAGCCAAGGTGTCGGTGCTTTTACGCTCTGACTCTCTGACCATGTTTTAACTAGTGCATTAGAAAGTGGTGCGGCTTGATTGAGCCACTGTTGTGTTTTTTTATTGTGGTCTTCAAGGTGTGCTCGAACCTTAGGCTGGCTACGCGAGCCATCTTCCAGCCACTGTAGTGACTCACCATAAGATGAATGAAAACAAGACAAACCAACAACAAAAGCAATGATATTGAGTAATTTCATTATGATCAGTGAAAACATAGCCAATTATTATAATGAGGCGCAGCTTGCCACTAAACGATAATGAGATCAATTATCATTTTTATATAAAATAGAGAAATTATGAAATTTATAAGGGTGAACGTTTGCGTGTATATAAAAACACCGCCAATTTGGCGGTGTTTTTATAATTAGGGTGAGGTTGTCTCAGCAAATACTGGCATTGAGTCCGTCAGCAGATTCGATTGACCGAAAGGTCACGCTGACAAGACGCTCGCGGCTACTCATCGTCAACTTTAGGTGCAACTCTCTTTTTCGGCACAAATACCGCATCACCCACTGCCACATTCTGATAAAAGGTTTTATCGCGTTTAACGGGCTTCTTATTGGCGGTGTGCGCCTTGGGCTTAGTACTTTTAGTCTTAGCGGCTGCGTTTTTCTTAAAGGCCGGAACGCGTGGTTTTAGTCCGGTAAATTTACCTTTCAGATCATCAAATTGAGAGAACTCGATATCTTGCTGCAAAAAGGCTTCCACGCGCTTGAAGCTGTCCCAATCTTTTGGGCCAACCAGCGAGATTGCATCACCTTTATTACCCGCACGGCCTGTACGACCAACACGGTGCACATACTCTTCCGTATGTTTGGGCATATCAAAGTTAATCACGTGCGTCACGTTCGCGATATCAAGGCCACGTGAAGCCACATCCGTCGTGACCAAAATTTTAAAGACGGCGCGCTCAAACTGGCTCATGATGGTGTTGCGCTGGTTTTGATTTAAGTTACCACTCAACGCAACAGCTTTCAGTTTCTGCTCGTTGAGTTTAAGCGTTAAACGCTCAGTATCAGAACGAGTTGCGGTAAAAATGATCACTTGTCGATATTCGGCTTCTTGCAGCACGCGTTCGAGTAAGGCTTCTTTGTGATCGAGATGATCACAGAGGTAGAATTTTTGGGTGATGTCTTTATGCTCTTCGTTGGCAACACCAATCGAAATGCGTTTTGGATCTTTAAGCAACTCGGTACCAAAGTCATTCACTTGGCCGTGATCAAGCGTTGCGGAAAACATCAGTGTTTGGCGACGACGGTGGTTCGCTGCATGATGAATACGGCGTAGTTCCGGAGCAAAACCTAGGTCCAGCATGCGGTCAGCTTCATCAAGGATCAGCGTATCTAAACCATCAAGACGCAACGAGCGGTGCTCTAAGTGATCCGCTAAACGACCAGGAGTCGCCACAATAAAACGGGGGAAACGGCGCAGTGCTTTTACTTGGTCGTTAAAGTTTTCACCGCCCACAATCAGCGTTGCTTCGTAGCTCAACCCACTGAGCATAGTACGTAGCTCACCGTACACTTGTTTGGCCAACTCACGTGTCGGAGCGAGAATCAGAGCTCTAGGGTCTTTTGCTGATAACGCTTTAGTTTTGAGAGACTTATGCAGCATTGGCAAAACAAACGCTAATGTTTTACCCGAACCAGTCTTAGAGGATGCCAACAAATCTTTACCTGCAATCGCCACGGGAACCGCTTGTTGTTGGATCTCTGTCGCTTGTTTGAAGTCATAGTGTTTGAGGGTCTTCAATAAGCGATTGTCTAAGCCTAAATCTTTAAACTGCAAAGGATTCTCCAAAAATTTGTAAAGTTGCCACAATAAATAGGGCAAGAGGTCAAAATGAAAACGCAATATGATAGCCCGAAAGGCGCTTAGATAGATAGAGATCACATAAAAATAATCAGCACGCACACTTTTTCAAGGCATAAGAAGATAGAAAATACGTCTCTTAACGATGAGACATAGCGGAGTAAATGGGCATAAATTGAAATTCTTGGATTATTTTGACGTTCGGCTACTGGGTGAACGCTAGAATAGTGTCTACAATTGAGTTCGTCACTATATGATGATTTCCAAAAAAGCGTATACCCAAACGACTTGACGTTGCAGGTAAACAGCACCGCTGTAGCTTCAAGTAGGAAAAGTATAATAGGGCATCATTGATAATAATCTTACAAACAAGGAGTTCAATAATGAATAAGATGTTAATTGCAGCTGCAGCCTCTTCTGTACTTCTACTTGCTGGTTGTGCATCAGGCCCTGATGACGCAGCAATGACGAAAATGGATCAGCTAAGCAACCAAGTTAGCCAACTCAGTGATCAAATTTCTGCACTTAAGAGCGAGCAATCGACACTTTCGTCTAAAGTAAGCCAAGCGGCTGATGCCGCTGCCGCTGCGCAAGAAGAAGCGGCTCGTGCAAACGAGCGTATCGATAATATTGCTCAGTCATACACGAAATAATTTCGTTATATTCCATAGCTGAAATTCCTTAAAAGGCTTGTTAATTCAAGCCTTTTTTATTGCTGCTATTACATGGTTCACCATTAATGAACTCATCAACTTCTTTAATTACTCCAATGAGGTTGAAAAATCTGCAGCCACAACTTCGACAGGCACACCATTTTGCGCCAAGATCACCGCTCTCGCTTTCGCATCTGATTTGTTAAATTCATCCAACCACCAGCGAAGTTCTTGCGGTACCTGCAACTCTTTTTTACTGCCGTTACTGCGCGTTAAAGGTTCATGAGCTTCAAGAAATACGCTTCGATCTGGCTCTAAGGCTAATTTTATCGGCTCATCAATTACTTTCACTTTCTCGCCACGCTGAACCTGCTTAAACAGCCATTCAATATCCTTGGGATCCATACGAATACAACCTGAGCTGACTCTCATACCAATACCAAAATCTTTGTTGGTACCGTGGATCAAATAATCACCCGCACCATAAGCGAGACGAAGCGCGTATTCGCCAAGCGGGTTATCTGGCCCAGCAGGCACCACCGCAGGCAGTTCAATACCTTTCGCTTTATATTCAGTGCGGATCGATTGAGGAGGTGTCCAAGTTGGGTTCGGCCGTTTTTGGCTGATAGTGGTTTCCATTTCGGGCGTGTCACGACCAATACGGCCAATACCGACGGGGAAAATATGCACTTTGCGTTTTTCAGGCTCAAAGTAATAGAGCCGCAGTTCCGCTAAGTTGATGACGATGCCTTCGTAAGCCACGTGCGGTAAAATAATTTGTGACGGAATGGTTAGCACAAACTCTTGCTGCGGCAAAAATGGGTCAATTCCTTTGTTAGCCGCCATCAAAGATAAAAACCCAACATCGTACTGTTTTGCAATTTGCGCTAAGGTTTCGCCCTGCTCAATCACGTGATATTGAGTTCGGCCAACCATGCTACTGCCTTCGGCAGGAAAATCATAAGTCGCGGCAAACGCGTTCACACTGAGCGCACCCCAGCAACAACACAAAGAGAGTAGCTTGCGTAGCATGGTGATCAGGTATCCTTGGCGTCTTTATAGATCTGTAAGGTTATCTCTCTTTCTACTTTATGATCAACCATTGGCGCGGGATATGACAAGGAATTGACGGCAGGGAATTTCCAAGGCGTGTGGATGTACTTATCTGGCAACGAAGCCAATTCAGGTACCCACTGACGAATAAAATCACCTTTCGGATCAAAACGTTCCCCTTGGCTGGTAGGGTTAAAAATTCGAAAATAAGGTTGCCCATCACACCCAGTTGAAGCGCACCACTGCCAACCGCCATTGTTGGATGCATAATCGCCATCCACTAATGTTTGCATAAAATATTGTTCACCAAGTCGCCAATCGATATGCAGATCTTTGGTTAGAAAACTGGCCACCACCATCCTTAATCGGTTATGCATCCACCCCGTTTTATTGAGTTGGCGCATCGCCGCATCGACAATAGGGAACCCGGTTTGCCCCTGCTGCCAACGTTCAAAGGCCGTTGAGTTCTCCCACCAAGATACATGTTTCCCCCAAGGTGCAAAATCTTTTCCTTTGCAGAGATCAGGACGAAACCCGATCAGATGCTGATAGAATTCACGCCAAATGATTTCGCTCAACCAAGTTTGCGCCCCTTCAGACAACCCAATATGTTGCGATTCAGCGTATAGACGCGCCATACATTGACGCGCAGAAAGCGCCCCTATTGCGAGATAATGTGACAGTGCGCTGGTCGAATCCAACGCGGGAAAATCACGCTGCTGGTGGTAATTCTGTACCTTATCACGGCAAAACTGGCGTAATTTAGCGCGAATTGCATCGAACTCGACCACCCAATGATCACTGCTGATGCGTGGATAGCTGAACGAGCGGTGTTCGCTCCACAGCAACGGCTCAAGATCCTTTATGCGTTTATAATGTGCAGAAATAGGCGTTGGTAAAATTTGAGGAAGAGCCGCTTGTGATAACCACGCTCGTTTAAAAGGCGTAAAGACTTTGAAATAATCACCTTGCTTGTTTTTGACCGAACCGGGGGTAATAATGCACTTATCGTCGTATGCTCGCCACTCGATCTGGCGCTCTAGGCAAAACTGGCTCGCCATCTCATCACGCTGCAACTCATTGATTTCATAGTCGCGATTAACCAACACTGCGCTGGCATTAAGCTGCTTAGCCATAGCGGCAATCTGCTGCGCAGCATCAGCGTAATCATCGACTTCCTCATACAATAGAGCAATATTGAGTGCTTGCAGTTCACGTTGCAGCTCAAATAAACGCCGATAAATAAGATCCGCCTGCATCGGAGCAAGATGGTGTTTTTGCCACTGTGCTGGCGTTGCAATGAATACGGCAACAACAGGTTCTTCACCATCAATGGCGGCATGTAATGCCGTATTATCAACGGATCGTAAATCTCGGCGCAGCCAGAGTAATTTCACTGTGCATCCTTACTGATTAATCTAACGAATGGTGCAGACGAGCAACCACATCTGACAACGAAAGCTTATCTCCCAGTGAGATCCGCAATTTCCGTAACGCTTGAACTTGCTGCTCGGTTAGTGCTCGGTTGGCAAACAGCGCAACCTGTTGGTAGTTTGCTAAAGCATCATGATCAACAAGAGCGGTAAGATCTTCGACACCATCTAAGATAGTGAGGTTATACCCAGCTTCCACCTTTCCCACGAACCATAACCAAGCCAGTATGCTCGATGTTGGATCAAGATTAACGCAAAGACATTTTCCTTTAGTTGCCGCTTTGTTTTCCGCTTCAATGATCGAGCTCAACTTGCTTATCATCAGTGCCTGAAAAAGCCCTTTTTGCAAACTGCGCAACGGTCCTTTAACCCGCTCTAACGTGTCGATGACAGGAAAGACAAACTGCTGCTCAACAATCTCTAACGGATACTCTTTCAATACTGTAGCAATGGTTGATTCCGCTTTGCCTTTATTGAGATCCACTAAAGCTTGCAGCAATTGTTCTTGCTCTAAAAGCTCTGAACCATGATTTGCCAAAGTATCGATGATGCTTTCACTGCCACTGAGCAATGCACTCACTTTGCCAATCGAAACCCCTTTCGCCAGCCAACCTTGAATTATGCGAATCGTCGCAATATCCTCTTGTGAATAAAGGCGATGCCCTTTTTCCGTGCGCTGTGGCTGAACGAGGTGATAGCGGCGCTGCCATGCACGCAAGGTAACGGGCTTTACTCCAGTCATCTCGGCAACGTCTCGAATAGCGTATAATTTTTCAGTCATCATGTTTTCAGTCAGTGGGTTCTCATAGTCCATAACGTAACCTTAGCGTTTGTGGATAAGGCGATAAATAGTGCTGTTGCTGCAGATAAGCATCGGGATACATTTTTATGTAATGTTTGAGCAACGTAATAGGCGCAAGTAAAGGAAGCTCGCCAGTTCGATAGTCATCAATCAATTGCGCTAACTCCACTTTCTGCTCTTTGTTTAAGGCTCGTTTGAAATAACCCTGAATGTGCATCAAAACATTGGTGTTATTTTTACGGCTCGCTCTGTGTTTAAGCGCATCCATTAGCCCTTGGCGATAGTGCTCAATAAAATACTGTGGCGGATGCTGCTTGACTTCAGCCACCAAACGGCCGAGTTCTCGATACGCTTGCGGGTGATGCGCCATTAACGTCAATTTGTAGCGTGAATGAAAGGCCACCACTTTGCCCGGTGTCGGGTTGTCACCTATCGATTGATAAAAGTCATGTAAACAGTAGACACGCGTAATGAAGTTTTCGCGAAGCACAGGATCATGCAAACGGCCATCTTCCTCTACAGGCAACCACGGCATTTTACGCATCAAAGTGGCGGTATAAAGACCAACGCCCTCTTTATCCGCTCGCTGATGCTTATAGACTTTGACCCTTTCCATGCCACATGTTGGGGATTTCGCACAAACGATATAACCACACAATTTCATCAATTCGAGTTCATCAACTTTTCGTTCTGAGAAATCGAACATGGCTTGCGTGTAATCTTTGGTTTCATCTTTAGTTTCAACCAGCGCTAAACGCTCTTCGTGAGAGATCAGGCGAATGGTAGGCCTTGGCACGGTTAAGCCAATCGCAACCTCTGGGCAAACGGGTATGAAAGAGAAATAATTCGTCAACTCTTTGGTCACAAAGTCACTCGCTTTGTGGCCAGAATCAAAACGGACTTGCTCTCCCAGCACACATGCACTGATCCCGATACGAATTTCTGGATTACTCATCGCCGCCTCATATACAAAAATATTTGTTGTATAATGTATAGCACACTCCAACCACCTTATACAAAATATATTTATGTACACATAAAAGGTAAACGTTTACCCAAATCGATTGCCTTACCACTTTCAACACTTTTAGTTATCAATGAGCTCAAAAAAGGGTATTAACCTTAATTCTGTGACTAATCTCTCAAGGAACAGTGTCAGGTCTAGCTAATATTGCCTCAACAAAACACATCAGATTCAACAGAATTAGTAATTTAATCCACTTATTGCGGATAAATCGCTGACTCGAAAACTTTGGAGTAACAACGATGGCAACCCCACACATTAATGCGCAAGTTGGTGATTTCGCTGAAACCGTTCTAATGCCAGGCGATCCATTACGTGCAAAATACATTGCTGAAACTTTTTTAGATGATGCTAAACAGGTTTGTGATGTTCGTAGTATGTTCGGTTATACCGGTACTTATAAAGGTAAAAAAGTATCCGTTATGGGCCATGGTATGGGCATTCCATCATGCTCGATTTATGTTCACGAGTTAATTTCAGAATACGGTGTAAAAAATATCATCCGTATTGGTAGCTGTGGCGCAGTTCGTGACGATGTCAATCTAATGGATATCGTTATTGGTATGGGTGCTTCAACCGATTCCAAAGTTAACCGCATCCGTTTTAACAACCACGATTTTGCCGCGATTGCGGATTACGGATTGCTTGAAACAGCCGTCAATCAAGCACGCGCACAAAACGTGCCCGTGAAGGTAGGCAACGTGTTTTCCGCTGATCTGTTCTACACACCTGAAGGTGATTTATTCGAAAAAATGAATAAGCTTGGCATCTTAGGTGTGGATATGGAAGCGGCCGGTATTTATGGCGTTGCAGCGGATCTAGGCGCAAAAGCATTGACGATTCTTACGGTGTCAGACCACATCATTCGCGGTGAGAAATTAAGCTCTGAAGATCGCCAAACCTCTTTTAACGACATGATGAAAGTCGCGCTTGAAACAGCGATTAGTATCTAATTTTTAAACCTCAGCTGCTCACCCAAATTGGCAGCCTTAAATTACCCCGAGGGGGCGATTGTGTCCAACGACCAACTACCCAAGGACGCAGATGGTTTACAACTCAACTTTTGTAAAACATTGGCGTGTGACAACTTTGGACTGAGTGAAGCCGAACGGTACGTTCTGCAGCGCGTAAACCCGAAGCGTCCAACGATGGTTTGTCGTGAATGTGGAGCTTTCCCCCCCTTACTTAACAACCGAGAAGTGTTAAACGAATTACACCGTTTAAGGCAGCTTCACAGCGACGGGTTGCCCGCTTGCCGCAGTGATGATTGCCAAAATTTCGGTTTATCTGTTCATACGCACAAACATCTCTATCACGCTTTTGGCTACAGCGGCGATCGCCAGCGATACCGTTGCAAAGCTTGTCAGAGTACCTTTGTTGATAAGTGGTCAGGAGCCAACAAAAAACTCGTTTTTCAAGAAACCTTACTCGGCCTACTCTTCATGAGTTATTCGGTGCGAGAGATTTGCCGTAAATTATCCATCAACCCAAAAACGTTTTATGATCATGTCGAGCACATTGCCAGTCGCTGTCGGCGAAAACTGGCCATGATTGATGCGCGTTGGGTGAATCATGCAAACCAATATGAACTGGCTTGCAATTACATCCCGCTCCAACCCCATAGCGACAACGGCGTATTGTGGTTTGCAACAGGTGAAGCCAAAACAGGTTACATACTCTGTCAGCACGTAAACTATTCCGCCAATGAAGAGCCTGCAGGCGAGCTTGATCACAACCCCTATCACTCGCCCGCGCGTTTTGTTTCTCGTGAACATTCATCCGAAGCGAATCTACCCACTCCTGACGCATCTCCGCTATTACGTGAGCGTATTGATCAGAAATACCAAACGATTTTAGCCCGCGGTAATGTTGAAGACCCCATGGGTAACCTCACCACTTTTCATTACCCTTCTAAAGGCGCCTTGATACGCCCTCCTTACACCTCTTATGCTCACTTCCTCCACGTGCTGGATTTGTGCCTTGAAGATAAGCGAGTTTCTATCTATCTGCCTCAAGATCCGGTTTTACGTTCTGCAGCATTGAGCGTCTGTTTGCCGCGAATCAAGCGTAAGAATGTTGACTTAATGTACGTTGAGGAAGATCCGCAATGGCAAAATGGACATTCCGTGAATAAAACGGACATTGTTCACATGGGATGGTGGCGAGATCGCTGGGCTATTGCCAATCAGGCACAGGCTGCCAAAGGTGTTTGCTATTTGGCAGGAGACAATCCAACACCCGAAGCTTGGCTCGATAAAGCATCGATTAAGCAAACAGAGTTCTATCAAAAACGCTTCCAACTGTTGTTCGAAAGCTTTATCAACGAACCGAGGCGCAAACTTCGCCCTGGCGGCCTACAACCAATGCTGGATATTTTTCGTGCTTGGCACAATCTGTGCTACCAAGATAAACATGGATTCACCGCCGCCCAAAATTTGGAATTAACCAAACATCCACTGACATTGAAAGAACTACTCTCTTAGATTTTTAGGTTATATTTAGACTGTGGATTGTGAAGTAGCGCAAATTATTGTGGTAATGAATAACCAATGCACCCACTTTTGGGAAAGTAAATAGTGCGCTTTAACGTTGGCTTCATATAATGAATCGGTGACTTAGGCTTCTTACTTTTGAGGAACAGCCCGTTTGGATAAAAGCCAATACCTTCTTGAAATTGAAATAGAACAGCTTAGAGCCCGTATTGAAACTGAGCCGGAGAAGGTGTCGATCGTCGCGGAGCAGTGTTTATTGAGAGCACAGCAGATCTTTTTCCCAGAAGGGGCGATTCAATGTTTGATCATTTTATCTCGCTGCGCTTGGTGTCTAATGGACTACCGCGTGGGTTTAAAATACATTAAAGAAGCCTTATCCACTCAAAATACCCTCGATACTGATGATTGCCTTCCCGAAATTCTGCATATTCACGCGCTGCAACTTTGGGGTCAGGCAAAATATTATACCGCCCAACAATATTGGATAAATGCCTTAGAACAATCAGCTCTGGTTGATGAAGTTGATATCCAGATAGAGTGCCTCATTGGTCTGGGTAATGTTTGGCGTATTACCAACGAATATCAACTTTCATGTTCAACACACGAGCTAGCCGTTAAAGTTGCTAATAATGCCCGTATCCATTGGTTAGAAGGCAAAGCCCGTATTCTGTGGGCATGGGATCTCTATCTACTTAACCAATACATTGATATGCTCACGGTGCTCGATGGTGCAGAAGAAGCGCTACAGGATCATCCCGATAAAACTTGGCAAGCCGAGGTTTGGGATTTTCGCGGCTTGGCACTGCTCGGGCTTGAACGAATCGAAGATGCGGAAGCGGCAACCACCAAAGCACTCGAACTTGCCGTGGAGCATAACCTTGTGTGGATGAAGGCCCACTCATTCATTAGTCGAGCTCGTTTGGAACTGCTGAGAAAAGACTCCAAGAAAGCAACTGAGCTGTTGCTTCTTGCTGAAGCCTCTGCGGCTTCGTTTGATAAAGGTGAGCTACTTTCACAAATTTGCTACCAACAATCCCTAGTCGCAGAGCAGCGTGGTGATTTTAAAGCTTCTTTAGCCTCATTTAAAAAATATCGCCAATTTACGGTTGAGATGCTTCGAGAACAAACGGCGCGCATTGGTCTTGATAAAGCAAGAGCCTCTAAGCGACAACTTGAGCAACGAGCACGTAAACTCATTAACCGTATTCGTGGTCAACACGAATACGACCCAGAGAAACATCTCTCCAATGTAGTTTCAGAGACTTATTGGTGGGAACAACTCATGTTGTTCAAGACCGAGTTGAAGCATTCTAATCACGCCGTCATTGTCATCCAACATAACGACTCAAAGTACCTCGATGTATGTACCGAGATTGCCCACTCGCTCTGTAACCAAAAAGATCTCGTTTCTCGTTTAAGTAGCGAACGCTTAGCGCTGCTTCTTGCCGATAAAGGCGATGCAGCGCTGCACGTCTTCCATGTATTGGCTAAGATGATTGAAATATACCCCTGGGAAAGAAAAGGATTAACGGGGTCGCTACCTCAAGTGATGTTCCAAGACATTTTGAGTTTCCCATTCACATTAGAACAACTGGAAGACAGTCAACCTCAGGAATGGTCGCATGGAAGTACTGCTCAGTAAGATTAAAGATACGGGTTTGGATGCCACCTCCGTTTCCGGAGAAGAGGCCATCATTTTCTGGAATCACGTCCGACAACATATAGCCTCAACATCAAAAGAAAAAGCACTTAGCTACATCATCAGTGCAGAGTATCGTTCAGAACTGCATCAGTCGTCCGCCAGTATAGAGGAGCTTCGTCACGCCTTAGCATTACTTGAATTGCCTAAGGACGCCGAAATTATTTTGTCTGTGAAAAACAGTTTAAGCGATCGCCTAATGGAAAGCGGTGAATTTGCCGCGGCGCTCAACGAATATGTGTCCGCTTCTAATATTGCCGTCGACACAGGTTACATTGACGAATATGTACTAGCCGTCATTGGCATGGGTAACCTGTGTGATGCTTATGGCGAGCACAGCCGAGCCCTTCGTTACTATCAAAAAATTGATAGTATTGATCACGCAATCACCAGCCGCTCATTACGCCTGCGTTATAAACTTTACATGCTATCGTGTTACATTCAACTGCACCGAATCTCCGCCGCCACCGACCTAATTAAAGAGTGTGAAGAGCTGAGTATTTTGGTCAGCGATAAAATTCTTACCGGGCAAATTTCACTCTATCAAGCTCAACTTTATCTTCATCAGGATCAAGTCGATAAAGCGCTCATTACGCTCTCTAGTGTTCAGTACAGTGCTGGAAATATGAATTCCACCTGGCTATCGAATATGATTCGAATTGAAACGGCCAACTGCCTTGCTAAAATAGGCAAAAGTCATATTGCCAATATGATGCTGGCCAGTACAGACAAACGTCTGCAACGATACACGTCACCCACGATGGCCAAGCAGCTGTATCGAGCATTCAGTGCCGTGTGCGAGCGCCAAGGCCTTTATCAAGCCGCCCTGATTTATGAAAAAAAAGGCTTTCGAATTGAAACTGATCTGATGAAAAACATCCCGATTAGTGAGCTGGGGGCCAATCAACTGCGTCGCTTATCGCGCTTTGAATTGCAATTGAAATTGATCTTATCTGAGATTGAAAATCGCGAGCTCAAAGAAACCACCGAACATCAAAAGAATGCCGTAGCCCAACTTCAACAGGATGTCTTCACTGACCCACTCACCACCTTACACAACCGCCGCTGGTTAGATGTAAAGCTGAAAGACCTACTGCTTCATGAGAAGCTATTTGCATTTCTAGTCATTGATATTGACCATTTTAAATCGATTAATGATGAACTTAGTCACTTGGTTGGTGACAAAGCGATAGTCAATGTTTCACGTGAGTTGAAAAACTACTTTAAATTCCGAGGCTCCTCCTGTGTCCGTTTTGGTGGAGAAGAGTTTCTGGTGATTTTAGAAGATTGCTCGCTCGACCAAGCTGAAATGCATGCCGAAAACTATCGAGAACGCATATTCCAATTTGGTTGGCACGATATTCTAGGTGAGCGCGGCTTAACCGTCAGTATCGGTATAACCTTGCATCGAGATGGTGAAAATACACAACGCACATTCTACCGCGCCGACAAAGCCTTATATCGCGCGAAAGCGAATGGCCGCAACCAAGTGTGCACTGAGTAACTTTCCATCACGTTAAGCTATTGGCTGCCGTTTACACTCGTCATTGAAATACAGGAGCAACTATGTTTTTAGATTACTTTGCCCTTGGTCTACTGATTTTCGCAGCCTTGGTCATTTTTTATGGAATCATCGTCATTCATGATATCCCCTATGAAATCGCCAAAGAGCGCGACCATCCACATCAAGATGCCATTCATGTTTCTGGCTGGGTCAGTCTATTTACCTTACATGCAATCTGGCCATTTTTGTGGATTTGGGCAACCTTATGGCGAAAAGATCGCGGGTGGGGGTTCACTAAACTTCAAGAAGAGCAGCACGATATTCATCATCGTGTCGATGAACTTATCGATCAAGTCGCAACACTCACTCGAGAATTACATGAGTTAAAAGCGCAGCCACCCGTTGCTCAAGCGAACATCGACCATGCCAGTAATCAGGAGACAAAATAATGGATTTACTTCTGATCATGACTTATGCCGCTTTATGTATTGCGATATTCAAAGTCTTTAAAATTCCATTAAATAAGTGGACCGTCCCTACCGCTGTATTAGGTGGCGTTATTTTGATCGGCACCCTGATCTTACTGATGAACTATAATCATCCTTTTACTCAATTGGGTAGCCAAGTTTTTTCCACAACACCTGTCGTATCAGGGGTACGAGGAAGAGTGATTGAGGTTCCGGTACAAGCAAACCAGCCCTTAAAACAAGGTGATGTGCTTTTTAGAATTGACCCTGTGCCTTTTGAAGCGGAATTGGCAAAAATTGAAGCTCAGATCAAAGAGGCGAGCCAAGGTGCACTTGGCCTAGAATCGAATGTTTCTGAAGCTGCGGCAGCGAAAGTACAGGCCATCGCTGACCGGGATAAAGCACAACGTGAGTATACTCGTTATCAACGTGGGTATGATAAAGGTGCATTCACCGAACAAGATCTTGATACCCGTCGCCAAGCTTATAAAGCAGCAGAGGCAGCAGTAGAAGTCGCCCAAGCACGTCTAAATCAAGCCAATATCTCCTTAAACTCAGAAATCAATGGTGAGAATACTACCGTTGCTCGCCTGCTTGCCGATTTTAGACAAGCCCAATTCAACCTTGAACAAACCATTGTCAGAGCGCCTACTGATGGCTATGTGACGCAATTAGCTCTCAGACCAGGTGCGATGTCCGTACCATTACCCTTAGCGCCAATGATGACGTTTGTACACACAGAAGATAAAATCTACACAGCTGCATTTAGGCAAAATTCTCTTCAACGCCTAAAACCGGGCTTTGAAGCCGAGTTTTTGTTCAGAGCACTACCCGGAAAAGTCTTCAAAGGAGAGGTGGTTGAAATATTACCTGTTATTGGTGAAAGCCAGATCCAAGCACGAGGTACCTTGCTAGGAACTGAGGCATTACGTACCAATGGACGCGTACTCGTCACCCTTAAAATCACCGATGATTTAAGCGATTATCACCTGCCACTCGGTACTGCTTTTGAAGCCGCTATCTATTCAGACAGTTTCTCTCATGTCTCGATTATGCGTAAGGTACTCATCCGGATGAAAAGTTGGCAAAACTATCTCTACATAGATCATTAGATACCATCCGTCACGACATACGTTGAAAAACAGCCAACCCAGATGTCGCTTGTCTAGTGACTATTGGTATCATGTTAAAAGGGTCGTAAACGACCCTTTTGTTATCTGTCGCTCCAACGCAGAATTCTCACTTCATTACCCGCTTCGGGTTTTACTGGAATATTGAGTGATAAAAGCAGCGAAACAAGTGCCATTACCGCTCCAATATAAAAAACGCTCGCCGGAGAGATAAGCCAAATTAAACCAAACGTGGCGGGGATGAACACGGCCGCAATATGGTTAATGGTAAAAGAAACTCCCGCTGTAGACGCCATGTCCGCAGGATCTGCAATTTTCTGAAAATAAGTTTTAATCGCCAAGGCCAAGGCAAAAAAGAGGTGGTCAACCACATAAAGTGCCGCCGCCCAATGTGCGTTTTGTACAAGACCGTACCCAACAAAAACAACAATCAACCCCGTGTATTCAAACAGTAGCGCTTTACGCTCGCCGACTACACCAATGAACTTACCAATACGTTTAGCAAACAAAAAGTTGAACAAATAGTTGATCAAAAACAGTAAGGTAATATCGGCCGCTGAATAGCCAAATTTCTCCACCATAAGGAAACCAGCGAAAACAGTGAAAATTTGCCTACGCGCACCACTCATGAAGGTCAAGGCGTAATACAGCCAATAACGTTTGCGTAGCACGAGCTTTTTATTTTGTGGCACTTCCGCTTTAAATTCAGGAAAGGCAAAGGCAATGATCAACACCAGCACAAAACCAGCACCGCCAGAAATGGCATAGACCCATTTAAAATCGAGCTGAAACACTTCTAACATTACCCACAAAGCACCGTAAGTGATCAGTGATGCAAGTGCTCCAACCGAAATGAGTTTGCCAAGCATTTCTGGCGCTTCATCTTTATTTAACCACTGCAAAGACAAGGATTGTTTAAGCGTTTCAAAGTAGTGGAACCCAGTCGACATCAATAATGTCGTGAGCAGTAACCCGGTTAAAGAAGGGAAAAAACCCGTCATCGCGGTTCCTAACGTCAACATACCCAATGAGATCAGGATAAATCGCTGCTCTCGAATGAACAGTAAAACGAATACGGCGGTGAAGGCTAAAAATCCGGGGATTTCTCGTACACTTTGTAATAAGCCAATGTCTGAACCATCGAAATTCGCTTTTTCAATCACGAAATTATTCAACAGTGCCATCCAACTAGAAAATGCAATCGGCACAATAATGGAGATAATCAATAGGAAATTTTGTGGCGTGCGCCAACCTTGAGAGGCTTTAGGGTACATGAGAGATCCTTATCTATGTTTCAGCGCATCATATACTCAAGTCGCCTTAAAAGGCGAGAGCTCATCACAACAGGAAACAAGGTTAGGGATTAGCACTGCTAAATTACACCGTTCGGGTATAAGATCGACCGAGACACAAATATTGGGATTTAACATGACGATTACGTTCGCAACGATTAATTTATTCAATTATTTAGCTCCGCCGAACGCATATTATCAGTTCGACAATATTTACACGCAAGCAGAGTGGCAGAAAAAAAAGCAATGGTTTAACCAGAAGATCCAACAGCTGGATGCCGATATCATTGGCTTTCAAGAAGTTTTCAGTTTTGATGAACTGCGCAACCAGATGATGGATTTAGGCTACCCGTATGTGGCCTGTGTAGATGAACCTATCGTCAAAGATGGATACATCTACAGCCATCCGGTTGTGGTGATTGCCTCTCGCTATCCTCTGCGCCAAGTGAGCGCCGTACATGGCACGCTACCAAACCAAGCTGCCCCTTTTTGCTTTAATCGTACACCGTTACACGCTACGGTTTGCCTACCAATGCTCGGGGATATCGATGTCTATATTGTGCATTTTAAATCTCAACGTCCGGCAGAATCGCCTGCGGCACCTCATCATCTGATCGATGAATGGCAACAAGAAACGCTAGGACGCTGGCTCTCTACTGTTCAGCGAGGCTTTGAAGCAAACCTGACTCACCAATATATCGTCAATACTCAAAAACAAACTGGGCGGCCTTGTGTGCTAATGGGGGATTTTAATAAACCGTTACATCACGAGGAGTTTCAAGGACTACTATCACAGGCCTTATACCGCAGACCAGAAACACAACAACCGCTGGCTGGCTATGCGCTTTACGATGCTTGGGATCTGCATACCGAGAGTGTTGAGCAGCCTCGCAAAGCCACTCATTACGCCGGAGCCACGGGATCTGTACTCGACTATATTCTCCTTTCCGCAGACTTCGCGCCTTTTATCCAGCCAATGAAAAGCTATATCAGCCACTATACTGTGCTTGATCAACATCTGATCAACCCAAGCTATGAGCTCGATAACTTTAGTACTGACCATGCACTGGTCGCGGTCACATTAAAAGTAAACACTACACCGAGCTAATGGGTTTGTATGCTACGACTCTCGATGCAATAAATGCTGCCATTCACTGTGTCGATTTAAATAATGCACAACATAACTACAGACAGGTTTGATGGTGTAACCTTGCGCTTCAATTTGCGGTAATACACTCTCCATCATTATTTTTCCGTATCCTTTACCCTGAAGTTCATCCGGTACGCGAGTCGAAGTAATAAACAACACTTTATCCTGTTGTTGGTATGTCACAGTTGCGAATAGATTTCCCTCAAGATGTACTTTATATTGACAATTTTGTATATCATGTTGCACTTCATGAATCATGGTAACGTCCTAATTGATATATAAATCAAATAAATTGATATTCTCAGAATTGAATCTTCCAACATCTACCCCTAGAATTTAAACTATTACAAAAATTAGAATAAAATGCAGCTACTGCATCACGGAGAAAATTAAGATGGAATCGCAGTCGGCAGTGCTGAAAGATGAACAGAACCCAAACCGTTCAACCGAACGTAATAAAACCCTATCGACACTTAATAGTACTGATGCGTTATCTATGGTTGAACACAGTAGTGAACTAACCTTAAGTATAACCACTCCCGTTGGTACGAAATTCCAGTGTAAAACGTCATTTATCGGTACCTACTCTCATTCCCATCTTCTTGTAGAAATTCCTAAAATTTCCGCAGATGATCTCTCTTTTTTCTTCCAAGAAGGTTTTTGGATGAATATCAGAGCTATTTCACCACGTGGCGAAGGGGCTTTAATCCATTTTCGTAGCCAGTTGTTACATGTATTGCAAGAGCCTATACCGCTCGCCATGTTATCCATTCCCAACAGCATGCAAGTGACCCAACTGCGCAAAGAAGCTCGTTACGATGTGAATCTGGCAGGAAAAGCAACGGTAGGAACGCATAAGTCGGATTGTGAGGTAAGAGATCTCTCCAAAAGTGGCTGTCGTTTTGTCACACCTCCTCTTGGGCGCACTTTCCAAGTGGGTGATAAGATTAGTCTCGAATTATTTACGGATCCTCGCAGCAGCCAATTCTTTGCGCCTTTGATGGGTAAAGTTTGTAACTTGCAACGCTCACTGCACTATGCTCGTTACGGAGTGCAGTTTGATGAAGAAGGTGTCAAAAATGCGAAAAGTTTATTAGGTCAACTGAAGTTTGATGGCACCAAATTGACGTTGAAGTAATAAAAACGCCCTGTTAAACAAGTTAAGTCAGGGCGTTTTTACTTTTTACATTGCTTTTAACTGCATTGTTTTTAACCGAGAAACGAAATATACCCTTGTAAGATCACCAAATTCACAATATCTACAAAGAATGCCACAACGATTGGCACGACCATAAACGCTTGTGGTGATGGGCCGTATCGTGTCACTAGCGATCCCATATTCATCACAGCGGTTGGCGTTGCTCCAAGACCAAAGCCGCAGTGCCCACCAGCGATCACAGCGGCGTCATAGTTTGATCCCATCACTTTAAAAGTCACAAAATAAGCAAAAATACCCAACACGACCGATTGCACCGCTAAAATCACCAGAAATGGAACTGCCAAGTCAAAAATATTCCATAACTTTAAACTCATGAGCGCCATAGCAAGAAATAGTGATAGAGAAACGGTACCTAAGATATCAACGGTTTCAGCATCAATTTTATGAACTTTCGTCAATTCAAGTATATTGGTAATGAACACGCCGATGAAAAGCGCATAGACAAAATCGGGGATCATCAACCATTTGATTTCAAATGCACTTACCCACTGCTCTAAATATTTAGCACCAGTGACACAAATAAGAAGGATGAACAAACCCTCAATCACTTTCTTTGCGGTGACTTTATCTTCTTCATATTCATTGTACGTAACCAGCTCTGGGAACTTATCGTGCGTTTTGGTCCCTCGTCCATACTCAGATTCAAACCCGTTTTTATTAATGAGTTTTTGAGCTACTGGGCTACCGATAATCCCACCAATGATCAAACCAAAGGTCGCTGAGGCCATGGCAATTTCTAGCGTATTGCTAAGCCCATAATTGTCGTTGAATGTTTGAGCCCACGCCGCTCCCGTACCGTGTCCACCCGAGAGGGTAATAGAACCGGCGATCAACCCCATCAGTGGGTCAAGACCAAGAGCCGTCGCTAACGATACACCGACGCCATTTTGGATGATGATATAAAACGAGGCAACAGCGAGGAAAAGAAAGACTTTTGCTCCACCCTTAACCAGTTGAGTGTAATTGGCCGCAAGGCCTACGGTGCTGAAAAACATCAGCATAAAAATATTCTGCAACGGCAATGAGAACTCTAAATCTAAGCCGTAAAAATGTAGAAGAGTGATCGCGAAAGCGACAATTAAGCCACCGACGATGGGCTCAGGAATGTTGAATTTTTCCAAGATAGGCAGTTTTGCGTTAATCGTTAATAAAGTGGCCTAAAAAAAGCACGCTAATAGCGATTAAGAAAGACTCAAGGGGCCCAATTGAAATTAAATGGTGCATATAACCTCTTATTTCTGCTTCACTCATCTTCCTTAATGAGTTTGGAGATCATCAAAGAAAGCTTGATAAACTCGAAAAAAATACGATTGATCGATACGGATCATCCTTATGGATATTGTTTATTTACAATGACATACGATGTTTATTTGATGGGTTTTACGAACATATGGCCTAACTGGTTTTGCTCGGAAAACATCTTCGCTCACGGCTTTTGATTGTCATTTGCAAACTCTCATTAGACGAGCGAGGAGGCGTATCATACCTAACAGACAAAAAAAGAGCCAACCGCAATGATGCGATTGGCTTATATGTAGTGTGAACAAATTCATTCACTAACAACGTCAGTTGGCTAGGTGACCCTCGGCTTTAAGAAGGGTCGAATAGTATTATGCATGAAGTATGCCAACTAAAAAAGGTCTGCTTTTTAGCTATGCATCGCATTAATTCATCAAAATGTAGTACTTTTTCGCATTACGCAAATTGCATTATGCGAAACGAATGCAAAACAATACTCACCCAGTTGCTATAAAACAAACTAACTTTCTGCGCTTTTTCACCTTAAGCCAGCACCACTCACTCATCTTTTGTACAAGCATTTCTTAGTTATTTCATTATATACTTCCGGCACATACACTTAATCATGCAGATTCAATGAACTATTTCAGTACGTTTTTAAAAGGGATGGCCATGGGCGCCGCCGATGTTGTGCCGGGTGTTTCGGGTGGAACCATTGCATTCATCACTGGTATCTATGACACTTTGCTTGAAAGCATTCGTAGGATTAACCCGAGTTTATTGCGCATAGTCAAACGAGATGGGTTAGCCGCCGCATTTCAACATATTAATGGCTTCTTCTTGCTCGCACTGTTTGGGGGAATATTCACCAGTATCCTCTCTTTGGCTAAACTTATTTCTTGGCTGTTAGCCACGCATCCTATTCCCATTTGGTCATTCTTCTTCGGTTTAATTCTAGTTTCGGTATTCCATATTGTGAAACAAATTGAGCAATTCAAACTTTCTCGGTTGCTCTTCGCTTTGCTGGGAGTTGCGTTTGCTTACAGTATTACGGTGCTTAACCCAATGCAGATGGAACCAACAGCGCTGAACACAGTTCTAGCCGGTGCTATTGCCATCTGCGCCATGATTCTACCGGGAATTTCTGGCAGTTTTATCCTGTTGCTGATTGGTATGTACGCACCGGTACTGGGCGCGGTGAAAGAGATGCAAGCCGATATTTTGGCACTCTTTTTACTCGGATGTATTGGTGGTTTACTGAGTTTTTCTCACGTATTGTCTTGGTTACTCAAACAATTTAGAGATTTGACCTTAATTTTTCTTACGGGATTAATGATCGGCACCTTACCCAAAATCTGGCCTTGGAAAGAAACGCTCACTTGGCGAACCAATTCTCACGGCGAGCTCGTTCCTTTACTACAGCGAAACCTTTCTCCATTGGAATTTGAGTCCATCACTTCACAGCCTTCGCAACTGCTGGTAGCCATTTTATTGATGCTTTGCGCTGTTGCCCTCGTGCTTGGCTTGGAGCAATATGCAAAACATCACGATGTGTAAATCACACCGCATAGCATGAATGAGAAAAGGTGGGGAGACTCACCTTTACTATATTGATTTGTTGCACATTTTATCCATTCGTCACCACTGAAAAAAAATAGCTGTGATAATATTCGCGTTTTATAACCGCTTGGATTGTCCCCATGCACAACGCAATCAAAATCGGCGTCCTTGTTCTAGCCCTGCTAGCGGGTTACTTTAGCAGCGATATTTTCAATTGGCTCTCTTCAGCACACTCTTCTCCAGACATTAATCGATATTGCCAGTTGTCGAGTACCCCTTGCCGACAAGGAGATGTTGTCATGACATTGGCACACGATAAATCTCAACCTTTGGTGGCTAACACTCTGACCGTTGAATGGCCGCAAGCCAATGCAAGTAAACTCACACTCACACTCAATGGGCTAGAGATGGAGATGGGCACCGCTAAATATGTACTGACGCCGCAGGAAGACGGGCTCTACACAGCACAGATTGTACTCCCAGTTTGCACGACTGAAAAAATGACATGGATTGGCGAGCTCTCTGATGGTCGTACCCAAGTATTCCCGGCAATAAGGATGGAAAGATGAGTAAAAATTGGTCTCTGGCATTGGTGGTTGCGTTTGTATTAGGCTTTGGCATAAAAACCTATTGTGATACGCAGCAAAGTATGGATTTAGAGGGCGGTAATAGCTCATCTTCTGAAGTAATTTTATTTGGCAAAGCAAATCAACCCATCTCTATTTTTGATACTAAAGATGAACGCATACGTGTTGTTTACTTCGGCTTTACACGCTGCCCAGATGTCTGCCCAACATCTCTGGCTATGTTAGCAGGTGCACTCAATCAACTAGATGATGTAACCAAAGCAAAGCTGCGCCCTTTATTTATCTCTCTCGATCCAGAGCGTGACGCTGCCGATGCTTCTCATCAATACGCCCAATATTTCCACCCTATGATCGAGGGACTTTCTGCTCCTTTAGACATTACAACACCACTGGCGCATCGGTATGGCGTCATTTTCCGCAAAACCGAATTAAAGGGATCTGAACTGAAATACACATTAGATCACAGCTCCTACTTCTACTTTTTACAACCAGATGGAACATTAATCACTAAAGTTCCACACACGCTTTCACCGGCTCCCATTGTTGAAGCCATCAAAACAATAATGACGTCATCACAAGGAAAATAACATGAAGCTCAATGCTCTTTTTTTAGCAAGCCTTGCCTTTAGCCCACTTGCTTTTGCGAACACAGATATTATGGTACATCACCCTTACGCACGTGCTACCGCACCAACCGCCACCACCAGCGCAGTATTTTCTCAAATCATGAATAAAGGTGAAACGGACCGTTTCATTGTATCGGCCAGCACCGATGTGGCAGGGAAAGTTGAGTTGCATGATGTAATCACCGAAGGAGATGTGATGAAAATGCGTCAAGTCACTGAATTTAAAATTCCGGCCAAAGGGCACGTCGAACTCAAACCGGG
Organism: Vibrio anguillarum; assembly: GCF_001989995.2. Lineage (GTDB taxonomy): Bacteria > Pseudomonadota > Gammaproteobacteria > Enterobacterales > Vibrionaceae > Vibrio > Vibrio anguillarum. Next base: position 24,709 of record NZ_JAHGUP010000051.1, read on the forward strand.
CGGCTTACACATCATGCTTTTTGATTTGAAGAAACCATTGGTTGAAGGTGAAAAGATTGACGTACAACTGACCTTTGCCAATGGTGAGCAGCAAACCATTACTGCACCAGTAAAAAAAGTGATGAGTGGTATGGCACACCATTAAAAAGAAGAGGGTGAGCGATGTTGGCTTACCCTCTTTTATCATCGCACTAACCGCTCATTGCCCAGTTTAATGGCGAGAGCGAGACATCCCGACGAGAGGCTTATCATTCCACCACCACAAATGCTACATTTTATTTACATTTCACTCAAAATCGATTGCATTTCCACACATTGATTAATTATTTGTGCTGATTATCAATTAATTCTAGACACAATATCCCGCGTAGATATCATTACCCCCTTCAGTGGAGCTCACTGATGTCACTATAACTCTATTTGTCTACCATAACCGATGCTATGGCTTCGTAGTATTTAGGTCATGCAGGATGTAATTCGATTTATTGCAGGGATAACTATGCAAAGCAACAATATTTTCGCCCGTTTTGCGCGTGGCAATTTGGTTCTGCAAATACTCGCCGGTATCGTTCTCGGTGGGATATTAGCAACCCTTTCACCCGATGATGCGAAAAGCGTCGGCCTACTTGGCGACCTTTTCGTTGGCGCACTTAAAGCCGTAGCGCCGATCCTCGTGTTTATTTTGGTCGCCGCGTCCATCGCAAACCAAAAGAAAAACCAACACACTTATATGCGCCCAATCGTGGTGCTTTACCTTTTTGGGACCTTCACCGCCGCTCTTACTGCCGTTGTATTGAGCTTTATCTTCCCTACAACCTTAACATTGGTTGCGGGGGCAGAAGGTGCAACGCCTCCTCAAGGCATCGCTGAAGTGCTTAATACCCTGCTGTTTAAGCTGGTTGATAACCCAGTCAATGCTCTAATGAGTGCAAACTATATTGGCATTCTGGCATGGGCTGTTGGGTTGGGCTTAGCTTTACACCATGCCTCAGCAACAACTAAAGCCGTATTTGAAGATTTAAGCCACGGCGTTTCACAAATTGTGCGTTTTATTATTCGCCTAGCACCGTTTGGTATTTTCGGCTTGGTTGCATCCACGTTTGCCACGACTGGCTTTGAATCTTTGGCTGGTTATGCCAACCTTTTATTCGTATTGCTCAGTGCTATGTTGATCATCGCATTAGTTGTCAACCCAATCATTGTGTACGCGAAAACTCGCCAAAACCCGTATCCATTGGTGTTCCAGTGCTTGCGTGAAAGTGGTGTCACCGCATTTTTTACACGTTCAAGCGCCGCCAACATCCCAGTAAACATGGCATTGTGTGAGAAACTAAAACTGGATGAAGATACTTATTCAGTCTCGATTCCACTCGGTGCGACCATTAATATGGCTGGTGCCGCCATTACTATCACGGTTCTCACCCTAGCTGCAGTAAACACAGTAGGTATTGAAATTGACCTGATGACAGCCTTGCTACTGAGCATCGTTGCTGCTGTTTCTGCATGTGGCGCATCCGGTGTGGCCGGTGGTTCACTGCTGCTGATCCCGCTCGCATGTGGGCTATTTGGCATTTCAAATGACGTAGCAATGCAGGTTGTTGCCGTTGGCTTTATCATAGGCGTGATTCAAGATTCAGCTGAAACAGCGCTCAACAGCTCAACAGATGTTGTCTTCACTGCTGCGGTTTGCCAAGCTGAGCACAATAAATCAGCATAATCATTCGATATACTAAAATCGATACCAACAAAAATCCCCAGTCGATTCGCTGGGGATTTTCATTTCAGAGATTTTTTATTTACAGTGCTTAGCCACTTTATCGATCCAACATTACCTGTCCATTGAAGTATTGGAGAAATCTAATCGCGTTAGAACCTCATGATCATCAGATGGCTTGGATGACAAAAGCTCTTCGGAGGCATCCGCCACTACGCTCAATGAGAGATCGTCTTCATCAGGTAACTCCCCTTTCTCTGGGATAGGGATCCCACGTTTGTAGAGCTTGTTCAGCGCCTTAATAATTGAGTGTTTACTTACAGTACCCGCGCCGATTTTCTTCATGAGTGGTTTGGCCAACGATTGCAACCCCACAACAGAATCGACACCGATACGTGAGCCCACTTGATCTCTTAGCACCTTTGCCGGTTCAAAACCAAAATGAGCCGATAAAAATAACCAAATATAAGCAATAGCATTGCCATTTGAACCTTTATCTATCCAAGCTTCTCCTGCGTGATACATCGCCTCTACATGACCTTTTTCAGAAGCTCGCTCTAACCAATAACAAGCTTTACTGTGGTCCATTGCGACACCAACACCCTTAAGGTAATTCAAGCCTAGTTTCATCTGTCCTATCGGGCTATTTAGCTTCGCGGCTTTGGAATACCAAAATGTTGAATCCGCTGGTGATGGCGCAATATTGTCATGTGAAACACACCAATCCCCCATAAAAATCACAGCGTCGAGCAAATTCGCTTCCGCAGCCTCTTGTACTAACGAGACTCCTTTCGCAGTATTCGCTTCCACGCCACGGCCATGAATATAGGCCATGCCAGTTTCATACTTTGCGGTTAAGTTACCTTCAATGCCTGCAATACAAGTCTGCCAAAACTTCTCTTTTTCCCGCAAAATCAGATCATCTCGAAACTTTTGGCAAATCCGAACAACACCATACATTCCCGTAACATTGTCATAATTTGCCGCTTTGTCATACCAGTACATCGCCTCTTTGAGGTTGGTTCGTTCGGCTTCTTTCGCTAAATACAAAATCGTCGGCACATGGCCTGTTTCGGCCTTAAACAAGCGATCTTGTCTTTCTTGTTCACGTGATTTTTCTATCGCTTTGCGATAAGCGATTTCTCTCTCTTTTCTCTCTTCCTCTAAGCGTTTTTTGCGCAAAGAGAGCGAAAACATCCACACGAAGATGAGGATAAGTGATAACCCGGTTGCGCCTATGGCAATCCCAATAGTGCTCATTGATTCAAATCTTATTTAGCTGATTAACTTCATTATCGACCATTTTTCTCAATCTTTGAAAAAGTCTGACCACATTCATTCTGTCTCGAACCATTTAAAGCATACGAAACAGTCAAATCCGTTCATCCAAAACAGAGAGGCCACTCTATATCTAATGCTCGTGATATCTAATGCTCGTGGATTAATTAAGCCACATAGCCTTAGCACTAAGATAGTACCGTACTCTTTTCAAGAGTGTTACGCACAATCACACTAATTGAGGAATAGATTCCGATTTGGGTCAATGAATGAAAAAACGCAGCCAAATCGCTGCGTTCATTCCAGATCAAAAATGAGCCACTCACTTTACTCTCTCATCAAAACCGCGATGGAGTGATAAGGCTCGAGTACTAGGTTTTCTTCTAATTTTTCAATCTCTTGATAATTAGAGCTCAAACACTCCACCGCTCTCAATTGAAACTTTTCGGGCATTGTTAAACAAACCGTGGCCGATGAAAAATTACTGACCACGACAATTTGCTCACCTTGGTACTCGCGCACATAGCCAAACACTTGGTCATGTTCTTCAAATAAAGGCGTGAACGATCCATAGACGATGGACAGGTGTTTTTTACGCAGTGCAATTAACTTTTTATAGTGATGGTAAATCGATTGTTTATCAGCAAGCGCTTGTTCAACATTGACTTTTAGGTAGTTAGGATTCGCCTCTATCCACGGAGAACCTTGAGTAAATCCGCCGTGTTTATCCGCTGACCATTGCATTGGCGTTCGAGCGTTATCGCGGCTGTTTTGATGAATAGCATCCAGCATATGCTGATGAGAAACGCCCGATTCTGTCTTCACACGATAAAAATTTAACGTCTCGATGTCTCGGTATTGATCGAGCGAATCGAAGGCCACATTCGTCATACCAATCTCTTCGCCTTGATAAATATAAGGCGTGCCTTTCAGAAAGTGTAAGCTCGTTGCCAACATTTTCGCAGATTCAACTCGGTAGCGTTTGTCATCACCATACTTAGATACAGCGCGTGGTAGGTCATGATTATTCCAAAATAATGAATTCCAACCCTGATCGGCAAGCTCAATCTGCCACTTGGTTAATACCTGTTTAAACTGCTTAAGATCTAACGGAATAGGGTTCCATTTGTCACCATGCTCCCACGTCAAAGTGATGTGTTCAAATTGGAAAACCATCGATAACTCACGACGACTCGGCGCACTGTACAGTTTTGCAATGTCTGGTGTGGCTCCCCAAGTTTCTCCCACGGTCAGCAGATCTTGATTACCAAAGGTGGCGGCATTCATTTGCTGTAATAACGGATGCAAGCGCGGGCCATTACCAGTAATGCCCTTATCAATTTCTTTGCCAATTAAATCAATAACATCTAATCGAAAACCACCAATACCCTGTTCAATCCACCAATTCATCATGCTGTGCACTTCTTGCTGCACTTTAGGGTTTTCCCAATTCAGATCTGGCTGACGTTTAGAAAAAAGGTGGAAGTAATATTGCTGCGTTTGCTCATCCCAGTGCCAAGCACTGCCACCAAAAATTGACCCTGTATCATCCGGTACACTGCCATCCGGTTTTGCATCCCGCCAAATGTAGTAATCTCGATACGGATTGTCTCGCGATTGCTTCGCTTGTAAAAACCATTGGTGTTCATCCGATGTGTGATTAACGACAAGATCCATCACTATCTTAATATTGCGTTTTTGTGCTTCGCTCAGTAAACGCTGCATATCTTCCATGGAACCAAACTCTTGAGCTATTGCTTGGTAGTCAGAAATATCATAACCGTTATCATCCATTGGAGATTGATAAACAGGAGATAGCCAAATAACGTTAATGCCTAACTCTGCAAGGTAATCAAGCTTACTAATAATGCCATTTAAATCGCCGATACCATCGTGATTAGAATCGTAAAAACTGCGCGGGTATATTTGGTATACCACAGCGCTATGCCACCATTTGGGTTCCATGATATTGCCTTTTTGTAAATTAATTTATTGCTCATCATAATGAGAGCTGACGCAAAGTAACAATAGAACATTCCCTATATGATATAGACAATACCTATATCATAAGAAAAATCACTATAGTTAGACCTCTCTGCATGCAAAGAGATTAAAAAAACATCACCTAAAATGTGATTTATGCCAAACATGATAGCAATAAGCAGAAGACAAGATAAAACAGCATGGATAAATCCCTTCGATATTTTTTGATGGTTGCGATTGAAAATAATATTAAGCAAGCCGCAGAGAAACTGCATATCAGTCAACCATCTCTTACCACAGCAATTAAAAAGCTTGAACATGAACTTGGAGTTGAGCTATTTATTCGCCGCTCAAAAGGTGTAGAGCTCAGCGCTTATGGCAAACTATTTAGGGAGTATGTGCAGGAGCAACAAGAAAAGCAGCAACAACTGTTACATCAGTTCACCGATATGCAACAGAGACATCAAGGAAAATTAAAGCTTGGCACTGGGGAAGCGTGGTGGGAATTATTTGTTCGCGATACGGTATGCCTATATCAAAAAAACACCCCTAATTGTTCAATACATTTGGAATTTGGCAATAACCTTTCTTTGATCCATCATTTGGTGCAGGGAGATATTGACCTCTTTATTGGCCATGAAATTCAAGATCTACACGAAAGGTGTAAAGTCCATTTCCAACCTTTGTTCCGAGACCAAGAAGCATTGTTTGTATGTTCAAGCCATCCGATATTGAATACAAAAAAAAGTGATGATGAACTTCTGCTTGAACAAGCCCAATACCCTCTCATCCGCGTCACGCCGGATCATTCTCGACATCGTACAATGTTGGCTGAACATGCATCACTGGCTAAACAATATACGGAACAAAGAGAGAGTAAAAGAGCCATCTATGATGTCGATTCTTTATTTGCTAGCATAGATATATTAGAGATGGCTAACGCTGTAATGCCATATAGCGATAAAATGTGCCATTGGATGGCCAGAAGAAATATTGCAACATTAACCATCAACAAAAAGAAAAAAGGTAATGTAGGAATTTATATTAAACAAGGCATAGCTGACCCAAAAATTACCAGTTTTATTGAAATACTAACGAAGTATACCTCTTCCTTATGAAGGCTAACACCCTACTAAACAGATTATTGAAGATCAGTGTGGACTAAAGCCTTGATAACATAGGCTTCCGGCACACAAAGCGGGCATTACAACAATAGTTTTTGTTTTGGTTCACACTTTTGAAAGTAGAAAAACTCACCGTGTTATCTACCGTAGTTACATTCTATCAATATTAGAGCAATGATATTGATAGAATCTATATCAAACTCACTTTCATCTATTTCTTATTGCAAGCAAAAGCCGTTATATTTTCAACAGGACTTACACTCAAGGACTCATGCGTACCATATTCGCTTCGGGCCTAGGTAAAACAGGAAATAGTGATGAAAAATTCAATTAAGAATCTGTCTATCTGTACACTGGCCACTTTAATGGCGGCACCACTGATGGCGATGCAAGAAGGTGAAATCACCATTTGGATTAACGGTGATAAAAGTTATGATGGCTTAGCGCAAATAGGCCAACAATTTGAACAAGATACTGGAATTAAAATCATTGTTCAGCATCCAGAATCGCTTGAAGCGAAATTCCAACAGCACGCTGCAACTGGCAGTGGTCCTGATATTATTTTTTGGGCACACGATAGATTCGGTGGCTATGCAGAAGCAGGCTTGCTTCACGAAATCAAACCAAGTAAGCAATTTAAAGAAAAGTTGGTCGATTTCAGTTGGGATGCCGTTACCGTTAATGGAAAATTGGTTGGCTATCCTCTTGCTATTGAGGCCCCTTCTCTTATTTACAATAAAGATCTGTTACCAACACCGCCTAAAACTTGGGAAGAACTAGTCAGTATTCATAATACAATGGAGAAACAGGGTAAAAAAGCCATCATGTGGGATATTAAAAATGCTTACTTTACTTGGCCTGTTATTTCCTCTGGCGGTGCCTATGCTTTTGAAAAAATTGTAGGGGGTTGCAATGCCAAAAGTACCGGAGTTAATAATGAAGCAGGAATCAACGGTCTGCAGTTTTTAGTTAATATGGTTAATCAAGGTGTATTGAACCCAAACATGGATTATGCCGTCTCTGATGCTGCATTCAGCAAAGGAGAGGTGGCCATGACGATAAACGGCCCATGGTCTTGGGGTAATTTAGATAAATTAGGCATAAATTATGGCGTTGCAGAGCTGCCAACGCTAAACGGTGGCAAAGGTAATCCTTTTGTTGGCATTCTAAGTGCTGGGATTAATTCGGCCAGCCCGAATACTGATCTTGCCGTTGAGTTTTTAGAAAATTATGTCTTTCAAGATGATGCACTAAAAATCATGAATGACGATAAGCCACTTGGCGCAGTAACGTTAAAATCGTTTCAAAAAATCTTAGAACAAGATCAGCGAATCAAAGCCACTATGATTAACGCCGAAAATGGTGAAATTATGCCTAATATCCCACAGATGACAGCATACTGGTTTGCCGAAGGGGCAGCGATTGATAATGCGATGCAAGGAAAACAAGGTGTCAAAGAAGCATTAGATATGGCAGCGAAACAAATCACGAAATAATTCATCCCCAACAAGCACAATTTTCATGTTCACCTTTGGGTACAGTCTACTGTACCCCTTTTTATAGGTATCGGTCATGACTTCAAAATATAGACATTCTCAAATTACCTCAATAAACCAAACACAAACACGCCTTCTCATTTGTAAGGAGTTCACGCCGATATGTGGTGTAGAACCGAGTACACCAAGAATTGATGGCACTTTAGAGCTAGAAAATTTATTTTCAAATCTAGCAATAGAAAGTACCTCAAAATTTTCTTATGTATTCAGTGATGGCGTGGATGGATATTATCAAGGACATACCTATGGCTTCAGCTCAAGCGGTAATTACCGTCATTCTCAAGGTTGGTATTTAGGTCAATTTGCGTCATTTGTAAACGGTAACATCAATGATAAAACACAAGCCAGTAAAGCCCGCTTGATGCCTTTTGGCATTGAACATCACTATGTTGGTACATCTTCTGTAGAATGTTTGAGCTTATTACAAGGTCAACGACTTGCTTGTCTCACCATCACCTCTGAGTCCAAACAATCTCTTGCCATACTCCCTGAGCTTAATATATTAGTAAATGCAAGCAAACCTGAATGCATCGATGACGTCCTTATCTATGAAGTAAATGACGCAAATTCTGTTAGCGAAGAACCACGTTTTATTGCGATTAGCGCAAATCAATCCGTTATTGCCAAAGAAATGGCAACCGATGAATGTGCAACCACCTCTAAATTAATGGGTTTAAGTGATTCTAATGTAAAGCTGATGATTAGTTCCACTGAATCAACCCAAAAATTAGTCATTTACCTCTACTTTGAAAGCACCAAAACAGAGGCAATAAAAGGAGCTCAACTCGCAGCGCAAAACCATGCAAATATTATTTTTCAAAACAATCTGTATCGCTTTCTGACACGTAATTATCTATGGACCAACGATCTGGAGTATAACCGAGCCGTGATGTGGTCTAGATTGGCAAGTCGTACATTTGTGAACCAAGAGTTTGGTTCTGGTATATGGGCTGGTTTACCTTGGTTCAAAGACTGTTGGGGAAGGGATACGTTCATAGCCTTATCTGGGACAAGTCTCATTAATGGTCAATTTCCAGAGTCCAGAGCAATCATTGAAAATTTTGCTTCCATGCAAATGCAAGATCATACTTCAGTCAATTACGGTCGTATTCCCAATCGAGTAACGAGCAAAACGGACATAATATATAACACGACCGATGGTACGCCTTGGATGATTAGGGAGGTGATGGAATATATTAATTACAGTGGCGATATCGCTTTTGCAAAGGATATTTATCCGATTGTAAAACGATTTATTGATGGGATAGAAAGTAATTATCTTAGTGAAGATGGGTTACTAAAACATCGTCATCCCGATACCTGGATGGATGCAAAAATCAAAGGTCAAATTCCATGGTCTCCTCGCGGACCGAAAGCTAATGATATTCAAGCATTGCTATTTGAAAGCTTTCATGTTGCGGCACGTCTGGCAGAAATGAATAAAAATGATCTAGATCATCGATATTATTTAAAATTAGCTGAAAAATTAAAGATGAGTTTTATCAGAAAATTTTGGGATGAGGATAAAAAACAACTAGCTGATCATCTAAAAGAGTTCGATATACCAGATAATAGCGTACGTCCAAATCAATTAATGGTACTATCTATCCCACAGACAGAAGCCTTTCTCCCACTAGAAATTGGGCAATTTATTATTCGAAACAGCATTGATCATCTTTTATTTCCATGGGGTATTTGTTCCTTAGAGCAATATCACGAAGATTTTCACCCCTACCATGATAATCGCTCTGAGTACCATAAAGATGCGGCATACCATAACGGTACGATTTGGGGTTGGAACGCTGGTTTTACCGTCAGTGCATTAACAAGTTTTAGCAAGCAAGATTTGGCTTTTCAATTATCCAAAAACTTAGCCAAACAAATTTTGCAGCAAGGACATCGTGGCACAATGAGTGAAAACCTCGATGCTTATCAACATGATGAAGACAATTTGATAGAAACAGGTACCTATGCTCAAGCCTGGTCTGTTTCAGAATATGCACGAAATGCTCAACAAGATTACCTAGGCTTTAAACCAGAATTGTCGAAAAATAAGATTAATCTTTCACCGAAACTACCGTCATGCTGGACAAGCTTTAGTGCGACCCTCCCATATGGTCAAGATGAGAATTTATACTTCAACTGGCAATGCCACGATGGTAAGGCTAGTTATATGATCAATCCACGATACCTGAGGGCTGATCTCATATTGAATCTCATATTGGAGTTGGGGAATTATCAAATAAATATTGAGTGCGACTTAACAAAAAAAGTGGAAATAATACTAGATGTAAACACTGATGACATTAAATTCAACAGAAATGATATTATTGTAAAAAAAGTAGTGGCTCCATCTTATCCTGAACTCTCTAAATTAAAGTTCACTTATCCCAATTGGCATTTAACGCATAATTCTTTAAAGCAGAACGACTACCTTCAAACCAAGCGTCATAGTCAAAACTTACAAAAGGCAGTTGATTAGTATAACCACAGCTCCTTCATCATCAATGAAGGAGCTTATATATCAGAAACCACACCATTCAATGCCCATCAGGGATATAGAAATCTAGGATAAGAATCATCCATAGAAACGATGAAATACCAATATAACGCTTACCTTAAATTTTTAATTATTTGGCATTAACGGCTTTAATAAATGCTTGCTGAGCACCATCAACATTCAACATTTTCGCTTCATCTAATAAGCTTAGAGCTTTTGCTACATCACCAGTATTGACGGCATTTTCAATAGCTGATATGTAATATTTTTTCGTTTCTATCTGCACAACTACTGCTACTGCCGCTGCAGTTTGTTCTGATGCTGGCTTTTCAATTTTCCTCTTTGTTTGATGAGACTGTAAAGATAATGTCTTGATTTCTAGTTTAAATTGACCAAAGTGGGATGATATATATGTAGGGTCCGTGACCATTGGCATCGCTTCACCAAGATCTTTAGCTCTAACCTTCGCTGGATGATCGACCTTGATTGTTTTCCCAAAATATTGCTCTGGAGAGTAAATAATAAAATAAGGTGTCTGCTTAGAGTCTACCTGAACGTTTACATAATATTGTGTTCTTGTAAAAGCATCCGAGGTTTTAATTTTAAATTGTGATAAATCAATTTCAGAAACAATATTGAACGTCTGATCTAACATAATTAATTTTGGCAAAAATACTGCTTTATCAAACATGTAGCTACTAAGCTGTATTTGCACTTTTGCTGAACGTTGAGGGAGCTGAAAAGCATTAAAATAGCTATTGCCATCTGTAAAGTGGCCAATAGGGGCACTTTCATCAATATCAAACTCGATACTTTCATTGCTTTGTAGCTCAATCCAAGGAAAGTCAGCATAATTATTACAGCATACTTTTGCGTATGAGATAGCCTCAGTAGACGAAAGGTTTGAGGTAGATGGAACTGAACTACAGGCAGTCAAAGCTGCTCCGAGGATAAGGGTCATTAATGATTTTTTATTATTCATCGTTATTCTCTATCATTTACAAAGCAAAAAAGGCAGCCAATAGGCTGCCTTAAATCTTAGTTGAGTTAGAACCAGATTTCAGTGTGGACACCGATAACTGTTTCATTTTTGCCATCTTTGATGCCAATTTGTGATGCGCTTGCTTCATCATCAGCAGAAATATAGCTAATGTATGGTTTGATTTGTGGACGACCGAAGTAATCAGCATTGACTGTAAATGCAGCAGCTAATTCCACATTGAAAATATCGCTTTCTAGTGCCTCACCAGTACGACCCCAGTAACCTTCAGCTCCCTCTTCATGAGCATAAGAACCTGTCATTTCAAGACGTAGGTTATCATTCACTTTATACGATGGACGAACAGCAGCAATATAACGTTTCAAATCTTTAGCACCAAATAACTCATCCAGCGCACCAAAATAGGTAATTTCAGAGCCCATTTGCCAGTTTTCGGAAATATTCAGTACACCGTAAGAAGTCAAGAAAATAGACTCTTGCTTATCATCACCGCCTGACCAGCCACCAAAGTTAACACCACGGTTTTGCGCAACACCTTTACCATATGCAATAGCAGATTGAGCCCAACCATCCAAGCCGTAATAGCTAGAATTTAACGTGATTGATACGCCAAAACCATCATCTGATTTACTGTCTTTGTTCGCTTGTTCCATGTATTTAAAATCAAAGTCTAAGCTACCAAAACCAACATCGACACCGTAGTAGTACAGATCGTAAGATGAAAGCGTTGTGCGTTCAGGGTTTGTCGTTGCTGCACCTGCATCAGGATCGGCAACCACCACCGCAAATCCTGCAGTATTGCCAGCAAGCTTAGTTTGAACACCAGCACCTACGCCAGAAGATTGTTTCCAAAATTCACCAGAAAGAATACCAGCAGCACGGTTTAGGAAACGTTGACCAGCCCATATAGATGTGTCTTCTCCTAAGTAGGATAAACCACCGATTTCAACAAAAGTTTCTTTCACTTCAAATTGTGCAGTGTCATTGGCTTTTTGACTACCAGATGAAGAATAAGCGTACGAGTTACCATTACCGTATTCAGAACGAACAGTGAAATTTGACCAAACACCATTTTCATGTTCTGTGTGTTTCTTAATTACAAACTCAACCTGATTGGTGCTTTTTCCATGAGTACCCGCTGTTTTGTAATCTGGTTTACCAAACTCTGTATCAACAGTTTCACCATCAACCATGCGGAAATTCATTGAAGCATACCCATGAACTTCCCATCCGTCTTTTAGTACATCTGTTTCTGCAGCAAAAGCAGAACCTGCTGCTAGAGTAGCAGCCACTGCGGCAGCAATTACACTTACTTTTTTCATTCTTAACTCCATTAAGGACGATTTATATTTATGGAAAATTTTAACTACGGACAGCATTTAAAACTTTCACTCTTCTCCTGTTGGAACCTGCAAGGCAGTTGACAGATAAACGCTAAAAGAAGAGGTAAGACGGGACTAAGTCCCCAGTTGTTTCAACGGTGATAAGGTTACTAAAGGCGTAATAAGCTTGCTTCCTCCACCTCAAAGTAATTTGGGGGGGAGGAGAAAGGATGAGTAATTTTATAGTATGGCGTTTTTAAAACGCGGATCACGGATTTCAGGGGGAGGAGATCAGTTAATGGTTATAAAATAGAATACAAAATGCCTTATTGATCACTATTTAGGGCCAATAACATCACTAAAATGAAATAAAATTACATTCAAATTTTATTCATTGGGCGCTTGACCTAATATCAACAAAGCTTTTTACTTAAAGCGATGACGTGCAGCAAAATAACAATTAAAGATGCCCATATGAAATGTACTATTTCTAGCCCTTACCCACTCGGTGCAACCCTTGATAACACAGGTTGCAATTTTGCTATTCATGCTCCAGCAAATAAACAGCTTCTACTCGCTCTGTTTGATCAACAGGGAAGTTTCACCACCCACGAGTTAGAGAATGAATATGCGGGCGTGAAGTACACTCATGTGCCAAACATTAAAGCAGGGCAAAAATACGGTTACCTCATTTTAAATGGTGACGAGCCGCACTATATTTCCGACCCCTACGCGAAGGCGATAGATAAAAACTTAGGCTATAAAACACCATTTAGTTCAAAAAAGAGTTTCGAGCTGCCTAAGTGTGTCGTGGTCGACGATCAATTCGATTGGCAATCAACTAAAAAGCCACACATACCTCGCGATAAGACTATTTTATTTGAGACCCATGTCAAAGGGGTGACCAAACTCAATCCACGTGTGCCTAAAGCAGAACAAGGTACTTATTTAGGCTTAATCAGTGAGGAGATGCTGGAGTTTTATCGCAAGCAAAACATCAACACACTACAGCTACTGCCCATCGCGGCTTGTATGCATGAGCCACATCTATTGGATATGGGCAAAGTCAACTATTGGGGATATAACCCCTATCTGTTTATGGTGCCAGATCCACGTTATGCGCAAAAAGATGCGGTAACGGAACTGAAAACGGCTATCAGAGAACTGCATCGTCACGGAATTGAAGTGATACTGGATGTGGTTTATAACCACTCAGCAGAGGGGGGCGAAGATGGGCCTATTTTCAATTTAAAAGCACTCGACCCTAAATATTATCTAAAACACGGCCAACATTACGCGAATTTTACCGGTTGTGGTAACACCATTGATCTCTCTTATCAACCCGCCCTTAACCTAGTCATGGACACGCTGCGCTACTGGGTTAGCGAATACCAAATCGATGGTTTTCGTTTTGATTTGGCCGCAACGCTTGGAAGAAATGGCGATAATTTCAGCCCCGATGCTGCGTTCTTTAAAGCGGTGGCGCAAGATCCAACATTAAAACGCGTCAAATTGATTGCTGAGCCTTGGGATATTGGTCCAAACGGTTACCAAGTAGGCAATTTTCCTTTCGGTTGGAATGAATGTAACGACAAATTACGTGATATCACACGCAGCTTCTGGCGCGGCGATCAAGGCTATTTAAAAGAGTTCGCCACACGCTTAATGGGCTCGCGCGACTTGTACAGTGCCGCAAACTGGCCCTACAAACTGACCGTCAATTACATCACTTATCATGATGGCTTCACCATGCAAGATTTGGTGTCATACAAGCATAAGCACAATGAAGCGAATGGTGAACAAAACCGAGATGGTCACGGTGACAATCGCTCCGACAACTATGGCGTCGAAGGCGAAACCGAGAACATGGTGATAAAAGCAACCCGCGAAAAGCAAAAACGCAATATGATGGCGAGCTTACTTTTTGCTTTTGGCATTCCTCATATTCTCACCGCGGATGTGCTTTCTCATACTCAGCAAGGTAATAACAACGCTTATTGCCAAGACAATGAGATCAGTTGGCTTGACTGGAACATGACCGAACGCAAAAGCTACTTCAAACATTGGTTGAGTCAAATGGTGGCGGCAAGACACCTTTATATGGTGCCCTTTATTCGTGCTTTTAGCGGTGAGGAACGTAATGCCAACCGCGTATTCTGGCGACGCGTGGATGGCACACTGATGGAACATGATGATTGGAACCGCTTAAGTTCTGTGGCATTGCAGATGGGCATTGGATCGGATGGGGCTGAAATGCTCTACTTGATCAACCAAACCAACGCACCCGCTCGTTTTACTCTACCTAAAGATCGTAACCAAAACTGGGAAGTGATATGCGATACCAATTTACGTAACGTACAACCCGGCCATGCAGAAGGGGAGTTGTTGCAATCGCCCATATCAATGACAATTTTGCACTACCAACCTGAAGTATAAAATTAAGTGCTGTACATCACTACCGATAAGCAAAGAGATTACCAATAAACAAAGAGGCCCAATTGGCCTCTTTCTCTTCTCTAATTTTTGCTTTCAGAACATTACAAGAATGCTTTGAAAGGCAGCTCTGGTTCATCGACAAAAATATCTTTAAAGCCTCTGAAATGCTGGTAATGCATACGTCCTTTGTCGGTTGGGTAAGTGTATTTACCACCCACTTGCCAAAAGAATGGCGCAAAGCCGTATTGCAGACGATCTTTTTTCATTTGCCACAATACTTCAATTTCACGCGGGTCATTTTGGAAGTTAGCCCAAATATCGTGATGGAATGGGATCACCACTTCACAACCTAACGCCTCGCCTGCGCGCAAAATATCAGATGCAGTCAGCTTATCTGTGATGCCTCGTGGGTTTTCACCGTATGAGAGCAGCGCCACATCAATCTTGTAGTCATTACCATGCTTGGCATAGTAGTTCGAATAATGCGAATCACCTGAATGGTAGATTGAGCCACCGGAGGTTTCCAATAAGTAGTTGACCGCGCGATCATCCATACCATCAAGAATCCCCTTATCATAAGATGAAACACCTTTAGGCAGCGTAATCAACGCAGTGCGATCAAAAGAGTCCAGCACTCGGATACTGATATCGCCGACTTCAATGCAATCACCCACTTTCGCCACAATGCAGCGCTCACTCGGTACTCCCCAGCCTTGCCACAGGTCAACGCAAGCTTGTGGCCCAATAAATTTCACATGCTCACCACAGTTTTGCAGCACAGCTGCTGCGACATTAATATCGATATGATCAGCGTGATCATGCGTCGCCAGTACCGCATCAATCTCTTTGATGCCAAATGGGTCCAACACAAAAGGAGACGTTCTTAAGTTGGGTTGCAGTTCACGCACGCCCCCCATCCGCATCATTTGGTGTTGTGGGTTCATAAGCGGATTCTTTTGTGTTTTCTTACCCGTCCCACACCAAAAATCGATCGAAAGATTGGTATTTCCGGCACTTTTTAGCCAAATGCCTGTACAACCAAGCCACCACATAGCAAAGGTGTTGGCTTCCACTTCGGTCTTTTCTATCTCTTCATTCAGCCAAGTTCCCCACTCAGGAAACGTACTGAGAACCCATGAATCGCGTGTGATTTCATCAATTTTACTCATAGCAACACCTTTTATTTCACGATCAGTTAGACAAATTTTGGATGTAGGGAGCCAAGCGTCTTAACCAAAGGTGAAGACACTGAGCCTGTGTTTATTATTAGAATGTGTAGAGCGAAGTGCTTTCTATACCAGAATCACTTCTGTCCCCTGCTGTTGTAGCGCTTGGATAACTTGCGGATCGGCGGCTTTGCCAGTGATAACAATATCAACCTTGCTGGCGGGGCAAAATAGCATGCCCGTACGCTGCCCAACTTTAGAACTATCCACTACCACCACTAACTTACCGATTTGCTCTAGCATTTGTTGCTCGGCAACGGCGGTGAGCATATCGGTTTTGTATAGGCCATTTTCCGTCAGCCCTTTGCCACTGGTGAACATCCAATGTCCGGCATAACCACCTAACGAATCAGGGGCGGGGTTGAGGAAAATGTTTTGTGCTTTGTTGTACTGCCCACCAATGATGATTACATCGTCGTGATCTTCATTGATAAGGTAACTGGCCAGTGGAAAATAGTTAGTCACGATTTGAACATCTTGGCCACACAACTCTTTACCGAGCAAGAAGGCGGTAGAACCACAGTTAATTACCACACTGTCACCTGGGTTGCAGAGCTTAGCCGCAGCCATGGCAATCTGTGATTTTTCATGGAAATGATCCGTACTGTCGATATTTAACGGCGTCCACGCTCGCTTTCTAATCTCTAAGCGTTCAGCACCATTGCGAACTTTCTTCAGCTTACCTAGCTCATCTAACTTAGAAATATCGCGGCGGGCCGTTGCTGGTGACACGTTAAATTTCTCAATAATATGCGTGACGTTGATGGTGCGCATATTGTCTAGCAAAGACAGTATCTCGTTATGTCTTTGTACTTCGTTCATGGTTATCACCTTATCTTTTCATCAAGTGATTACTTGGTGATTATTTATGATTTGTTTTGATTCTATTTCTCATCCATCACAATGTCAAACACTGGACGAACAAAACTTCCCTCTCGCTCACAATAAAACATAACCAATTGATTTTATTTGAAATAAAATTTTAACTGTGACTTGAGTATCAAATAATGTCTCCATTTGGCGAAGAAATTGATAAAAATCAAAATAATCACAAATGAGCATTGAATGATTACTTTTGATTGGTAAAGTCTATTTCGTGAGCAAAACAAGATGGAAATCGGCATCACCTTGCTGATTCACTCTGACCTACACCCAGCTTCGAGTAAGACGGGAATACACATAACGATAAATAGAGAATCAAGGGGTAAAGATATGCAGTTCATCTACGATATCTTCTACATTTTTTATAGCCAAGTAATGACTAAAGCACCTTTGCTGCTGGGCTTAGTCACCCTTATCGGTTACTGGTTATTAAGAAGAGATACCACCACCATCATTAAAGGGTCGATCAAAACCATCGTCGGCTTTATGTTGGTACAGGTGGGTGCAGGGACCTTAGTGGCAGGCTTTAAGCCTGTGATTGAGAAATTATCGGAATATCATGGTTTAACTGGCTCGGTTATCGACCCGTACACCTCAATGATGGCCACCATGGAAATCATGGGGGATGATTATTCTTGGGTTGGTTATACCGTACTACTGGCACTGGCGATCAACATCTTGCTCGTTTTGCTGCGCCGCTACACAGGCATTCGCACCATCATGCTAACGGGGCATATTATGTTCCAACAAGCAGGGTTAATTGCGGTGTTCTACCTTGTGCTGGGCGCAAGCATGTGGGAAACCATCCTTTATTCGGCTGTTTTGATGGCGCTCTACTGGTCTATCTCCTCCAACATTATGTTCAAACCCACCGAAGCCGTCACGGGTGGAGCCGGTTTCTCCATCGGCCACCAGCAACAAGTCGCGTCTTGGATTGCAGTTAAGATTGCCCCCAAATTGGGCGACAAAAACGAGAGTGTCGACCACCTTGAGCTGCCTAAATGGTTGCACATTTTCCACGACAGCATTGCCGCAACCGCGATTGTGATGACGCTATTTTTCGGCATTATTTTGCTCTCATTTGGTTTAGACAACCTGCAAGCAATGGCGGGAAAAACCCATTGGTCTATCTACATTCTGGAAACTGGCCTTAAATTTGCGGTAGCGATTCAAGTTATCGTAGCGGGTGTGCGTATGTTCGTTGCCGAACTGTCTGAAGCCTTTAAAGGTATCTCAGAGCGCGTCATTCCTAACGCGGTTTTAGCCATTGACTGCGCCGCTATCTACGCGTTCTCACCTAATGCCATGGTGTTTGGTTTTATGTGGGGCGCGATTGGTCAATTTACGGCGGTGCTGGCCATGCTCGCTTTTGATGCACCGATCATGATCATTCCCGGCTTTATCCCGATGTTCTTCTCCAACGCAACCATTGGTGTTTTTGCCAACCACTTTGGCGGCTGGCGCGCGGTCATGAAGATCTGTTTTGTGATGGGTATCATCGAAGTCGTTGGCTCAGCATGGGCAATTCACATCTTCAACCAATACGGCACCGAATTCAGTGGCTGGATGGGCATGGCCGACTGGGCGCTAGTCTTCCCACCGATCATGCAAGGCTTATCCGTCTCAAAACTGTTCTTCTTTGTGCTGATTGCATTGGCTGGTGTGTACATGTTCTTCGCCTCTAAAAAACTGCGTGAAGAGGAAGATGCACAAGGTTTGGTAAACATCAGTGACGATCCAGAAGTCATCGCCGCCGTCGAACAAGCACTGAAAGTCAGTGATGGCGTGCGCCCGGTCAGCATTTTAGCCGTGTGTGGCAATGGGCAAGGCTCCTCAATGATGATGAAGATGAAAATCGGTAAGTATCTGGAGAAAAAAGGCATTCCACATGTGATGGATTCTTGCGCAGTGTCTGATTATAAATCTAAGCTCGCCACCACCGACATCATCGTCTCATCAAAACATCTCTCTGGTGAGATGGAGCCCGGAGAAGGCAAGTTTGTGCTCGGCGTACAAAACATGCTGAATCCGAACTCTTTTGGTGATGAGCTACTCGATATCATCGATAAAAACTTTGTCACTTTGAAATAGCTATTTACTACAAAACGATAAGTACAAAAACAACAATAGGTGCCAGACGCACTGGCACCCACTCTGGAGATAGAACCATGGGACTGAAACAATCACTGATCGACAATGATTCCATCCAATTAAATGCACAGGCGAGCACTTGGCAAGAGGCGATCAAAATCGGTACGGATAGGCTGATCAAATCAGGAGCCATCCACCCCTGCTATCACGATGCCATCATCAGCAGCGTTGAACAATTAGGCCCGTATATCGTCATCGCGCCTAATCTTGCCCTGCCTCATGCTCGTCCTGAAAATGGCGTGATCAGAACCGCCTTTGCTTTAGTGACGCTACAAACGCCTGTCTATTTTGACGGCGAAGATGAACCGGTCGATGTGCTGATCACCTTGGCTGGTAGCTCGTCTGATCAGCATATGGAAGGATTAATGGAAGTAACCCAAGTGCTGGATGATGAAGAGAGCGAGACTGGCGTTGATCTCGATAAACTGCGCCGTTGTCGTACCGCGCAGGATGTTTACCAAGTGATTGATGAAGCGTTAGCGGCGCAATTGGTCGAGTGAGGATGCCATGTATAGCGAACTAAAACAGCGAGTATTTGCGGCAAATCTTAAGCTTCCCCAATACGGTTTAGTCACTTTTACTTGGGGCAATGTATCAGAAATAGACCGCGAGAAGGGCGTCATCGCCATCAAACCTTCCGGCGTAGAATACGATGTGATGAAAGTCGATGACATGGTGATCGTTGACCTTAACGGCGCGATTGTGGAAGGCACACTTAATCCATCCAGTGATACCGCCACTCACCTCGAACTCTATAAAGCTTATCCAGAGATTGGCGGCGTGGTACACACCCATTCGCGCAGTGCCACTATTTGGGCGCAAGCGGGCATTGACATTCCCGCTTTAGGAACCACTCACGCCGATTATTTTTACGGTGACATCCCCTGCACACGCAAACTTTCTTGCGATGAAATCGCTGGCCAGTATGAGAAAAATACCGGCCTTGTGATCATCGAAGAGTTCAAACATCGTCGCATTGATCCGATGGCGGTGCCAAGTGTGATTGTCGCCGGGCACGCTCCTTTCTCTTGGGGCAAAGATGCTAACGATGCCGTTCATAACGCTGTCGTCTTGGAAGAGATTTCCGCCATGGCGCTGGCGACTCGTTCACTCAACAGTGGCATCAAAATTCAACCGGAATTATCCGATAAACACTATCAACGTAAGCATGGTGATAACGCTTACTACGGCCAAAGGTAGCGGCTATGTATAAAGTTCTCGCGCTCGACCTTGATGGCACGGTGTTGACTGATGAACACACCATTCATCCTCAGCTAAAGCGAGCGATTCAACAGGCGCAGCAACACTGCCACGTGGTGATCGTGACAGGCCGTCACCACACGGCGGCTAAACCCTATTATCAAGAATTGGGGCTTACACCCCCCATCATCTGCTGTAACGGCACTTATGTGTATGACTACCAAAATGAAAAAGTGCTCAAGCACAATGCCATCACCAAGCAAGATGCATTGACCTTTCTCGCTTTGGCTAAAGAGTTTCAAATGAAACTGGTGATGTATGTGACCGACGCGATGACCTATTCCAAGCGTAGCCCAATCGCCTACATGCAAGCGTTGGAAAAATGGGCTAACCAGTACCCACCAACAGCACAGCCCAAAATCGAGCAAATTGACTCGTTTCGTCACCGCGTCGAGCAAGAAACGTTTATTTGGAAATTTGTGGTTGAAGGGCTACCGAGTTCCGTTGAACGTCTTGCCCAACAAGCTTGGGTACAAGAAACATTCAACGGTGAGCGTTCATGGTCGAATCGCGTCGACTTCGCTGCCAAAGGCAACAGTAAAGGTCAGCGCTTGGCTGAATATGTGCAATCACTTGGCTACCACGCTAATCACGTGTTGGCTGTCGGCGATAACCATAACGACATTTCAATGCTCGACTACGCTGGGCTCGGTGTGGCGATGCTCAATGCCGACGATACGGTGAAATCCCACGCCAAACTGATTTGTACAACCGATAACAATCACGACGGGCTCGCCCGTTTGATCCGTGACAAAATTCAAGGATAACTCTCATGACTAAACCAATGATCCAAATCGCTCTCGACCAAACTGACCTTATTTCTGCCATCGAAGTGGCAAAAAACGTAGCAAGCTTTGTGGATGTCATCGAAGTCGGCACCATCCTCGCCTTTGCTGAAGGCATGAAGGCCGTCAAAACGTTACGCCATAATCACCCTGACCATATTCTAGTGTGCGATATGAAAACCACCGATGGCGGCGCTATTTTAGCGCGAATGGCATTTGAAGCTGGCGCGGATTGGATCACCGTTTCTGCCGCAGCGCATATCGCCACCATCAGTGCGTGTAAGAAAGTCGCCGATGAACTGGATGGCGAAATCCAAATCGAAATTTACGGCAACTGGACCTTTGCTGATGCACAAGCGTGGATTGACCTTGGTATCACTCAAGCCATTTATCACCGTTCAAGAGATGCCGAACTGGCCGGTATTGGTTGGACAAGCGAAGATGTTGAGAAGATGCGAACTCTATCCGATATGGGGCTTGAACTTTCCATCACAGGTGGCATCGTGCCAGAAGATCTCTATTTATTTGAAGGCATTAAGGCCAAAACCTTCATTGCGGGGCGTGCATTGGTCGGTGAAAAAGGTCGCGTCACTGCCGAAGCACTGCGCAGTCAAATCGATCGTTTTTGGTGCTAGGAGGCCGTATGTATCAACATTTGCCACGCCAACGTATCGGGTTGTATGAAAAAGCGCTCCCCAATCATTTCAGTTGGGAAGAAAAGCTCGCCACAACGAAAGAGCTGGGGTTTGATTTTTTAGAGATATCCGTCGATGAGTCGGATGAACGTCGTCAACGCTTAGACTGGGATGATGCAACCATCTATCAGCTACGAAGATGGTGTGAGCAATACCAAATCCCGCTACAATCGATGTGCCTAAGTGCGCACCGTAAGTTTCCTTTTGGCTCGTCAGACCCCGCCATTAGAGAGCAAGCCATTCTGCACATGGAGAAAGCGATTACCTTAGCTTACAAACTGGGCATTCGCACCATCCAACTCGCAGGCTATGATGTCTATTACGAACCCGCTAATAAAGAAACTCATCAACGTTTCATTGAAGGCATGCAGCTTGCCGCCAAATTGGCCGAGCGTGCTGGCGTGATGCTGGCAGTGGAGATCATGGATACCAGCTATCTTAATTCACTCAGTAAGTTCGAAATTCTAAAGCGGCAAGTACCCTCCCCCTATTTTATGGCGTATCCAGATGTAGGCAACATTTCAGGTTGGAACTACGATGTGTGTACTGAATTGGCACTTGGTATGCCACACATTACTCAGATCCACCTTAAAGATACTCATTGCGTCACCTCTAGTTCCACGGGCCAATTTCGAGACTTGGTGATTGGTGAAGGAGAAGTCAATTTCGATGCTATTTCCCAAACGCTGAAAGAGGCAAACTGTGTTGTACCTATGGTGATCGAAATGTGGGCGCAAGATGAACATTGGAAACACAATATTCGTGTTGCGCAACATCGGCTAAATCAAGCCTGCGATGCCGCTGATTCGCCTCGTTTATTCAACCTATAGCTCATTTATTCAACCTATAAATTGTGCTCGGGTGCATCTTTTATGCATCCTTCATCCTCATATTGGATAATGCCGCGCCCTCTCCCCCGTGAGCGCGGTAGCTTTTCTTGGCAAATATTGACATCACCAACACAATCGCGCAGAGTTGCTTTTTGATAACGCCCCGATGCATAACACTCTGAGAACCAATGAAATTACTTCACTTACAACTCTTCTGGTATGAAAAGCATCACACCCTTTTAGAAATGGAAGCGCTCCCTACGCTCACCCCAACCCAAGAGCAAGCGCTGGCAGAATGGGTTAAGTGTCGACGCAAAATATTAAGCTTTGAGGCTCACCAGCATACTTGGGTAAAAGTGAATGTAGACGGTTTTTCTTCCGCTTTGCATTTAAAGCCGAATGGCACGTTGGTCGAGCGAGATCTGTTTGGTGAAAAAACACTGCAAGGATTATGGAAAGTCATCGACGGTTTCTTATTTATCAAAGTGATCAGCGGTGAATTTATTGTCGAATATCAGATTGTTGGCAATAACGAACACAGTATTCACTGCGGTATTGAGTACATCAACGGCCGAGTCAGTACCTACAGCAAATTTATTCAAACCAAATAAGCTTTGTGACCCACGGGAAAAAATGAGATGTATGTTGAACAAGATATCAACAACCTTGTGAATCCATCGGCAAACTGTGGCACACTCGACATAAATGCAGACTCGGTTCATCACGGTTTATGGAAGAGTACTTAAAACGAATCAAGCAGCTTGAAGAGCAAGTTGAGCATCTCAAAAAAGAAAACAGCTCTCTTGAAGAAAAACTGAATACAACGCTAGAAGGCACTGGACTTTGTCTTTGGGAACAACACATTCCTAGCGGAACCCTTAAAATATTCAATAGAGAATGGGGTGATATGCTTGGCTATCAATCACACGAGCTAGACGCCACCGTCGATATTTGGAAAAGCAAACTCCACCCCGATGATTATGACTTAGCCGTGGGCGCTTTTGAGGACCATTTGAATGGCAAGGCTGACACCTATCAGGTCATACACCGGATGATCCGCAAAGATGGAGGTCAAAGCTGGGTGTCGGATCGCGGCCGAATCGTTGAATATGATGAGAATGGAAAGCCGCTGCGCATGATGGGCACCCACACGGATATTACCAATGAAAAACATTATGAATTAGAACTCTCCAAACTCGCCGCGCAAGATCCATTGACCAACCTATTAAATCGAAAGGCGTTAGAAACTAAGTTTGACGAGATGAATGATCTTGTCGAACACTCTGCGGCACTGATTTTTATCGATTTGGATGACTTTAAAACCGTCAATGATCATCTTGGGCACCAAGCTGGGGATTTCGTGCTGCTCCAAGTTTCTCAATGGCTTCAAGAAAATGCGCCTCAACCATCATCGATTGCTCGTTTGGGCGGCGATGAGTTTGTCCTATTGTGCATCAATCAAAGCACAGAAACGTTAAAGCAGTTTATCGACAGTTTGCTAACCAAAGCCTATTCACCACTAAAATTAAGTCATGGAGAAGTGCAAATTGGCTTTAGTATTGGTGTTTGCCAATTCACAACCTCAATGCATACTTTTGAAACCTTATATGAATTGGCCGACCAAGCAATGTATCAGGTGAAGAAAAATGGCAAAAATGGCGTTGAGTACATCAATCTTAGCCAATAGCAGGCAAAAACACTTCCCCTAACATACATCTCACCGAACCACCGCCAATATCCTCAATGGTCTTCACATTACACGGCAGTAACTTACCGTGACTGGCTAGCTGCGCACGCTGCGCCGGCGAAAAGGCATCAAACGCCGATTGTGACATAGCGATCACTTTATCCCCTGCCGCCGTTTCTAATTGTAAAATGTTGCCGCAGAAACAGTTCATCTGCTCAAGTGAAATTGAGATGATCTGTTTATCTTTAGCCAGTGATTTAACCACAAAACGACGTTCAAACTCCGGGATCACTTCATCGCAAATCACGCAGAATGCTTCACCAACCGCCATCATCACATTGGTGTGATAAACCGGTTGGCCTGAAGGCAACGCCGTTTGAAAAGAGACCACGCGATCATAACCGATACGTTTAGCGTACTCCTCTAGCACTTCACGGTCGCAGCGCTGTGACAACGCCGAATAGATGGTTCGATTAAGGTGATCCATCACCATCACACCGGTGCTTTCAAGATAAGCCTGCTGGTCTTGATACGCGAGCAACGAATCTTGCGCCAATACCTTGCGGCCTGACAAAGTAAGGGTTTCGATCAACGCTTGTGGGCGCACTTCTTGCTGTCGATTTTTACAAGCCATCGGAAAGGTAAACAAGGTTCCCTCTGGCGTAGTGCTAAACCAGTTATTAGGGAAGACGGCATCTGGCGTTTCCACTTCAGATAATGGGTAATCAAACTCCACCACTTGCACGCCTTCGAGACGCAGTGTCTCAACCATGCTTTGATATTCGGCCATGGCTTGGATGCGAACTTGTTCGGTACTCAATGCAACTTGGTGTTGAAATTCATTATCTTGCGCCGTTTGAGCGTTAAATTTGAACTCTTTTGGCGGCACCATTACGACACAATTGGCATTTTGCACCGTATTCACGGCTGGCTGTGTGATCACTTGTTCCTGCAACATCATAGAAACTTTCCCTTCTACTCACTTTAGGCCAATTGTAAGCATAATGTTAAAATAACATTGACTGAATTTTGGGTTATTTCATCGAATAACTCCTATTAATTACTGAGAAAACTACTTTTCACATTAAAAATTACGGCAAAATCCCCATCACACCTAAAAATATTCACCCTTATTCAAAAAATATTCACAGTAAAAACTCACTTAAAAGTAGCGCAACTCGTTGATGGTTCTCTTATCGTCGATAACGATATTTAACTCACTTCACTTTTTCACCCGATGGACGTTACTGACCATTCGAGCCGATGCTTGCTGCATTGACCACCGTATTAATCAGGCGCCGTTTTCTAGAGCCAAGCGCGAAAAGTAATCCGCCACTTATGTTGTGATTTCGTTATACTTCTGTTCGGCTTACTCCATCATTTGCTCCCCTTATAGGAGTTCAACGTTAGATTCTCGCGTTCTAGGCTTTTGGTCTCTCATACTTTAGCGAGAATTGGCATAAGGATTTTCGATGTATAAAAAATTTGAAAGCTTTACCCAAGCCTTTCCCAAAGAGGAACCCAAACAGCCTCCTGCGACCTTATGGGCCTTTTGTCGTTACTACACGCGCGGCTTTGAAAAACCACTCATTTTAATGGCGTTAATCAGCACGTTAATTGCCGTTGTTGAAGTATCACTGTTCGGTTTTATGGGCCAACTGGTGGATTGGCTCTCATCCAGTAACCCAGAGACTTTCCTAACTGAGAACCGAGACACCTTGATCGGTTTATCTATTTTAGTACTCGTGATCATGCCACTTTTGATTGGCATCTATTCACTGTTGATCCACCAAACTATGCTCGGCAATTATCCCATGTCGATCCGTTGGTTAGCGCACCGTTATCTGCTCAAACAAAGCCTCTCTTTTTACCAAGATGACTTTGCGGGAAGAATTGCCACTAAAGTAATGCAAACGGCGTTATCCATCCGCGAAACAGTGATGAAGACCTTGGATGTGTTTGTCTATGTGTCAGTCTATTTCACTGCGATTGTGGTGATGTTGGCGCAAGCAGACTGGCGTTTAATGGTGCCGATGCTCGTCTGGCTCGCGGCCTACATTTGTATTCAACTTCACTTTGTACCACAGCTTAAAAAAGTAGCATCAGAACAAGCCGATGCTCGCTCAACCATGACGGGGCGCATTGTTGATAGCTACACCAATATTGCCACGGTCAAATTGTTCTCACACACCCGCCGAGAAACCGACTATGCCGAACAAGGCATGGAGAGCTTTTTAGACACGGTTCACCGCCAAATGCGTTTAGTGACTGGTTTTAACCTGTGCGTTGAACTCGCCAACTATATTTTGGTGTTCGTGATTGCGGCGACTTCGATTTATCTATGGATGCAGAGTGCCATCAGTATTGGTGCAATCGCGATTGCGATCAGCCTTTCATTGCGCATTAATGGCATGTCGAAATGGATCATGTGGGAAGTCGGTGCACTCTTTGAAAACATGGGCACAGTCGTGGATGGCATGAAAACCCTCTCGAAACCGATCACCATTGAAGATAAACCCAACGCAAAACCGTTGCAGGTTGCACAAGGTGGCATCGAATTTGATGACGTGAGTTTCCACTATGGCGAGAATAAAGGCGTTATTAACCATTTAAACCTGACCATTAAACCGGGTGAAAAAGTGGGCTTAGTAGGGCGTTCTGGCGCTGGAAAATCGACTTTAGTCAATTTACTGCTTCGTTTTCATGATGTTGAAGGTGGGCAAATTCGTATCGATGGGCAAGCGATCAATGAGGTCACCCAAGATTCATTGCGCAGCAAAATTGGTATGGTGACGCAAGATACTTCACTGTTGCATCGCTCGATCCGCGATAACATTTTGTATGGCAACCCTGATGCAAGTGAAGAACAACTGCTGCAAGCCACCCGACAGGCACACGCACATGAGTTTATCGAAACACTCACCGACCCATTTGGTAACCTAGGCTATGATGCGCAAGTGGGCGAGCGCGGCGTAAAACTGTCTGGCGGCCAGCGCCAGCGAATTGCTATTTCCCGCGTGCTGTTAAAGGATGCGCCACTGTTGGTACTCGACGAAGCCACATCCGCACTCGACTCCGAAGTGGAAGCGGCAATTCAAGAGAGCTTAAATGAGCTGATGCAAGGCAAAACCGTGATTGCCATTGCTCACCGTTTATCAACCATTGCCGCAATGGACAGGTTGATCGTACTCGATAAAGGTAACGTCGTTGAGCAAGGCACACACCAAGAGTTGATCGCTCAAAACGGCATTTATGCACACCTATGGGCGCACCAAACGGGTGGCTTTATCGGTTGCGACGACGTTGAGATTGCTTAATGGTTTATCAACGGAGTTTGCGCTCCGTTGATGCTTCCACAATTCACTCTTTTTCCTTAGAATTCGCCCATTCCCTTTATTTAACTAGATTTGGATTATGAACAAGAGCTTACTCACTAATATCATTGCGCTAGCGCTCCTTGCAGCGGGCTATCAACTGGATAACACTATTGCGCTGTATGCGGGCTTATTTGCCTTCTCTGGCGCAATCACCAACTGGCTTGCGATTCACATGCTGTTTGAAAAAGTGCCAGGACTCTATGGCTCGGGTGTGATACCTGCTCGCTTTGAAGAGTTCAAAACCGCAATCAAGAGCCTGATGATGGAGCAATTTTTCACCCAGTCCAATATTGACCGCTTCCTCAGTAAAGAGATGACGGGCAGTAAAACGTTGGATCTTGAGCCTGTGATTGCCAAAGTTGACTTCAACCCAACCTTTGATTCTTTGGTCGAAGTGATTGCAAACTCTCCATTTGGCGGCATGCTGGCGATGTTTGGTGGAACCGACGCGCTACAACCACTCAAGCAACCGTTTGTCGAAAAAATGCAGCAATCTATGATTGATATCAGCCAAAGCGATAGCGTTAAACAAGCGCTCAAAGAGCAGTTAGAAGCTCCTGAGATGATTGAAGAGATCACCGCTAACATCGAAAACATCATCGATCAACGTCTCAATGAACTCACGCCTAAATTGGTGAAAGAGATGGTACAGAAGATGATTAAACAGCACCTTGGCTGGTTGGTTGTTTGGGGTGGAGTATTCGGTGGTTTGATTGGTGTGGCTTCCTCCTTCTTTGCCTGATTGCCGTTACTTATGTGATTGAATGTGATTACAAAAAAGCCAGCACGTTTAAATGTGCTGGCTTTTTTATGATGACTCGTGACCCGTTAACAGAGATGAAGGCGCGTTAATAACGGTTTTAATTTAGGATGATCTAAGGGATACACTTTGGGTATCACAAGGTAAATCATGCTGACAAACAGCAAGGAGCCGTATAAATCAACCGGACGATGCATCCCTAACCATAAGCGGCTAAAGGAGACCCCACAGGCCCAAAGCAGTAGACCCGCCGCAAAAATATAGCGCTTTTGTTCAATAAACAGGCCACCAAAGAAAGCCAGACAAATAGCAGCGAAGATCGTATGGCCAGAAGGAAATGAATAATCCTTTTCACCCTGCCAATGACGTAAACGCCAGTCACTGACTTGGGTTGCGATGTCGGTCATCACACTTTCTTTTTGTAATTCACTCAATTTATAAAAATGCGCAGGGTTTGGGATAAGTAACTCATACGTCATTAATTCGGTGTATGGACGAGGGCTCTCTGTCAGATGTTTTAAACCCGTTTTGGCAGCCATACCAATCACCAATAACAAGCCAATTTGAATAATGCGGTTAAGCAGTTCAATGCGGGAAGTCGCTGTCCGTGTTGCCAAAAAAGCCAACAAAGCAAAGGTAAAGCCAAAACCTTGCCAACCAGCCGAATCGGTTAAATAGGTAAAAAATGCACCGACGCCCTCGCTCACTGGCGTGGTCAAATCAATCGAAGACCCAACCAATGAGATGGGAACTAACAGCAACGAGAACAAGGCTAAGAGTACTAAGCCCGATTTTTTCATTTGGATTTGCTTTTTCACGCTCAATAGACACCGCTGGATTATTGAAGATCAGCATAATAACGGACGACACGCAAAGAACGTATCAAGCAATTGTCAATTTGAGGGAAAATAATCGCCCCGATCTCACCCTTTTTACTTATTTTCCTGACACAAAGAATTCATACATAACGTGTAGGAAAGGCAAACCAGACCATGTCCTGCCTAACCGAAACAACGTCTTCTTTCGTGCAAGATAGGAGACTCCAAGACCGTGAATGGATGATGGCAGCAGCGTTGACCGACAGCAAGAATGTTAAAAAGGGAGCCGCAGCTCCCTTCAGAGGAAATGATCAGGGCTTATGCGCCAATCACCCCGCCGTCTTCACGAGTGATCATCATAATGGTCGAACGCGGCTTGGTGGTTCCGCCGTATGGGAAATGCGATGGCGCTTCATCTTCCCCAGGGTGTTGAACGCCAACAAACATGGTTTTTTGATCCGGTGAAAAAGTTAACCCTGTTATTTCACAAGCAATCGGCCCAGTTAGGAAACGTTTTACTTCACCAGTAATTGGATCCCCGCACAACATTTGGTTGTTGCCTTGCCCGGCAAAATCCCCTTTGTTGGAATAGTTGCCATCGGTTTGAATCCACAAGCGACCCGCTTTGTCAAAGCCGATACCATCTGGGCTGTTGAACATGTTGTCTGCTGAGATATTGTCGCTGCCCGCATAGAGATCGCCTTTATGTACCGTTGGGTTGCCCGCAATCAAGTACAGATCCCATGCAAACACAGTGCTAGTGTGATCCTCATTGGCTGGCATCCAGCGCAGAATCTGGCCATAGTTATTCTTAGCGCGAGGGTTAGGACCACCAACAGGCTGCCCCTCTTTACCTCGGTTTTTATTGTTGGTCAGTGTACAGAACACGTGCTTATTATCAGGGTGAATCGCAACCCATTCAGGACGATCCATTGTCGTAGCACCCACTTGAGTCGCTGCGCGGCGAGCAAAAATCATCACTTCTGCTTGGTCCTTAAAGCCATTTTCTGGCGTTAAACCATTTTTACCAAAGGTCAGTTCAAGCCATTTTCCCGAGCCTTTCAGTTCTTTCTCATTCATATCAAACTTAGCGACAAAGAGGGTTCCTTCTTCTAATAAATTGCGATTCGCCGCATCGTTACCAACTTGGTAGCGATTTTTTGAAACGAATTTGTATAGATGTTCACCGCGTTCATCATCCCCCAGATAGACCACAGCATGGCCGTCTTTGTTGAGAGTAAGCGCCGCATTTTCATGTTTGAAACGGCCTAACGCCGTGCGTTTAAGTGGCGTCGATGTTGGATCGTTCGGATCAATTTCCACTACCCAACCAAAGCGGTTTGGCTCATTGGGGTTTTTCGCAACGTCAAAACGCTCATCATGTTGGTGCCACTGATAATCACTGGGTTTGGCTTCAATACCATAACGCTTATGATCAGCCGTTAACTTCACGCCATCTTGGTTACTACCAAAGAAATCATCAAAGTTCTCCTCACACGTTAAGTATGTCCCCCACGGCGTTTGACCATTCGCACAATTGTTAAAAGTTCCCAGTGGATTTAAGCCCTTAGGATCAGTGGCGGTTTTCATTAGCGTATGGCCTGCAGCTGGCCCTGTGAGCAACATTGGTGTGTTTGCCGTGATACGACGGTTACGCTTCCCTGCGCGGTCAACCGTCCACTGGCCATTTTTGTTCATCACTTCAACGACAGTAACGCCGACCGCAGCTTGCGCTTTACGCACATCATCTGCTGTCATCGATTTACCTTTGTGATCAAACAAGTATTCGTAGTTGGTGTATTCATTATTAATCGCAAGTACACCGCGATCATCCGAAATTGGGAAGAAGCTCATGCCATCAGTGTTATCACCAAATTGAAGCTCTTGTGCTCGTGAATCTTGTTTACCACTTTGGTCAAACTCAGGAGCATCAACAGAAATGGGGTCACCCCATGAAATCAACGGGGTCGCTTTATACCCTTTAGGAACAACGATGGCATCTGCCGTTGAGACAGGAATGGCTTCAAAATTGAGCAGTGAAGAGCTCGACTTTGCCGCCACAGCCTTAGCAACTGGATTTAAAGATAAAAACGCGCCTGCACTGACTGCCGCACTACCCGCCATAAAACGGCGGCGAGAGAGTCTCGCTTCGATCATTTCACTAAATTGAGACTCTTGCTCTTCACGCTTCCACATGTTTGCTCCTTGACTTTACTTGTCTTGTTATTGGATTTTGCAAGCAGCTTAGCGGTCTATCGTGACAAATAAGTTAAATTTACATTGCTTAACGGTGACAGTGAGTTAAAAAATAAAATCTATGCGTTAGCTAAATAAGCCATTCAGCACAGCTGGGTCACCACAAGTATCACTCCAAATCGATATTTTCTAACCGACCTCGTCGAGAAAACAATACAACCGGCACCGCCATCAAGCTTGTCAATTGTCAAAACGGATAGTTTTTTGTTTTGTTTGGCAAGAGATGAATATTCATTTGATCATGCGCTCAAATCACACCTATTTTTTTACAGTTTTCTATTCTTAAACTAGGCTCAAAGTGCATATGGATGAATATGAACATCTAAGATCACTACATACCTTATACACAACGCAAAATACCTAACTCGACTGGAGTCTGTTATGAAATATTTTATTTGCCTGATCGCTTGTTTCTCCTTTTCCTCCTTTGCTAATGAGTTTGAAGGGGCGCTAAAAAACTTCATTGATACCAAGGTGGCTGAAATCATTGCTAATCCCGTTTTAATCCAAGCCATTAATGCTCAAAACGCTCAACACGCTAACCTAACTCAAATGCAAATTGATCAACTCGACAAGGATTGGCGTAGCCAAGTGGGCCAAACCGATGCTCCACTGATCAACAAACTGCTCTCTTCCCCCGCATCTTCTGAACTTAAATCGATTCAACAAGCTAGCAACGGGCTAATTACGGAGATCTTTGCTATGGATAACAAAGGGCTGAATGTCGCCCAAAGCGAGATTACTTCTGACTACTGGCAAGGAGATGAGGAAAAGTGGCAAGACACCTACCTTAAAGGTCCAAGCGCATATCTAATTGGTGAGATAGAAGAAGATGAGTCGACCCAAATGTTTCAGTCACAGATAAGCCACAGCATGGTTGACCCTAGCTCAGGGAAAGTGATTGGTGCCATCACCATCGGCGTTAACGTAGAAGCTCTTTAACTCATTGATCAGGATTACTCTATATGAGACTTAGTATTAGTCGGTTGGTAGTGGCAAGTGCGTCGCTACTTAGCGTTGTATCGCTGATTGCTATTTCCTATGCTCTATGGTCGAAAAGTGCCACAGTGATGTACTCGCTGAGCGCTCAAACTTATCAACAAATGGCGGCTTCTCTAGCTGAAAACGTCGCCACTTCGGTGCGCTTTAACAAAGTAGAGAGCTTGGAAGAGCGGGTTAAAGTCGCTGTCGATAGCAGCAATAAAGAACTCAAACATATAGCGGTTTTCCTTGCAGATGGATCTTTATTCTATCAATTAAATGAGAAGTCCGTATCTCCTAGCGGAGTCAATATAAAAAATGCGCTGACCCAAGCATCAACCAACGCCATCATTATTGAACAAAGCACACAACACGTGATCATCATCAACCCATTAACGTCGGGCAAGGAAGCAAAATTGGTGGGTTACTTAGTCACTCAGTGGCAATTTGACAAGGTCAATGCCATTTCCAAGGAACTGGGGCTATGGGCCATTTCAATTGGCATAACCTTCGTGTTGATTACTTTTATTGGCTTGTTTTTTATTTTGAGGAGCGCTCTACTGCATCCTTTAAATCAGCTGAAAAACTTATGTGAATCATTGGCTTCTGGTCGGTGTGACCTCAAGCAACGAATTCCATTTAACAAAGATAACGAGTTAGGTGACCTTGCCACAGCAATCAATATGTTCATTGAAAAAGTGGAACACACCTTCCACCCTATTGAACAAAACATCTGCAATGTCACTGATGTTACGAAAGCTGTTGAACGACAAGTGAAGCAGCTAGAACACAATATCAATGGTCAGCAGCGGGAAATTGCGCAATCAGTACAAATTGGTGAAGGTGCTCGGCAAAGCATTGCGTCAGTCACTGAGAATATCAATACTGCGTCGCTGTCTTTACAACAAGCCGTTATTTCTGGGCAAGAAAGTCAACAACAACTTAAACATGCATTAAGTGAAAATAAAAACCTAGCAGAAAAGTCACAAGTAACAGCAAAAACCGCTGAGAGCCTAAATGCCCAGGTTGAAAAAGTCACCGATATCTTACAGATCATCCGTACGATCGCTGATCAAACAAACCTGCTTGCGCTCAATGCGGCCATTGAAGCGGCTCGCGCGGGTGAGAATGGTCGCGGGTTCGCCGTCGTGGCAGACGAAGTGCGTAACCTAGCGGAAAAAACATCCTCTTCAACCAACCAAGTGGAAGAGATCCTTACCGTGCTTAGTAACTTTTCGAAAGACTTGATCGGCTACATGGGGGAAAGTGTCAATGCATCAATGAGTTGCGTTGAAGCTATTGAAAGTAGTAACGAGTTAGTCAGCCAAGCGATCAAGGATGTTAATCAAGCGAATAACGCCAACCACTTAGCGGTCAATTCATCTGATGAGCAACTGTCACATGTTGAAGATTTGCTAACGCAACTGAGCAATCTTAATCAACATTCACTCGAACTGCTTAATGACAGCAAAGTGATGAGCGATTGTAGTAAAGAGCTCTTCCAGAAAGCACAAGCCACTTCATTATCACTCAGCAAATTTAGTGCTCATTAACCTAATACTAAAAACCGAACAACACACTTAGCATACTTCAAATAGTTGAGTTCCATAAAACAAAAACCCCAGACAAATGGGGGTTTTTGTTTGGTATATATGATAATCAATATGTCACTACGCAGCGTGGATTACATCTGGCGATAAAGCACATAGCTCATCTAAAATTTCTTTGGTCTGCTTAGAATAAATCAATTTATCCTTCGCCCCCACCAGTTGGATAAGCTTTACCTTGCCCGAAAGCGCACATTGCCTTAACGTTCTTAGTACCATTTGGTTATCTAACGCGTTGTTCTCATCAACCCCCACTCCCGGAACTAAAGAGGCTAAATCAATCGTCACGATCAGTTGATCACAATGCTCTATGTAGTGACCTAATTGGCTTTTTAGTTGATTACGATGACGAAAACCACACTCATTCAGCGTTAACCAATCACAGCCTAAATCTTCTGCATACTCCCACACTTGGTTGGATTGATGCATTTCATCAATTCCAATACAAAATAGGCGCGTATTGTTATAGCGAGAGAGTGCAAAATGAAATGCAGAGCCAACTTGTAGGTCCAGCGTTTGTTTCAGCTCAAAATGATGTCCGATACTCACAATACCAACTTCGTCATTCTCAAAAGCCATCACTGGTAATGCATTGAGCAGCATTTCGTGACAATTCGCTAGTACGACGGGCACTGAGCTCAGTGCTAATTGATGACTCAAGGTGTCTTGAAAACGGGTGGCATTTTTATCTTTGACGACTATATGTCCCGCATCAGAATAACAAGGCGTGGATTGACGCTGATAGAGCCAATCTGATGCAAATTCAAGGCTCTGCTGAGCAAATTCAAACTCTACTTGAGACATTGGCTTTATCTGTTCACAGAGTGTCATGAACGTGAATGGATAAGCGGGTTGGCTCTGTGTACGACTCATACGGTAGCGTTTGAATAAACTTAGCATTATGAATTACCTTTCTGGTGGCAACGCTCTTGCTGCCTGTAATACATGTAAAATGATCCGCTGCTTGTTGGTTTCAACACGATGGGCTGGAGCCATCACTGAAATTGCGCCGATCAACTTACTCCCTTTCATTACGGGGGCACTAATTCCGGAAACGCCAGGATCAATTTCTGACGTGCTCACGGCGTACCCATTACGACGTATTTTTTCCAACTCTGTCTGCCATTTTTCCATTTGGTGGTCTTCACCAAAATAACGAAGAATTTTTTCACAGCGCGGAG
This sequence comes from Vibrio anguillarum, assembly GCF_001989995.2. Taxonomy (GTDB): domain Bacteria; phylum Pseudomonadota; class Gammaproteobacteria; order Enterobacterales; family Vibrionaceae; genus Vibrio; species Vibrio anguillarum. The sequence goes on from NZ_JAHGUP010000051.1 coordinate 60,118, forward strand.
CGGGTAAATACGCCAACATCACTTTAGATGAGGCACCTCGAAGCAGGGGTTGACTTTGACCCTGGACGAAGCTGCATCGAAGTGCCTGCATACTTTCTTTTTGGCTAACGCACAAGGCTCGGTATCCCACCGGAACCATGTATGCCGCCATTTCGCCTGTCTGTTTCTGTAATCGACTTAACACTGCATCGACTGCATCTAAATTGTGTTGACTCGTTTCATAACTGCGCATTAAAAGTAGAGCCGCCGAACCGATGATCAACGTTTTGTCGTGTGGGCTCTCTTCGATCAAGTTCCACTCTTTCAAAATCTTCAGATGTCGGTAGAAACTACTCAGCGGAACTTGCAATTGTTCGCTCAAGGTTTTCGCTGATACTGGCTCTTCATTTACCGCCACTTGCATCAATAATTGCAGTGACTTTTCATTAACTTGGCTGGCCGATAATTTCGTTTCGTTCATGTTTTCTTTTTAGCCTCATTTATTCCACGCCTCAACTATGATTCTTATATATCGAGAATTTAAGATTAATAACAGACTTGCTTTCTCACCAAGTGAGAAAACATAACAATCTGATCAAAAAAAGGCTCCGCAGAGCCTTTTGAATAAGAAAGAAACAACCGTTACGCTAATTTAAATGTCGCCACTTTTGCACTCAGCTCTTCCGCTTGCTGCTTCAGTTCATTGGATTGGCTCAAGCTATCTTCTGCACCAATGACCAGTTGCTCCGTCACATCCTTGATAGAAGTAACATTTTGTGTAATTTCACTAGTCACATGCGTTTGCTCTTCGGCTGCCGTCGCAATTTGCGTCGCCATATCACTGATCAAGGCAACCGCTGCTTTAATTTCTTCAAGCGCACCGGATGCTTTATCGGCATCTTCCACTGAGTTCTCAGCGAGCGTTGAGCTGCTTTGCATCAACGATACCGCACGTTTAGTGGTTTCTTGCAGGGTATCAATGGTTGATTTTATCTCTTCGGTAGAAGTATGGGTGCGCTGAGAAAGCACACGGACTTCGTCTGCTACCACTGCGAAACCTCGGCCTTGCTCACCGGCTCGCGCAGCTTCAATAGCCGCATTCAGCGCAAGTAAGTTGGTTTGTTCTGCAATGCCTTGAATGGTTGCCAGTACGGTCGAAATCTCTTGCGCGTGTTGGTTTAGTGCGGCAATCACGCCACTGGCCTCACTCACTGATTTTGCCAAGTTATTGATCGAGCCTTTGGTATGAATCACCAAGGCATGTCCATTGTTGGTGCTGGTTGCCGAGTCTTGCGCTGCTCTTGCCGTTTGCTCTGCGTGAGAGGCTATCTCTTGCGTTGCCGACGCCATTTCAGTAACCGCAGTAGCGACCATCACAATTTCTTGCTGCTGGTGACTAAGCTCTGATGCCGATTGATTAGCGCGATGCGCGCCATGTTCTGATTGCGCTTCCAGTTGATGAGACTGGTGACGAATATGGCCAATAAGTTGTTGTAAGCTCTCCACAAAGGTATTGAAGTTTCTGGCCAATTCACCTACTTCATCGCTGTTCTCTACTTCAATACGTTGGGTTAAGTCACCACTACCGTTTGCAATTTGTGCCAACGCTTGAGAAACATTATTCAAAGGACGGAACAAAATATTACACAATAAGTTGAACAGCAGAGTACAGAGTATAACCACAACGGCAGTAACAATGAGCTGGCTGAAGGTAGCTTCAGATAAAGGTGCGATGAGCGAATCGTGATTGATGACCACAACAGTACTAAGATTCGTTCCGTTGATGCTTCGGGCGTAGAGAACATACTCCTCACCTCGAATATCCACCAATAAATCGCTGCTTTTCGCAATCGCTTGGCGGATATCAGCGAAATTTAAACCCAGATCAGAAACACTTTTATTGAGCAGCTTAGTATCACTATGGGTAAAAATATTGCCTTTATCGTTAGCAATAAACATATACCCCTCACCCGGCAAAATAACTTGCTTCATGCTGTTGAGGATGTCAGTAATTTCTACGTCGGCGCCTAAAACGACTTGTTGGCCATGTAAATTCAGTGCCTTACCTAATGAAACCACATTAGCGCCCGTTGCCGCAGCAACGGTTGGGTTATCCATAAACACTTTTGATGGGTTTGCTTTAGCGTTTGTATACCAGCCCCATTTGCGCGGATCATCGTTCCCCGGCGGCAAGATGACACCATTGGCGTTATTTTGCGAACCGTCGGGGTAAGCAAGAAATACGTTGTCGAACGCTGCAGAATCTCGAACTTGTTTTAAATGTGTCACGATGGCTTGTTTCTCGGCATCTTGCGACAGCGAGGTTAAAGCACGCTCTTTCGACAGTAACCAGTCCGTCACATACTGATTATAAGAAGCGGTGGTACTTTGTAATCGTTGTTCAACATCAATATCTAATCGCTCCAGTGCAGCTCGATACGACAATACTTCAACGAGTAATCCCCCAAGAATAATGGCAGCGCTGGCTGAAATAGCCAGTTTGTTTTTTAACGACATTTTTTTAAACATAGGTAGACCTATTTGTAATAGTAATTTAACTCAAACCGATAGAATTCTCGATCAATTGGACATTATAATTTCAAGCCTCGAAATAAAACTTGAAGCGGTCCACGTCTTTGTCATTGCTCACAAAGGACTACAAAATAGCATAGTGCATTTAACACATTTATATCATGTTAGTCAGAGAGTTGATTACTCATCACTTTGGAACTAACTTCTAATTTTGAGTGAATTTTTCTGGTCTAACCTTTTCTATCCTCACCATAGTAACCGCAGGAAGTAGGCGAAAAAAAAGAGAACAAACGCTCTCTTTTGGATTAAGCTTAACCAGAAACTTATCGGGTCAACAGTGACTTCAATGAAAGTTCATCAGTACTATAGAGCTTGTGGCTAATCCAGTAACTGGCGATACCAATCATGATATACACAAATAAATTACCCCAACCAGCACCTTCGAAAGCCGTGAACATGTTTGAAGAAGTCATTAACTGCAACGGCAAGTTGAAAATCGCGTGGTAAAACTCCCCTACAATGTCAGAATTCAGCATAACAATCGAGATCCATTTAAGCGCGAAACCGCCCACGAACATCACAAGGATCGGCGAATTAAATATCTGTGAAATAACTAAAGTAAAGCAGGCTAATGGCAGCATCGTCACAGCAATCACCCACATGATACTGAGGTAATTCAACCAGTGTTGAACGGCATATCCTAGAGAACGTTGTTCAAATAGTAGGGCTAAACGGTTTTCTGTCGCTAAGTTAAGCCCCCACAGCAGAACGTCCGCACAAATGACTAACACGGAACAGACCGCAGGAATTACAAATAAGCCAAACCCCAGTTTCACTATGTGGGTCATATTGTTCGTCACTGGCATGCTGCGCCAGAACATCGAGCTTCCCTCTTTACGCTCCTTGCGGAATGTTCTGGGGAAATAGAGTGAACTGAGCATTAGCGAAATAAAACCAACAAGCATGATGATAAAGGTGTTGAAATCATCCACAAATTCGATATGGACATCGCTGATGTCGCCACCAAATTCCATCTCAAAAAACAAGTTATGTTGCAGTGTATTGTTCATTAATAAACTGATGAACAATAGGGTTCCGCATACCAATAGAAACAAAGGAATACGCGTAACATTTTTGTTTTCAATCAGCTCTTTTTCGAGCATATAAATACTGGGGTGCATTATGCGTTCTCCTTCTGCAAGGCAAGAAATAGTTCAGCAAGTTTTACACTGTAAATAGAACCAAGCCCTTCAACGGCTTGACGGTGTTCTGAAGTCAACAACCACTTTGTTGTTCCCAAGCTTGGCTGAGATGCCAAAGGACGATAGGTTTGGATAACGTCTTGATGTGCGTTACTGGCCTCTAGAACAAAATACCCTTGTGTAATCGCCTCCATTGAGTCTTGCAGCACGACCTTACCTTGCTTCAAGATCAGCACATCCGTTAGCAAATGTTCAATTTCCGATACTTCATGACTAGCAATAATCAAGGCACGCTCACCATCATGGAACCATTCGAGTAAGTGACGATAGAAGGTATCACGGTAGATTAGGTCCAAACCAAGAGTTGGCTCATCCAAAATCAGCACTTTGGTATCGGTGGCAATCACAATGGCTAAATGCAGTTGTACTTTCATCCCTTTTGATAAGGTACGAATTTTACTTGATAAACGAATGTTGGTTTGTGCAAGGACTTGCGTGGCCTTGTCTAACGAGAAACTGGGATGCACGCCTGACGTATAACGCAAAATTTGTTTAACCGTCATCCAATCTGGCAACACATTGACGTCTGAAATGTAGGAAAGATGCGCCATCACTTGCGCATGTTCCGTAATCGGATTTAAGCCTTGGATCAAAATGTCACCTTGATAATGGTGAGCACCGAGCAACGACTTAATTAAGGTCGACTTGCCCGCACCATTATGTCCGAGCAAACCGAGCACCTGTCCTGCGTAGAGCTTAAAGCTCACATTCTGTAGAGCTTCCGACTCGGCATGCTTTGCGTACTGTTTAGATACACCGTTGACTTCGACTAATGGATTCATTGGTCACCTTCAATATGCTGTTGTAGTTGGTTGATAAAATCCTCAAGCGGCATCGCCAATAGCTTGAGTGTTTGTGCAATTTCTGGGATCTGTTGCTCTAAAAAGTGCTGCTTTTGTTTCGCCTGTAATTGCGCTAGCGCTCCTTTCGCGACATACATACCTTGACCTCGTCTTTTTTCAACAATGCCTTCGTCAACAAGCAGTTGATAGCCTTTCATGACAGTTAAGTGATTGATTTTCATATCTGCCGAAACGGTTCTTACCGAAGGCAACGCACTATCTTCTAGCCAAATACCTTGTAGGATCTGCTCGGTAATTTTGTCGGCTAGCTGACGGAATATGGGTTGGTTATCTTGCCAATCTGTCACAATTTTATACCGATATGGTGTTATACACACATATAACACTAAAGCAAAAATATTGAATTGCAAGTGATGAATGAAAAAACATAGAAAAACGCACAAAAAAGCCTCGTGTTAGAACGAGGCTTGAAGTCATTGTTTGCAATAAAAAGTTTATTAAAACCCGTTAGCTTATTGAGGTAACTGGTTTATTAAAGCAATCAGCTTGTTGGGCAACTCGCAGGGCCAATCTCTTTCCATACTCCCCACACACCAGTAGTCGATGGGTTTTCGCCAGTTGTCCACCACTTGGCTTCCCATACTTTACCAGCCCAAGAAACTTGTTGACCGCCAGTATAAACCGCTGATTTATCCCACAAGTTACTGCAAGTGTCACCACCACCAGAATCTTTCTTCGCCACGATAACCGATGCACTTGCAGAGGCCGCCGCTTTACCATCACTGACAGTTACAGTGAAGCTTAGCGTGGTGTCTTGGGTATACTCAGGAGCAACAAACGAAACACTCGCACCTTGAATGGTTGCATTTAGGCCTGCAGGTACATCCCATACGAAAGTTAAGGTGTCTTGATCGACGTCACTTGAAGCGGAAGCGTCCACCACCACAACCTCACCAGCACTGGCATTGCTTGGCGCAGTAGTCACCGCCACTGGTGGCGTGTTCACAGGCTCAGTTGCTTTAGGTTTGACCGTTACAGTCACGACATCAGAAGCCGTTGCGCCTTTGTTATCTGTGACCGTCAACTTGAACGTCAGCGTTTGTACTTGTGCCACTTCGGCCGCGTCAAAACTGGCTTGTGCAGAATTAGCGTTTACTAAGCTCACTGCCGTGCCCGCCGTTTGCTGCCACACGTAACTGACAATAGTACCATCACTGTCTTTTGATGCACCGCCATCAAGAACAACACTCACCGGACCAACCACCGATTGATCAACACCTGCATTTGCAGTGGGCACGCGGTTCGCGGGGGGTGTAGTACCTCCTCCTGCTAAGCTTTCATGCATCGCATTTAGGATGTCACCATTATCAGCGTCAATCTCCCAAGAGAACAACCCGGCCAAACCAAGGTTTCGAGCATAGGCGCCTTTAGCTTTGATTGAACGGTTATCGTCAAAAGTAACCAGTTGGCCCGTTGTACGATTCCAAACCCAAGGTGCTTCAGCTTGTGCATCGTATCCATATTCAAAGCCATTAATACCGATATTATTAACCCCTAACATGAATGATTTGATGCCTTTATAGTCAATCACACCCGCTTCCCACACGCCTTGCGCGGAAGTGCCTTTCAATTTTCCGTTACCTACCCCTGTCATCGGGTCGGTTGGATCACTTAATGAAGCCGGCATCACCCCTTCCCAGCCACGGCCATAAATAGCCGCACCTAAGACTAACTTATTAGCAGGGACACCCTGTGCTAGCAGTAACTGGATACCGTTATCCGCCGTATAAGCTGGGCCTTTATAAGGTTCGCCATTTTCATCTACTCCTTTCCCATCACACTGACCAGGGCGCATGAATGATCCGCAGTAAAGCGCGGTTTGGTGGCCTAATACGTTATTCCAACCGCCATAAAAGTCATAAGTCATGGCAAAGATGTAATCCATATATTGAATGGCTTCGCCATAATTAACATCTTCAATCTTGTCATGACCAACACCAATTGCTGACGTGAGCTCATAAGTACGACCAGTTTCCGATTGCAATTCATCAAGCATGGCACGCAGTTCACGCATTAACGCAATGTACGCAGGACCATCATTGACTGGGTCACCGCGATCCGCTGCTTGACCACCTCCTCCAGGATATTCCCAGTCGATATCAACACCGTCGTAGAATTTCCAAGTGGTTAGGAATTTCTTCACTGAAGCAACAAAAGTATCGCGATTGGCCTTGTTGGTAAAATCAAAAAATGGGTCAGAGAGTGTCCAACCACCAATAGAAGGAAGGATCTTGAGGTCTGGATTACGCTGTTTGAGCGCCATCAACATGGCATAGTTGCCCTTGATCGGAGAGCTGTATTGGTGACCCGCTTGCGGGAAACTCTTTTGATAGGCCGCCCAAGGGTCATGGATCACCACTTCGTAATCATTCACCCCATTACATGCGGTCATCAACGCGTTGTAGCTGTTTCCACCAACGGATTTCAATGATTCGTTAGGGCCACAAATTGGAATGAAGCCGTATAGAATATGCGTCAGATTATCAGCCGGGATGTTATCTACCGTATATTTCCGGTCATAGATGCCCCACTCAACAAAGTAGGTTCCAACCACCGTATCTTTATCGGTCGTGTAAGTCTTGTTATTGGGATCAATATTCATCACCAAAGGTTTGAGATGTGAGCCATCGGTATCGGCAATTGTTATCTCAACGGGTGCACTTTTGCTGCAACCTGTCGCGTCGCAAGCTTCGATTGCCATTTGGTAAACACCACCTTGTGCATAACTGAAGTTTGCGGTGGTTTGGCTGCCAGTGATTGGGCCTGTCGCGACCTGTGCGCCATCAAAATAGATTTTATACGTGTTGCCCGTTGTACCACTCCATTGGTTAAACTTAACGGCAATCGGCGCTTGATCATAATATTTGACCATTTGGTTATAACCAGCCGTGCTTTCCATGGCTAATTCAACTTTAGAAAACTGTAGATTATTCGACCCATAGACATCGACGCTAGGGGTTGCTGGTGCTGCCATTGCCGTGCCCGAAAGAGCCATTGCAATACTTGCGGCGCACAAAGTAATACGATTCATACCTATATCTCTCATTTCTGAATGTTTCACTTACATTTAAGCAAGCTGCTCTTCTGATAAGGCATTGAAGAACATCCATTTCAGTATTTACAAGACTTATTTTTTTTAGCAAAAAAATAAAAACGCTTTTCGAGTCATCGTTAAAATTTTGTTATGGGGATTCACCGTGTTACATCTTAAAAGCAATTCTGAGTCAGGAATTCAGAATTTTGACAAAGCAAAGCAGGTAAGTTTAATTTTTTACGCTAATTAAGGCCTTTGAAGAAGACTAAATGGCATAATTTAAAATTAATAGAATGACATTATCACGTGACTAACGATCTGATAATATTGACGAATGCATGACGCATGCCTCGCACTAAAGATGTTACATTTCAATGAAAATTAGTCACTTATGCCGTTGAGAACTTGCTTTTACAACCAACTATCGGCAACCTCTACTCTATTGCTTGCAAGGATAAAATAATGAACCTAATTAAACCGGCTTTATGTACATTAACCATGATCTTTAGTGCCTCTGTATTGGCTAATATCACTCTTGAAATTCCAGACACCATTAACTTATTAGCGGTGAATGGTCAGAAGCCCGAAACTTCTGGCAGCCTATTTTCCTCAGCGAAAAGCCTTGAGCTGGCCGATGGTGAACAACAAATCGTCTTCAAATACGCGCCTTATTTTACGCAAGGGAATGACCGCGTGATTATCGAAAGCGATGCAGTCATTGCCACATTCACCGCAAAGGATGCAAAACTGAATTTTGCCATGCCTGAATACCGTGATGCACATCGAGCAGAGAAAGAGATTAAAACAATGCAATGGTCACTGATTGACCAAGCAGGCCAAACACTAGAGATAAAGCAAGATCGCCTTCTTAAAGAAGGGTATCAAGTAGGCCGTGACTATATCCGTGAAGCAAATGACTATAATCGCGCAGGGGGTATTGCGGCTATTGGAATGACGGATGTTGCTATGCTGCAAAATGAACTAGCTCAGTCAGGAAATGTACAAAACGCCGCCGAAGAAATGCTGCATTTTTGGTACAACAAGGCTGATGAGAAAACGAAAGCACGCTTTAAAGAATTCGTTAACCAACAGTAATAACATCTCAATATGAGCTCTCTGAATTGAGAGCTCATTAGTATTGAAGTAGTTTGTGCTTAGCTTACCAGAACAACATCGCAATCATGGTCAGCAAGCCAATATTTAACATCATACCCACTCGCATCATCTCACTTTGCTTAATGTGTCCAGAGGCAAACACTATCGCATTGGGTGGCGTCGCAACGGGCAACATAAATGCACAAGAAGCCGCAATAGCAATCAATACAGATAGAA